>JBFEYJ010000006.1:0-39274 GCA_041562215.1 Thiohalomonadaceae bacterium | reverse complement strand
CATTTTTGCGAGGCTACATCGCCTGTGCCCGGCTTTTTTCCTGTTTGCGTTTTCCGTAATCGCCTCTATAGTTCTTCCTGAATGTAGTGAGAATATCTCGCAATATCAGTAGCTTACTGCATTTTTTGGCCAGTGTGTGCTGTGATCCCGGTTTTATGGAGATCGGAGGCTGCTTATACCGGCCTAGAGTATCTACGTGATCAGGCAATGGCCCATGTCTCGGCATTGCTGTGCAGCCCGCGCTGCCGATTGGAGAGTTGTTTCATTTGGGTGAAGTCTTCCTCTCTGCGTCAATTCTTTGTTGTACCGGCCTGGCAGATTTCATCCTGCGACAGGGGGCCTGATTGAGGAATGACTTTATCCAAACTAGGTGCCTCGTTTAATTCGATGGTGTGAAGGTGTGAGCGCACGACCAACATATCCTGAGCAGCTCAAAGCAGCCATGCTGGTGTTAAGAAGCTGCCCTCATGTATGCGCATGTTCTCAGCGGATTGTTCGTAGTGGCCTGTAGCCTAAGTTGATGGGGGAAAGCGAAAAATGGACACAGAGGGAAAAAGACTTCTCTATGTCGGAGCTGAGTTTCCTGACATTAACGATATAACCGGCAGTGATTGGCAGGTTGATAAAACAACTTGCGCAGCAGGTGCCTTGGCTTTGCACCAACGTACTCATTACGATGTCGGCCTGATGTACCTGGATAACCTTGATAGTAAGGTGTTACGCGAGCTGGAAGAGTGCCTGCTGATTTGCCAACCATTACGATGGGTGGCGCTGGTGGTCCCGGGAGTACTGCAGCGCAGTGGTTATGCGGAGTTTATTTACAATAATTTCGAAGATTACCACACCTTACCCATAGACTCGGAAAGACTCCATATTACTCTCGGGCATCTTTATGGAATGGCACGGTTAAAGAAGCAGTTGTCACAACATGATGAGGAGGAAGTCACTGCCTCATACGAGATGTTTGGACAAAGCCCGCAAATGCATGATTTGTTCAGGCAGCTTGAAAAAGTTTCCCGAGTCGATTCCCCTGTGTTGCTGAGCGGCGAGTCCGGTACCGGAAAAGAGCTTGTCGCCAGAGGCTTACACCGGCACTCCTCACGCAGAAAGGGGCCCTTCGTTGCCGTAAATTGCGGTGCTATGCCGGAGAAGCTTGTTCAGTCAGAATTGTTTGGTCATGAAAAGGGTGCCTTTACCGGTGCGATGAAACGCAAGACAGGAAAGATCGAGGCCGCTAACGGAGGGACGATATTTCTGGATGAGATCGGTGACCTGCCATACGAGGCCCAGGCGAATCTTCTTCGGTTCCTTCAGGAAGGAACCATCGAACGTGTCGGAAATACGGAGATCACCAATGTTGATGTGCGAGTACTTGCAGCAACGCATGTCGACCTGGAAAAAGCTGTAGAGCAAGGTTCTTTCAGGGAAGATTTATACTATCGATTAAATGTGTTACGCCTTAATATTCCTCCATTGAGGGCCCGGGTGGGTGATATTGAACTGTTGGCTAACCGTTTTTTTACTATTTTTACAGAAAAAAATGGTGGAAAAATGAAAGGGTTTAGCCAGTTGGCAATAAAGATGATGAACAATCATGCCTGGCCGGGAAATGTTCGTGAGCTTATCAATCGTGTACAAAGAGCAGTGGTTATGGCGGAGTCCCGTCTGATTACGCCTAAAGATCTTGGTCTTGAAAAGCGTCATGCAGAGAGGTTTGCGAATTCTTTGCATGATGTTAGACATCACGCTGAGAAGAAGGTGATTATGGATACCTTGTCCAGTGCAAATAATAATGTGTCAGAAGCTTCCCGGGTTCTTGGGGTGTCGCGTGTTACTCTCTATCGTTTAATGAACAAGTATGAGCTGACAAGGACAGGTAGTTAATGTTGTTGGAGCGAGCAAAGATGAGCGGAAAAACACGAAAATAATTAGGTTTAATCAACTTTAAGATAAATAGCCCCATATAGGGGCTTTTTTTTGCGCTGAAAGTTAACTCTGGTGATTCATTAATGAAACACTCAGTAAATCAGTCAACGGTCGAAATAAATCAGGTGCTTACCGTTTTTATGGGGGAGGGGTGTAAAGGGAAGTAAACACTTTATGACATTAGATTTTTCGAGGTTGTATAGTTTTTATATGTAATTCAATGAGATATGTGTTTGGCATGAAGCCTGCAGTACATCAGGTGTCTGTCTTTCATGATGTCGATAATGACGTTCCACCGCGAGGAATTTGAATGATGAGGTCTTTTGTCGTGTTGTTTAACGACGTGATCTTTATAGTGTTCGCGTCAACATCAAATAGAAACCATGTTGTCTTGGTGCGCACGGTTGTACTGGTGTCTTCTGTTGTTTTTTTGACAGCAGTTTTTAATACAGTAGAAGCCGCTGGGGCAACACGGCGGTTTGAAGCAAATCCTGGCGAGATCGTTCTGTTGCGGGATGTACCCAAAGGACCTGCTGCTCGTCCTGGTTACCCGGGGAAGGCGTTGCTGCTGGATGTCGGGCCGTTGCAGCAAACAAAAGCCATACCGGAATATAGTGGACTGGTCGAGATTAGTGATGCTGACGCAGCAGTCATCAATACGGGGGCGACCTCTTATCTAACTCGACCTGACACACCGCCTCATTCTAACTTTCACAGTCAAACTCTTCCTGGTGGAAGTGTGTTGAGGAGCGGGGTGGCAGGCCGTTCCGTTATGCAAAGTGTTGGAAATATTCGTCGTGTTACCGGAGATATCGATAAACAGATTAAGGCTGTTGTGCAACCCCTTGGCGCACTCAACACTCACTGAGTGAATACACTAATTAAGCACGATAGGATGATAGGGAGCATCACATTATGTTGATGATTTTTAATCGTTTCCCTTTGGCTCTGCTTGTGACAGAGGTGACCTTTGTGGTTTTCGCACTAACACGCTCGGCAATGGCTGAGGATGTGTCAGTTAATCAGTTGCTTGAACAATATAGTGTTATCAGTGAAATTTCCGGAGACTCTCTAAGTCAAGTCCATGGTGCATTAAGTATCAATCAGGCTGCAGGTGATGGAAATGCGCAAAATAATAGCAGATCGATAGCCCTGACTCAGGATGGCGGTATTGCTATTGCCTATACCTATGACAAACAGGACGTCGATATGAGTCAGGCAGAGTTTCCGGATCATGCCGTCAGTCTTATCAGTGATAATGCCTTTAATGGAACGACTGGTGTGATATCGATAAATCAGGTAAGTGGTGCATCCAATATACAACTCAATGCATTCGCCACGGCCATGAGTATCAACGGGGAGCTTTCAGATATTACGCTCGCTGAAACGCACTCCAATGTACCGGTCGCTGGACCGGAAATTGAACTACCTGTCAACACAACGCGTGCCGCACATATCGACAGTACCGCGTTCGTTAGGGCAAGTGGTCTTGTTCAACTCAACCAAACATCCGGCTCGGGAAATGTCACATCAAACCGGTTTGAGATGTCGATGGGGAATCCCAATTAACTTCTCGCAACAAAGGAGAGCATCATGAAAACCTTATTTAGAAAAAGTGCAATTGCGATTGCTATCGCGACGGTTGCTTGCAGTGGAGCTGTGCTGGCACAAGAAGATACCAACACAACGAACAATGTGACCACTGTGCAAATGGTAAAAAATCTCTCACTTGCCAAGAATCTTACGATAAATACCATCGAGGGAGGAATTATTGTCGATGGCTCGATTAGTGTGAATTCCGCATCGGTCGCTGTCGTTGACGACAAACAGGATGCCACGGCAAATCAGGGAGAAAATTTTCTGCTGCAGAATTCCGCCACGGCCGGTGATGAAGTCATGAGCGGGGCTAGCGGCAATATTGGTCTTAACATGGCCTCCGGTGACAATAATCTGCAGGATAATGCTTCCGCCATGACTGCCCTGGATACAGCGACGGCGTTAAACGCAGGACTTATCGATGCGGAGGTGTTCGTTCGTCAAAGGGCCGAGGGGAATCTGACTAGAAATGAGGGCGTAGAGAATACGTCATCTATGGGCGCCAGTGCCTTTGCAGGCGCCTCCGGAAATATTGGTGTCAATGTGGCAACCGGCAACAACAACCTGCAGAAAAACAACATGGTAATGTCTGTAGGTAACGGCGTTATCGCCGAGGCTAGTGTGAATACTGAACAAAATGTTCATGGCAACATCACCAATAACCTGCCATTGACGGCAGTTGGAGCGGGGACACCCGGCGCGGTTTCCGGGCACATCGAGTATAGGGACGTGACTTTTACTGCGGCCACTCCGGCACAGATTGGCGATGTAGGTGGTTTAACCGGAGGACGGTTCACCACCTCGTCTGATGGTGGTTATAACGGAAATGAGGCCGGGACATTTGGTGGTGCTGTCTCGGGCTCTTATCAAGGGACACACAATGGCGATCTGGCGTACACAACCAATGCCTCAGTAGATCTTGGCGGTGTGATTACCGGCCAGGTTCCTGTTTGGGTGCTCGATAGCTGTGGCGCTGCCTGTGGTGATGAAGTCGTGGTGAAGACAAAGAATGTGTCCACTCTCGGCGGTCAGACGTTCATGGGTGCGTCAGGCAATATCGGTATCAATATGTCTGCCGGCACTAACAATGTCCAGAGTAACAGCCTCTCTATGGCCGTGATCCCTACGCCCGCCCAACCCCAGTAATGCGGCGATTGTCACTGTTTTCATAATCGCGATCGAATCAAGAGGAACGAGTCATGAAAAGTACATTCAGAAAAAACACTATTGCAATGGCTGTTGCCGCCCTGGCGGTAAGTGGAGCCGCGATGGCGCAAGGTGTCACCAGTACAACCAACAACCTTGTCGATGTTCAAATGAACAAGAGTCTCTCCTTGTCTAAGCAAATTTCCATTAACGGCGGGATTATTGTGAACGGCATATTAGTACCGGACTCTTCTGCTGTGGCGGTGATCGATGACAAGCAGTTCAACAGCGGAAACAGCGGCGGGCAAGAAATTGCACAAAACCTCAATCTGTCGAATGAAGCCAGTTCCAGCGATAACATGTTGAGTGGCGCAACAGGTAACATCGCGGTCAACATGAACGCTGGTGACAATAATATGCAGGACAATGCCTCAGCAATGGCTTCTGCCGCTGATAGCACGTTTGTTTTCGGCCTGGTGGATTCGGAGGTGTTTGTGCATCAGGATGCGAATCAAAACACCACCATTAACCAAAGCGTTGACAATCAGACAAGGATCGGACAAACGTCATTTGCCGCCTCTGCCGGCAACTTAGGCGTTAACTTTGCTGCCGGAAATAGCAACTTGCAAAAGAACAACTTCTCCTCTGCTGTTGCCAGTGCCGGGATTGCCGAAGCCTCGGTAAATACCCAGCAGCATTCCACGGCTAACATCACCTCCAATCAAGGCGAATATGTGCCTGTGGTCAATGGCGAGCCGGGGTTGGTGTCTGGACATTTTGAATCGGAAGCGGTAATTCTCACAACACCCGAAGGGCAATTCCTGACGGGCCTTGGTTCCGGCAACATGGCAGGTACCTATGGCTCTGATAACATCGTCAATGAGGAAAACGGCTCCTTCCTGGTAAATGGAACCCCATCCCCAGCTAATCTATACTCTTCATCGCATACAGGCGGTATCGGGGCACAGGAAACATCAACCTACGAACTCAGCGCCACCCTCACCGGAAACGTCGATTATTTCGTGATCGATGAGTGTGCTGTTTGTGCGGGTGCCGGCGGTACCACCTTTGCGACCAATACCGTCAGGCTCGACAATCAGGCATTCATGAATGCCGGCGGGAATATCGGCGCCAATATGGCATCGGGTTCCGGCAACCTCCAGAGCAACAGTCTGTCTATGTCGGTTACGCCCTAACCCTCACAGTATATCTTCGACAGCAAAATGGAACACCTCCTGCCATGGGGCAGGAGGTGTTCAGCTTACAAGCTTGTTCTCCTTGTTGAGGGCAACTCGGCTGAAACGTCACAACGAAGGGATGGCATCATATGCATTACGATTTTTCAGTACGAAAGCTATTTACTCAATTAATTTTTGCGATACCGCTGTGTATAGGATTGAACACGGCGACATCAGGTTCAGAGATCGGATTTGCCGGCGTCCTCCCTGGGGGTGGGCTGATAAAGAAGCCTGTCGTGAGTATGGCTGAGGCGCGTTTCCAATATGTAGTGCGTCAGAGAACGGACTTCAGTTGCGGGGCGGCATCCCTCGCAACCATTCTCAAGTATGGCTATGGCATGGATGTGGATGAAATATCAGTGATGCAAGGTCTATTGCAGGTCAGCGATCCGAAAATCGTTATGCAAAAAGGATTCTCTCTTCTCGATCTCAAGAACTATGCGGAATCGCTTGGCTTGAGGGCGAGGGGCTACCGCGTCTCCCTTGAGCGCTTGCGCCTGATAAGGGTGCCGACCATCGTTATGTTGGATATCAACGGCTATAAGCATTTTGTTGTGCTTAAGCGGCTAATGGATGACCAGGTATTCATTGCTGATCCCGCACTCGGTAACAAGGTGTTATCACTGGAGGAATTTATGGCGGCCTGGGAGACACGTACTGTGTTTGCGGTGATCGGAAGTGGATTTATTCGTAACACCCGATTGCTTCAAGTGAAAAAACCGGCAACTGCTCGCCACTGGTTGGCGGCGAATGGACCGATTACAGATTCTGAATTACTCGATTTCGGATTCAGTCATGCTGATCTATTCTAACTGATGGTTATGCCTGGCGTGTTGTCGCTCCTGCTTAAACTGCTAAACAGCCATCAGATTTCGGAACGGTTATTAAGTCGATGACAGCAGAGGATGTTCTGATGAAAATTACTCGTGTTTCTGCGAAGTTCCTACTAGTGGCATCGATTTTTCCACTGATGATTACCTCTTTGGCGGCTCATTCATCTGACCGTGAAATAGTTCCAGGCATGGAGGTTGTTCCTGACCCCACTTTGGCCAAGATGCGCGGAAAGTATGTGGCATCAACATCTCAAGTGGTCTATTTCGGTGTCCAGATGCAGAGCAACTGGGAGGCGCCTAATGGTGCGCTACTTAATGCCGGGGCCACAGTCAGTGTGAACTTGACAACACCTGCTCCAACGGTGAGTTTTACGCCTACTGCAAGCATCGAGGTCAACGATACCGGTGTTGAACTGACCGATACTGAAAATCGTACCGTCACCAGTTCCGGAATCGACAATATCAGTGGTGTCACACAGAGTGTTCAGAGTGCCGGGGACTTCAACTCTACGAAGAACCTGACCAGGATTAATCTACTTAGCGAAATACCGGACGATCCCGCAGGAGTTATCAGCAGTGATCTGATCGAAACCAGTAATGGCATGTCTGCCTCGTCGACGCTTGACGATAACTCGGTCGTTGTTCAGCTTGAAGTTGCCGGCCAGGGCGTTGCCGAACAGTCCATCCGGGGGGCTATTGAGGGTGCGACCGGTAAAGGCGCCTATCAAACTATCGTGGTACTCGGAGACCGCCACAGCATCTCCAATCAGCTTGATATGAACGTCGTAGTCGGTAGTGAGTCTGAGCAGTTTGTTCTGCAACAAGGCCTGGGAACGGCAATCGGCAACTTGCGTGGACTGACTCCTGGGATGTGAATGGAGTCTGCGCCAACAAAAGCGCCTGAGTCTTGCTCATGAGATCTTGCTAAGGCTTCTCAGTGCAGGTAACAAAAGGAAGGCATAAGGCGGTGGCCATCCAGCTCCACTATGCCGATGGCTATCAAGCTCTGAGTGACTCCTAAAGACTATGAATGAGTATTGCCTGATTACCTGTCACTCCAGTATCCCCTGTCGTGCGCGCAGGTAAGAGTCCCCACGCCTCGGTAGGTGATATCGGGGCAAATTGTTACATACTTGTGTCGGCGATGTCTTGGTCGGGGATTTGACTAACACATATTTTCCATTATTACTTTTAGTACTTTCCGTATTGATCTCATTATAAATCAGACGCTAGTCGTTGGCGGCTGGATGCATAAGCCTTAACAATAGGATGCCAAATGAACTGTCCGTATTCCCGGTCTGTTTCTCTCCTCATGCTTGCCGTCTTATTATCCTCCCAGGGAATGGCTAATGCCCAGGACTCTGGTTCCGGTTCCATAAATGAGTCGCAGCAGGCACAACTGCTCAAGCAACAATTTGCACGCGAACTAGAAAAACTTCAATCGCTTGAAGAGCGACTCAATGATCTGGCTGATGCTCATCAGAAGATTGAGGCTTCCGGCGACAAAATCCGTTCTATGCAGAACAAATACGCCTATGTCCAGTTGAAAAAACAGTATGACGCCTCTTTGCTGGAGTTGCAGAAACTGCAGCGCTTGTACAAATCACTCGAGACACGCCAGGTTGACAGAGAGGTTGCGGAACGATTGTCTCAGGAAAACGGCAGGGAAAATCCCTCTGCACCTGACGTCGTTGCTGACAAGTCGGTACGTAAAGCGAAGCCAAGCCACAGTGTAGAGGCCCTGTTACAGGAAGAGCATGCCCTGTTCAATCGCAGGTTGACTCTCGAAGCCGGTGTTACTTATACGCATTCGGATCGCAAGCAACTGGTTCTCAATGGTTTTCTTGCGCTTGATGCGATTTTTCTCGGCAATATCGCACTGGAGGGGGTGGAGACGGATATCTTTCGTTACGATTTTTCGGCGCGTTATGGCCTAACTGACAGGTTGAACGCCAACCTTACAGTGCCCTTTATTCAACGCTCAACGACCTATCAAAAAGGGGGGGCTAGCGGATCAGCGGCGATCGTTGGCGAAGCCGAAGTCACACGAGATCCGACGCTGGGTGATGTGACCATTGGAATGAGCTATCAGGTTGCCAGAGAAGGCCCGACAAATCCTGACGTTGTCTGGAATCTTTCGTTAACCGGACCAAGCGGCGAGCATCCTTATGGTGTACCAACAGTCGACCATCCGACCAATGATCCCGAAGATACTGAGGGCGTGTTGAAAGTCCCTGCGGAACTTCCTACGGGGAGCGGCGTGTGGTCCGCCACCACCGGGGCCTCTTTTGTCAGGACACTGGACCCTGCAATCATTTTTGCCAATATCGCCTACAGTTACACCCGCCCGGAAAGTTTTAGCGACATTCAGTCGGTGGAGGGCGATCAGCCAGGTGAGGTTGACCTTGGCGACACCTGGCAATACGGGGTTGGCATCGCTTTTGCCTTCAATGACAGGCTCAGCATGAATATGTCGTATTCACAGGCACTAACCAGCGTCAGTAAAACACGAAACAAGGGTGATGAGTGGATCGATATCATTGGCAGCAAGTCAAATGCCGCCACTCTCGGGCTTGGTGTCACATATGCCATGACCAAGCACCTTGCGATGGTGACCAGTCTGGGCGCCGGTCTTACAGCTGATGCGCCGGATCTCACTTTTTCAGTCAAGTTTCCTTACATGTTCTAACATATTTCCCAGGAGCGCGCTGTCTTGTGGTTAATCTTCCTCATCACGTCTTTCGACCGTTTCCGGGTCGGCGGTGATAGGACGGTAGATCTCCAGACGATCACCTTCTTTGAGCGTTTGCGGTAGCTTGACGACCTTACCAAAGATGCCGATCTTGTTCTCTTCGAGATTGATGTCCGGAAACTGTTGCAGGATGCCTGACAGGTTAATGGCCTCTTCAACACAAGTCTCGTCAGGTACGTCTAATTCAAACCAGCATTGCTTGCTCGGTTCAGCATAGGTGATGGAAATACGCATTGTTCATTCTCCACTTAAGTGCCGACTTCAGCCGTCGCTACGGCCCCACTGAGTGCTTCATCGCGGTGCCGGCGTGCGTCCAGTAAGCGCTTTCCGGCCATTAGAAAACCCATCATCAGAAACCCGCCGGGTGGTAGCGCCATAATGAGAAAACCACGGTAGTCGGGGATCAAGGTCATCTCCAGGAAGGTAAAGCTCTCACCTAGCAGTAGGGAGGCGTTTGCAAACAGGGTGCCGGCACCGAGAATTTCCCTCACGGCGCCCAGTGCCACCAGGGCAAGCGTAAAACCCATGCCCATGGCGAAGCCGTCGACGATCGAGGCGCGCACCGTCTGGCGTGAGGCGAAGGATTCGGCACGACCAAGAATGGCGCAATTGGTCACGATGAGTGGGATGAACAAGCCCAATACCTTGTGCAGTTCGTGTAGCCAGGCATTGATGAGCATGTCCACTACGGTGACAATCGCCGCGATCAGCAAAACAAAGATGGGGATGCGCACCTCAGCAGTGATAATTCCGCGAAACAAGGCCACTACCAAGTTTGAAAGCACCAACACCACCAGCGAGGCGATGCCCATGCCCAGGCCGTTGGTGGCGGTGCCGGTTACTGCGAGAAGGGGACAGAGGGCTAGCAATTGGGAGAACACCACATTGTTGTCCCACAGGCCGTCACGCATGATGCGGCGATAATCGATCGGCGTGTTCTCACTCATTGCTTTGGCCTCCCACGGGATCCGCTTTGGTAATTTCGAGCAGGGTTGTGCGGTTGGCATCGAACAGGGCGAGTCCCTCGTGCACTGCTTTCACCACGGCTCGGGGTGTGATGGTTGCACCGGTGAACTGATCAAAGTCACCGCCGTCCTTTTTTACGTGCCACTGCTGGCTGCCGGTATTGGCCAAGGAACGTCCATTAAACGATGTGATCCAGTCGTTTCTGGTGATTTCAATCTTGTCGCCAAGACCTGGGGTTTCTGTATGTGCCAGTACTCGCACGCCTAGGATCTCACCATTGGATGCTATACCCATGATGCAGGTGATGGGGCCGGAGTAACCGTTGGAGGAGACCTCGTACGCCACGGCGCTGATTTGTTCCTGAAGATGGGCACGATAGACGATTACCGCTTTTGAACCTGCCTGCTTCGGGGGGAGGGTGATTACATCACTGAGCAGGTCATTGTCATGGACCTTATCGGGTAGCACTTGACTGAGCGATGCCTTGAGATCTTCTGCGTGACGCATGGCGATCGTCTCGCGGGTCTCCAAATCGCCCACCACCAGAACGGCGCTTGCCAGAGTGGCCATGCCTCCGAGCAGCATCGCCTGGTAGGCGGTACGTTTTCTGTAGCTGGGTTCGAGTACGGCGTGACCGAACATTACGGTTTCCTCCCTGCATAGCGGGTAAGAAGCCGTGCGAATTTACCCTGTGTGTAGTCGAGCGGTTTGCCATCGCTGCTCCGCCCATAGATACGTGGACGGAAATAGTGATCGATGAGCGGTGTGGCAGCGTTCATCAACAGTACGGCGAAGGCGACACCTTCCGGGAAACCCGCCCAGGTGCGGATAATGTAGATAAGGGCGCCGCAGGCAGCACCGAAGATCAGCTGTCCGCGCGGTGTAGAGGGTGAGCCCACTGGATCTGTAGCGATAAAAAAAGCACCGAGGATCAGGGCGCCGCTCAGCAGGTGTACCGAGGCATCGGCATAGCGAGCCGGATCAATAAGATGCATCAACGTTGCCAGCACTGTCACACTGGCAAGCATCGCGACGGGGATGTGCCAAGTGATGAGCCGTCGCAGCAACAGGAAGATCCCACCGATGAGGATCAGCAGCGCCGAGGTCTCGCCAAGACTGCCACGCATGGCACCCATCGCGCCTTGCTGCAGGCTGAAAAAGCCGGGCAATACCTCAGCAAGCGGTACCCCTCGGCCAAGCTCCGTTTTCATGTGGCCAAGCACAGTGGCGCCACTCACGGCATCGATGTTCGATAAGCCGTTGAAGGTGATCGCGAGGCTATTGAGGAATCCGGGAGCGGCCTCGGTAAAAAGAGGTTGCGGGCTCACCCAGGTGGTCATCTCCAGCGGGAAGGCGATGAGTAGGGCAACTCTCCCGAGCATGGCGGGATTGAACAGGTTCTGACCGATGCCGCCAAAAACTTGTTTGCCGACAACGACGGCGAATACTGCACCAACCACGGCGATCCACCACGGCGCCCAGGGTGGTAGTGTCATCGCCAGCAACCAGGCGGTGAGCAGGCCGGAGCCGTCACTAATACCGTTTCGTACATCTTTGCCCGCCAGCCAGAGTGTTGCCGCTTCAGAGAGCAGGGCCGTTGTTACCGTGATCAGGAACAGGTTGAGGACCGGCCAGCCGAAAAGGTAAATCGCGTAGACACTGGCAGGTAGAAGCGCCAGCCACACAGTGAGCATGATACGGGTAACATTCAGCGTTCCGTGGGTATGGGGTGAGGGTGCAGGGATGTAATGGTTCATGATGCAGCCTCCTTTTCTTTGGCGGCCTGTTCGGCACGTTTTTTCGCGTCGCGCTCGGCCTTGCGACGGGCAGCGGCCTCTTTCTTTTCCGCAGCCTCGCGTTCAAGTCGCACCTGGCGTGCCTTGGCAAGTTCACGCGTGCGATCCGACTTTTGTTGTTCGACCCGCTTGCGCGCCAGTTCGCCCTTGGCGAAGTTGAAATACTGGGTCAACGGTATCGAGGCGGGGCAGACATAGCTGCAGGTACCACAGGCTATGCAATCCATCAGGCCGAAATCCAGGGCATCCTCGACCTTACCGTTGCGCGCCCGTGCCGCCATCTCCAGCGGCAACAGACCTACCGGGCAGGCCTGTACGCAACGTCCGCACCGGATGCAGGGTTGGGGGCTCGGTTGCAGGCGCATTTCCGTTTCGCTGAGCGCCAGCACGCCATTGCTTCCTTTTACAATGGGTACATCGAGGTGAGGGATAGAGGTGCCCATCATTGGGCCGCCGAGCAACTGACGCTTCGGGGTCTCGCTCAGGCCACCGCAGAATTCCACCAGTTCTTCAGCCAGGGTGCCGAGGGGTACCTCAAGGTTGGCAGGTGTTTTGATCGATCCACCACTGACGGTGACGATACGTGAAATGAGCGGCCGTCCGTGACGCAGTGCCTGCTGAACCGCGTAAGCGGTAGCGACGTTGTGGACAATGACGCCAATGTCGGCACCTAACCCACCGGCAGGGACTTCCAGCCCGGTCAAGGTCTGGATCATCTGCTTTTCAGAGCCCATCGGATAACGGGTCGGCACACCGATAACCTCGATCTCCGGGAACGCTTCACAGGCATCACGCAGGGCGCTTTGTGCCGCGGGTTTGTTGTTCTCCACCGCGATATAAGCCTGATTGCACTGCAGCGCCATGAGCATCAGCCTTATCCCATCGATGATTGGGCCCGGGCGCTCTTGCATCAGGCGATCGTCGCAGGTGAGATAGGGCTCGCATTCGCCACCGTTGATGATCAGGGTGTGAATACGGTGCTTGCTCCCAAGATTCAGCTTCACCGCCGCAGGAAAGGCAGCGCCGCCCATGCCGACGATGCCGGCTTCGCCAACCCTTATTGAGATCTCCTCCGCGCTGAGCTTGAAAGGATCGATGGGAATGATGTTATCCACCCATTCCTCCTTGCCATCGGCTTCGATGATGATGCTTTTCACCGGTAGGCCTGAAGGGTGGGGGGCGGTAAATTCGTCGATGGCTGTGACGATGCCGGAGGTGGAAGCGTGTACCGGAGCCGACACCGGTCCCTTTGCCTTTGCCAGCAGTTGCCCTTTCAGCACTCGCTCGCCGACTTTGACCACAGGTTCAGCAGCGGCGCCGATGTGCTGCTGCAACGGCAGATAGAGCCGTTTTGGTATCGGCATCGGCGTGATCGGCAATTCAGTTGTCACTTTGTGTTCATCCGGGTGGACACCACCCTTGAAGCGAAACAGGCGCATTATGGGTTACTCCTATGCCGCTCTGGCGACGACTTCGTGTTGCGGTTTCGGCCAGCGACACTCGGGCAGGGTGGTTGGCGGCACGAACATCTCGATGCACATGGTCGGGCAAACCTCTTCGCATTTTCCGCACCCGGTACAGGCCTGTTGCATTACCACATGGATCTGTTTGGGCGCGCCGACGATGGCATCGGTCGGGCATTCCCGGAAACACTTGACGCAGCCAATGCAAAGCTCTTCCTTAACTCTCGCCAGTTTGGCAGGACCGTCATCCATGGCTGAGGCATCGAAACTGACACCCAGCATCTTCGCGAGGGTTTCTGCCAGCGATTTGCCGCCGGGTGGACAGAGCGTGACCGGTGCCCCTTCACTAGCCAAGGCCTGTGCCGCCGCAGGGCAGCCGGGAAAACCGCACTGACCGCAATTGGTACCGGGTAGCTGTGCCTCGATCTCTTCAACGATGGGATCGTTTTCCACCTTGAAGCGTTTTGCCGCCATTCCTAACAGGAAACCCAGGAACAGCCCGAGAACGGTGAGAGCGACTATAGCGTGCATCGTTATCTCCTTATTTAACCGGCAATCCGGAAAACCCCATGAAGGCCAGCGACAGCAAACCGGCGGCTATAAAGGCGATGGGAGCACCGGCAAAGGCCGCTGGAACATTGGCTAGCGCGAGGCGCTCGCGGATCCCGGCGAATAGCACCATCACCAGAGTGAACCCCAATGCCGAACCCATGCCATACATGAAACTTTCGATAAAACCATTACCTTCCTGAACGTTGAGCAGCGCCACGCCGAGCACCGCGCAGTTGGTCGTGATGAGCGGCAGGAAGATGCCGAGCAATTGATAGAGCAGGGGACTGGTTTTGCGAACAACCATCTCGGTGAACTGTACTACCGCGGCGATTACCAGGATGAAGGAGAGTATGCGCAGAAATTCGATGTGTAGCGGCACCAGCACAAACGCTTCCAGCAACCAGCTCGCCACCGAGGCGAGGGTGAGGACGAAGGTCGTGGCGAGGCCCATACCAAGCGCGGTATCAAGTTTATTGGAGACACCCATGAACGGGCATAGGCCGAGGAACTTCACCAGCACCACGTTGTTCACTAGGGCCGTACCCAATAACAGCAGAAAGTATTCAGTCATATGGTCCTCATCGGGTAGTTGCCATTGCGCGTGTTGCGATGCGCTTTGACTGAGTTATTTGCATCAACCATGCCAGTCGCTTTTGCTGCGAAGTGTCAGCAAAAAAACATGCAAAACGCACGGTTTTGTCTTATTTGCACACTATGGGTGCGTTTTCCGCTTCGGAAATTGTCGTGTTTGGTCCGACGAAAAATGAGGGTTTGTTATAAACACGACATCTCACAAGGATTTGGAGTAGCGGTGATACCATCGCTGCAAGGCGCTGCTTGTGTAGGCATATGTTTTGCAAGGTTCTGAGAAAACCCGCTTGCAAGGTTCGTCGATATGCCAGAGTTGAAGCAAAAGTCCTTTTCAGTTTCCACCCAGGCGCTCACCGGCCTGATGGAGAGTTACCTCCATGCCCCATCTCCAGCGTTGGCAAAGACACTCCGCTCGATCCTCGCCGAATGGGAGCAGGAACAGGAACAGCCACTGCCGCCTCACATATTGGAGAAGGCGGTGGAGCAGTCACCTGTCGCCGTATCGATTACTGACCTCAAGGCGAACATTCTTTATGCCAACGCCTGTTTCACTGAGGTCACCGGCTATTCGCCCGATGAGATCGTTGGCAAGAACGAATCGGTACTCTCCTACAAATCGACGCCGCTCGATGTATACCAGGACCTATGGAAGAGCTTGCTGGAGAAGCAGCGCTGGAGCGGCGTGATGGTCAACAAGCGCAAGGATGGCAGTCGCTATCTGGCCGAGTTATGTATTACCCCGGTTCTCGACAATAACGGTGAGCCTACCCATTACCTCGGCATCCACCGGGACATTACCTCAGTGTTCGCCCTGGAACAGCAGGTCAAGAACCAAAAGGCGTTAATCGAATCGGTGGTCGACTCTTCACCAGCCGCCATGGCGGTTCTAGACACCAATCAGAAGGTGCTACTCGATAATCAGGCCTACAAAAAACTGGTGGGTGACATGCGCGGTAAAGAGACGGCACATGCCTTGCTGGAAGGGATTTGCAAGGATGACGCCGGCTTCACTGAGGTGCTGGAAAACCGCCATTCATTCCATGAAATTGAGGTGCCCTGTTACATTCGCGGCCGAGA
Organism: Thiohalomonadaceae bacterium; assembly: GCA_041562215.1. Lineage (GTDB taxonomy): Bacteria > Pseudomonadota > Gammaproteobacteria > Thiohalomonadales > Thiohalomonadaceae > JBFEYJ01. The sequence goes on along the minus strand of JBFEYJ010000006.1, from coordinate 23,338 downwards.
GGAACCTCGCTGGTTTCTCGTCTCCGGGATCTGGTTTCGCGAGCAGGCCTCCACCGCCGATGCCTTTTTCAGCGGTGAAAAGGTGCCCTACCTGTTGCTTGTGGCACAGGAGATCACCAGACAAAAACAGCAGCAGGAGATCATCCGTCGCAATGCCATGCGGGCTTTGATGGCGGAGGAGGAACTGACGCAAGGTGTGCGTGAAACCCTGGCAGCGGCTGTCTATCAGCTGGAGAGTCCGTTCAATATGCTGAATGCCGCACTGGATATGCTGCAGCGGCGTGAGGAGAAAAATGCGATGGACGGAACACTGCTTTCCGTGCTCAGCGAGGTCCGTGAGCAGGGGATCAAAACGCTGGAAAACTTGCGCAACGCGATCCCGAACGCTGCGGAAATTGAACCATCGGCGATCAATTTCAATCGCATCGTCCACGATGTCCTGCTGGTTTCTACCGAACGCCTACTTAGTGAGGGGATCGTCATCGATTGGCAGCCTAATTCAACATTGCCGCCGCTATACGGCTGGGAACCCAAGCTTCGCGGCATGGTTAAGCAAGTGCTGGACAATGCCATCGAGGCGATTACTGACAGTGATGCTAGTGTGCGCGAAATCAAACTGCAGACTGGTACCGAGGATGGCTGGGTCTGTTTCAGTATCTCCGATAACGGTCCCGGGATCCCCGAGGCGTTGCGACTGAAGGTTTTCGAACCATTCTTCTCCACCAGGGAGCAGGGTAGGGGCCACCACACCGGGATGGGACTGAGCCTGGTGCAAGAGGTTATAAACCAGCATGCAGGTACGATTGAAATCGAGCCGGACGACAGCGATGGCTGTCGGGTGAAGATTCGTTTTCCGGCAGCAAGAGTGTAAGTGACGGGACTAAGCGATGAATATTATCAATTTTAACGATGCAATGTGTGATCCCAAGGCCTGCCTGATCAATACCGAGCTGGAGACACTGTATCGTGTCAGCCAGGTGTTGAGCCGATCGCTGAATCTGCACGAAACCCTCGACGGGGTGCTGAATGAGTTGCATCAGTATGCAGGCATGCAGCGCGGTATGGTGACCCTGAAAAATCCGGATTCCAGCGAACAGTCTGTCGTCGCTCTTTACGGGGTTGAGCAGAGGGTGGTCAGTAAAATCAGCTATCGCTCCGGTGAGGGTATCGTCGGCAATATCCTGACCACAGGCAGAAAGATGATCACTGACTGTCTGGGCGCCGAGCCTAATTTTCTCGACCGACTCGGTATCTATGATGCCGGACTGCCGTTCATCGGTGTGCCGATCAAGATCGGCGATCATGGCGTAGTAGGTGTGCTGGCGGCGCAACCGGTAAGCGGCAGTGAGGAGGAGCTCGAGGAGCGCTCGCGTTTTCTTGAGATGGTCGCCAATCTCATCGCCCAGAGCGTTCGCCTATCCTGGCAGGTTGCGGAAGAGAAGCGTGATTTGGCGGATGAGCGTGATCGCCTCCGTCGTGCCGTACGCTCAAACTACGGTTTCGACAACATGGTAGGGCGAACCCCGGTAATGCGTCGTGTGTTTGAGCAAGTCCGTCAGGTGGCCAAGTGGAATACCACTGTTCTGGTTCGCGGCGAGTCGGGTACCGGCAAGGAGCTTATCGCCAACGCTATTCATTATAATTCGCCGCGAGCCAGTGGTTCATTCATTAAACTCAACTGTGCCGCGCTTCCGGACAACCTACTCGAGTCGGAGCTGTTCGGTCACGAAAAGGGGGCCTTCACCGGTGCCTCCAGTCAACGCAAGGGGCGCTTTGAACAGGCTGATGGCGGCACGATCTTCCTTGACGAGATCGGCGAGATCTCCCCAACCTTCCAGGCCAAGCTGTTGCGCGTATTGCAGGAGGGGGAGTTCGAGCGTATCGGCAGCAATAAGACGATCAAGGTCGATGTGCGGATTATTGCCGCCACCAACAAGGATTTGGAGTCGGAAGTCGAGGCGGGAGATTTTCGTGAGGACCTCTACTACCGTCTGAATGTCATGCCGATCACGATGCCGCCGCTACGCGATCGCAGTGAGGATATTCCTGAACTGGCTAACTTCCTTATTCAGAAGATCGGCAAACAACAGGGGAGGGAGCTGAGTATCACCGAAAGTGCGCTACGCCTGCTTATGCGCCATGGCTGGCCGGGCAACGTGCGTGAGCTGGAGAATTCGCTTGAACGTGCTGCGATCATGAGCGAGAACGGCGCCATCGACCGAGATGCGGTTACACTCAGTGGTATCGATGAAGCGGTTGTTCTATCTCCATCGCGAACCAGGGAAGCACCAGTAAGTGCGGAACTCGATGATCCCGGGCTGGATGAACGTGAACGCATCATCGCCGCGCTGGAACAGGCCGGTTGGGTTCAGGCCAAGGCCGCACGCCTGTTGCGCATGACACCACGCCAGATCGCCTATCGCATCCAGACGCTCAATATCAAGGTGCGGCGCATTTAGCCAACTTTTTACTTAAGAGGAAACCATTTTAACGCAAAGGTTACAGCATAAAACCAAGGTAGGTAACGTCAAGTAGGCCTGATAAGTACCGGTATATCAGGCGCGGGTGTGCGGTACGGGTTTGATGCCGGATGCACTATGGCTTACCCGGTTTACGGCTGCTCCAACGATTTTCAATAATTGATGCCTCAGGCGATTGAAGCCGTTTTTCCAATGAACCGGTTGATTTAAAAAAATCAATAAAAAGGACCCAGAGAAGTTGCTTTTTTACCCACAAAGATTTCATTGGGCGTTACATTGAAGATCCTCTATATCTCTCAGCCAGAGCTTGGCCAGACTGCCAAGCGCCTTCGGCGTTCTCTTTTTCTTCCGCGTTGATTGTGTTTGTCATTTCCTTGTCACACATTGTTGTTTCCGTTTTGTCGCATTCGCCACAAAAACCCAGGTTAAATACGCTAACGCACTGTAATACAAGATAAATAAAAAGAGGCACGACCTTTGCTGAGTAACAGGTACGTGAAGACAGTCGTGCATGGTGCAGGCTGGAATGATGTGGAGGACCGTTATGGATCTCAAGGTTTTGGAAACATCGGGTGGGGAGCAGGTCAAGAAGGGATGCTCGGCCTCGGGATGCGGTGGCACTGATGATCAGCTTGGTCATTTGCCGGAAGAGATCCGGCAGAAGGTTCATAATCATCCCTGCTATTCTGAACAGGCACACCACTACTTTGCCCGCATGCACGTGGCGGTGGCGCCGGCCTGCAACATCCAGTGCAATTACTGTAATCGCAAGTATGATTGTGCCAACGAATCACGCCCCGGCGTGGTCTCAGAGTTACTCACCCCGGATCAGGCAGTGAAGAAGACACTGGCTGTCGCCGCCAATATCCCGCAGATGACGGTGCTTGGCATCGCCGGCCCCGGCGATCCGCTGGCTCAGCCCGAGCGTACTTTGGAGACCTTCCGTCAGCTCTCTGAAAAGGCTCCGGACATCAAGCTCTGCGTGTCCACTAATGGGCTCAATCTGCCCAATGTGGTGGACCGGATCTGTGAGCACAACATCGATCACGTCACTATCACCATCAACTGTGTCGACCCCAAGGTCGGGGCGAAGATCTATCCGTGGATTTTCTGGAAAAATCGTCGTATCCGCGGGGAGAAGGGAGCCAGGATCCTCATTGAACAGCAGCAGAAGGGACTGGAGATGCTGGTCGAACGCGGCGTGCTGGTAAAGGTCAACTCGGTGATGATCCCCGGTGTTAATGATGAACACCTCAAAGAGGTCAGTCGCATCGTTAAGGAGAAGGGTGCCTTTCTTCACAATGTCATGCCCTTGATCGCCGAGGAGGAGCACGGCACCTATTACGGCATCATGGGCCAACGTGGTCCCAATGCCAAAGAGCTGCAGGCGTTGCAGGATTCCTGCGCCGGCGATATGAACATGATGCGTCACTGCCGCCAGTGCCGGGCCGATGCGGTTGGCCTGCTCGGTGAGGACCGCGGTGCCGAATTCACCCTGGACAAAATCGAGGCGATGGAGATCGACTACGATGCCGCGATGGTCAAACGTGCAGCGGTTCATGCTGCAATCGAGGAGGAAATCCAGGCGAAGCAGACGGCCACACCCAATGTTGTGACTGTTTCCATCGATTCGTTGAAAAAGAAAAAACCAACACGGCCAGTCCTGATGGCTGTTGCTACCAAAGGAGGCGGTATCATCAATCAGCACTTTGGCCATGCCACTGAGTTCCTTGTGTACGAAGCCTCCTCTGAAGGGGTTCGCTTTATCGGTCCGCGTCGTGCGGATCAGTACTGTGTCGGCCAGGACACCTGCAATGAAGATGAAAGTACCCTGAGCCGTGTGATCGCCACGCTGAAAGGCTGTGAGGTGATGCTTAGTGCCCGTATCGGCTTGCCGCCCTATGAGGCGCTTGAGGAGGCAGGCATCCAGCCTGTTAGCGATTACGCCATGGAGCCCATCGAGGAGTCCATTGCCAGTGTCTATCAGGAATGGCTGGAGACGGGAAAGCTGGATGAGGTGCCCGAGATGGGCACGAGTGTGGCGTAGCAAAAAAACTTGCTACGGAATCCACCGAATGACACAGAAATTCATGTCCACGGAAGAGGGTTAACTCATGGATATTCGGTTTCTTTCGTGGGTTCCGTGCCCGGTTTTCTGATTATGAGCGGAGAAGGTCACGTTGCCCGGGCTACGTGACCGCAAATTAGAGGTGAAAGATGACACTGTCAATCGAAGCTGCATGCGTCAACTGCTTTGCCTGCCTGGAGGTCTGTCCGAGTGAGGCTATTTATGAGGCACAACCACACTTCATGATCGATGCAAAAAAATGCACTGAATGCGAAGGAGATTTTGCTGATCCGCAGTGCGCCAGCATTTGCCCCATTGAGGAGGCGATCCTCGCAGCTGACGGTTCGCCACTTAACCCGCTTGGTTCATTGACCGGCATACCGGTGCCTCGGTTGTTGGAGTTAGTGCAACGCGAAGCTGCATTATAAGGAGCAATATGATGGCAGTCATTATCGGTGATATTGTTTGCAGTAGCGAACCCGCCTCAGCCGGCGTAAAACCATTTACATGGTTGGCGCAATGGTTTGGCCGGGTGTTCACTGGGCGACATAATCCATCATCGTTTCCCGACAAGGTCTGGCAACGTCACAGCGCCCTACTGGATGCCGGAAAGAGGCGCAGGCTTAACCGCCTGGCTAAGCATTCCTAATCCTGAAACGAAGGAGACGCAGTGCCATGACCACTATCCGCTTCTACGAAAAGCCTGGCTGTATCAACAATACCAAGCAGAAGAATCTGCTCCAGGAAGCCGGATATGAAGTGGATGCACGTAACCTGATAACAGAACCCTGGACTGAAGAGCGTCTATTGTCTTTTTTCATTGGTCTGCCTGTTGCCGAGTGGTTCAACCGGAGTGCACCACAGGTAAAAGACGGTCAGGTAGTGCCTGAACTGCTGACGTCAGAACAGGCGGTTGAACTGATGCTTCAGGAACCACTATTGATCCGCCGCCCACTGATGGCGATCGGTGGCACCCATCTGGTGGGTTTCGAAATAGACAAGGTCAACCAGGCACTGGCGCTGTCCTGGTCGGAAAACGAGCAGGGTGAACTGGAGCGCTGTCCTCGTTACGTTGGCCATTCATGTTCGGATCAAGAGAGTTAGCATGCAAGCCATTAAAAGTGCAATGACACAGAATCGTGAACAGGTCCGTTTAGAGGTCTACAACGGGTTGAGTATTTTCAGTTCTGGTAAGGAATTAAGTGATCTCATTGCCCGCATGCTAGCCTCACAAGTTGCCGGGGTTGGAGACATGCCTCGCTGGCTGGGATTCTCCCGTGAGGAGTTTGATAAACTCATGGCCTCTCTTTTCCCCGGTGCTGAAAGCGAATCGTTCAGCCATTGCGGCAAGCAACTGGATATTGAACGCACTGAAGAGCATAGCGAACTGCGTCAGTTGTTTCTAAGCCATGGTGTAGCCGACCCGATAGTCAACGAGTGGGTGGCTGGCATCCTGGTTGCGGGCTGTATGGGTGGAGATCATCTCTGGCAGGATCTGGGTCTCTGGTCGCGCCAGGATCTGACCGCATTGATCCGCACCGCTTTCGCCCCGTTGGCCGATAAAAACATACACGATATGAAATGGAAGAAATTTTTTTACAAACAGCTCTGCATCCAAGAAGGAGTGTATGTCTGCCGCGCGCCCTCCTGTCAGGTTTGTCCTGATTACCAGGAATGCTTTGGATCGGAATGAAAGATTTTTCACAGCAAAGGATACTAAGTTTCCAAGGAAATCTGGAGCCAGCGGATAACCTTTTTTCCTTTACCTCAGGGAGATGATGAGAGTGAAGGATAACAGTATTCTAAATTATAGATATTTGATTCATTTGCAAGCCGGCAGTAGACAAAGCCATGATTTGGCATTGATTTCCCTTTATCTCTGCGCCTCCTGCATTGAGATTCTTTTTGGCTCTCCCCTGATATCGTGATGAATTCGGACATCGAGCAACGCGCCATCGCCGCTTATCTTGGTCTTGCCATCGGTGATGCCCTTGGGGCCACCGTTGAATTCATGACGCCGCGAGAGATCCATGCTCTCCACGGCGTCCACCGTGAGATCACCGGTGGTGGTTGGCTCAAGCTCAAGCCCGGCATGGTCACCGATGACACCACCATGAGCCTTGCCCTGGGAGATGCCTTGCTCGAAGCGCAGGGCATCGATGCTGTGACCATCGCGCGGCATTTCGACAACTGGATGCGCGGCAAGCCCGTTGACATCGGCAACACCGTGCGACGAGGCCTGATGAACTTTAGGAATAGCGGTGCCACCGTTGTGCCGCTCAGCGAACATGACGGTGGGAATGGCGCTTGTATGCGTACTTTGCCTATTGCGCTGACGACCATCGGAAAGCGTGAAGAGGAGGTGATGGCTGCGGTACAGACTCAAGCCCACATTACTCACAACAATCCGCTCTCCGATGCTGGTACCTATTGTGTCGTGCGAATGGTTCAGCTCGCCATGCAGGGATGCACCATGGCAGCATTACGTCACGGTCCGGTCTATCAACTCCTGGAAACCCACCCCGAGTTCGTGTATCGGCGCAGGCGCCGCGCTGAAAATCCCAGCGGCTTCATCGTTCATACACTGCGCGCCGTGTTGGAGTCATTTTTCGATACCGACAACTTTGAGGATTGCCTGCTGGAGACGGTTAACCGGGGAGGGGATGCCGATACCACCGGTGCTATTGCCGGTATGATTGCCGGTGCCTTCTATGGTCTGGAGGCCATTCCCAAGCGCTGGCTGAAGAAGCTTGACGTCGATACCGCTCATCGCTGTCATGCCCAGGCAATGGCTTTGCTTAGCATCGGATAGCAGGAAATAGAAAGAGTTCACGATGAGATGCCGCTCCGACGCTGGGTGTCCTCCCCCCAGTCCTTAGAGTGGCCGGCCCTGAACCTCTCTATTTCTCCAGGCGTTGCAGAAACTTTTTCAGCTCTTCCTTGGCATTACTGATCACCGGCTTACCATGGGCCAGCAAGAGGTGCTCGAATTTTCGCCGGAGGTGTCCTTTGAAGATCTTGCATAACCCCTCTTTGACCGCTTCCGGATCATCTCCCATCAGGTAGTCAGCAACAAAAGAAAGTCGGCTTTTTTCATCGCGTACAATGGCGTCACCAAGGGCCATGATACCGCCGGAAAGTGGGAGATAGAGTGCAGTTTCTTCCGGACACAACACACCGACCTCCAGCGCTTTTACTTTTCCAGGCAGTTCTTCGCCATGCTCGAACCCGGTCACCTTCTCTCCTTTGGTGTATTCATGCAGACCGGCCTTATGGCACCAGATTTTACAGCCGAAGGCATCAGCGAGTTGCCCGCTGTGGCGGTAGTGGTGGCGGTTGGTGAGGTAGATATGCTCCGGCGTTTTGTGCCCGTCGAACCAGCTGAGCCCGGTGGCCGGAATGCGTGGGTCGATCAGTACGGCGGGCGTTGTCGCTTCGATGTAACAGGAGTGGACGTACGCCTGTATCCCTTCGTGAAAGGTTTTCCAATGAAATACACCGGGAAGGATCTCTTTCATTGTGCGCCTCGGGTGGGGCTGAATAGTTTGGGGAGTATAGTCGATAGTTTATCTGGAGGAACCGAGTCCTCTTGTCGAATATTCGCTCAGGCAGGGGAGTGGGCCCCAACAAAAGGCCCCCGTTTTCGGGGCTTTTTGTTGGGATGTGGCTTGTCAGTTAATACTCGGCGTCGTGATAGATGTTTTGCACGTCATCCGCATCGTTAAGCATGTCCAGGAATTTTTCCATGACTTCGATGTCGTCGCCGCTGATCGGCGTTGATCCCTTCGGAACGTATTGGATTTCGTCCACGTCGAAGTCGATCTCGCCGAAGGCGTTGAGCAGGGCCTGTTTGGCTTTGTTGTATTCGGTGTGGGGAACGAACACGGTGATCTTGCCGTCCTCGCTTTCGACGTCGCTCACATCTACGTCTTCATTCAACAGTGCTTCAAGGGTCGCTTCTTCATCACCATTGAATACCAGGATGGCGGCATGGTCGAACATATGGCTGACGTTACCCTGGGTGCCGAGTTTTGCTTTGGCCTTGTTGAAGCAGGTGCGTACGTCGCCGATGGTGCGGTTCGGGTTGTCGGTGAGGCACTCGACGAGCACCATACAGCCGCCGGGACCAAAGCCCTCGTAAAGGGCTGGGGAGTAATCCTCACCACCACCGCCTTTGGCCTTTTCAAGGGCCTTATCGATGACGTGGCTGGGGACCTGATCCTTTTTTGCACGCTCGATCAGGCCTCGCAGGGCCAGGTTGCCGCTCGGATCGATTCCTCCCGACTTGGCACACACGTAGATCTCACGGCCGTATTTGCTGTAGACCTTGGTCTTGGCGGCGGCCGTTTTGGCCATGGAAACCTTGCGGTTTTGATAGGCTCTGCCCATTGTGACGACTCCGGATGTAATGATGGCGCGAATTATACGGGGAAATGCGACAGCGGGAAAACTACCGCGATGTGTTGCCCCCTAAAATGGGGCTTCAGACTCTACAGGCCCTTCAATTTCAGCCTTTTCAGCACGGTGAGTAGCACGATTAGGGTGGCAAACAGTCCGATAATGATAAAGGTCTGGATGTTGATATCCTGCCCGGCAAGGGCTCTTTTGCCCGCATCCCCTGCATAAGCGAAAAAGATAACGCGTGGCAGGAGGCACACAAGGGTTACTGCGAGGAAATGAAACAGGCGTATTCCGGTGACCCCCAAGGCGTAGTTGAGTAAGGTAAAGGGCAGACCCGGGACTATCCTCAACAGGAGGACGAAGCGCCATCCTTCCTTATCCGCTCTTGATTTTAGTTTCCGCAAATCACCATTGAGCTTGCCTTCTACCCAAGTCTCCAAAAGGTAGCGCGCCAGGAGGAAGGCAAGGGCGGCGCTAAAAAGGACGCTTATCAGAATATATAGTGTCCCCCATGCAGGGCCGAACAGTACCCCACCGGTCAGGCTAAGCAGTGTGCTGGGGAAGAGAAGAGTGGCAAGCACGACATAGAGAATGATGAAGAGGAACGGCGCGGATAGTGGGTTTTCGGCAACCCATTGCTCCATTGCGATGATATCGAAGTGTTCCCGGGAGAGGTACACGGCGAGTGCACCCAGCACAAGGATGAAGATCAGGAGTAGGCGGGAGAGACGTGTGAGTGGCATCGTTGTTCCGTCAGTCCATTCAGCGTTATTAGTGAATAGTGGACTGTCCGGGACAGGTTTCCCAATTGATGCCCCCGATACATAGGGGAAAAAAATAGTTATTCGCCCTGCGAGCCGTAGGGTGGAAGAGTGATGATACGTTGATCGGTTAATGCTGCACCGACGGTAAAGTGGTAGAGGCACTGCAGCCGCTTCCCCTCAATCCCCAATAGTTCGTGCACACCATCATCAAAGAAGCACCCGATGCCTGTGCCGCGCAGTCCACATGCCTCGGCTTCCAGGTAAAGCACCTGTCCGAGAGCGCCGGCCTCCCAGTAGAGTTCCCGATAGCGCCAGGGGGTCTCGGCGATATTTGTCTCAAACTCGGCCAGCATGGCGATGCTGAAGGCGCTGTCGCCGGCGATGGCTTGCCGGCAGGAAAGATTGGTGGCGGTGCGTTCCGCCTTGGCTGCCATGAGGCTGTAGAGGGGCAGGTGGTCTGCTGTGTCATCCACTTTTGACCACTGAAACTCGTTGCGCATTTCGCTCATTAGCAACGTCTCTGCATCCCTGCGCCGCGGTAGGGCGTAGAGTCCTGCCGGCAGCCCCTCGACTCGATGCACGAATAGTACAGGATGAATGCGTGCCGACCAGGGTTGGCTGTCCCACGGGGCGATGTTGGGTCGCGGTAGCAGGTGATCGAGGAGGCGGTAGAAGTCTTCTTTCCTCATCGTGGTGATGCGGTCAAAAGCCTGGGCAGAGCGACGACGGCGGAAGAGTTTTGAGGCCGGTTCACTGCATTCTGAGAGCATAGGGGATGGCAGATTATCGTACAGGGCCGGTGTGGATGAGATATTCGCGGGCCTGAGCGTTGCTTCGGCAACCTGTTCGATCACCGGCCAGTCGTAGAAGTGTTTCTGATCGAGCACATTGGCTTTGCCGGCCCAGGTAGCTGCAACTGTACGTTGCAGCAACTGTTCAATATCAGTGGTTGTGTGATCTGCCGTTTGGATGCTTACCAGCAGGTCCGGGTGCTCGATCTCCGCGCCGGCGAAATCTACGCAGCGATCCACACCCAGGACTCGGCCCAGCTGCTCGTCGCTGAGCTCATCGTGCGGCGTAATGTGCCAGCCCAGGGCTGCGGCGGCGTAACTGACTGCTGCTACCGCATGACCCACATCGAGCTGGCAGTACCGGTAGGCGCGCTCCCCATACTTCCATGCCTCGCGCCAGTGCACTGAACTCAGTCCCAGCAACAGGGTGGAGGAGTGGTGTTCCGGGTTGCCCGGGTATCGGCAGCGCTGTTCCAGCCCGTGCACATCGGCGCGGTAGTGGTAGAGACCGTCGTCGAGACCGTCGATACCGCCGGTGATGAGATAAGCTTCGGTGGGATGGAGGTTGCCACTGGAGGGGTTGCACCGTAGTGACCATTTCGCACTTCCATATTGCTTCCAGGCGGAGAGTGCCAGTGATGTCTCCATTAATAATGCGATGGCATCCAGCCCCATCGGTCTGGCAGGTATGCTCGTACTATCGTACAGGGCAGAGAAAGGCAGGGAGAGCGCATCGGCATTTAATGGCAACTTGATTAGCGGCGCTTCTTCGTAGCGGCGGAACGAATCGGGCTGGCTTTCCCAGTCGATGGTGTCAGGCCCACTGGAAAACCTGTCGAAACGGTGTTTGGTTCGCTCATGGTATGCCGCTACGTCGATGCGCTCTTGACTGCTCATACGTTCTCTCTGACGTCTGGTGATGTGGTCAACTCTTCAGGCAGACAGGTGATCGGTGGTCCCAGCTCACCGTTTTCGTTCTCGAAGCTCACCAGGTATAGGATCTGATCCGGCACCTCTTCCAGGTGGCCGGTGTTGATTAGCATGCCAAGCGTTCCCGCAAGTGCAAAGACCTCGTTTTCCCCGGCATCCGGTACGGTGCCGTCATTGGTGATGGTGATGGCGGCATAGACCGCATCACCCTGTTGCAGATTCTCGATGTTCATCGTTTGTACCTCCTTAAGGATGGGGACGATTTACGCAGAGGCAAATGTCACATTGCCGACAATTGTGATTGCCGAACCCTACGTGGGTGTATGGCCATCACGCTTCCTGCGTGTTTTGAAGAAAGGAAATCAGGCACATGGCGTCCGTTCGTGAAACGGCTGGCGCTTCAGGAATGATTAATGCAAGAGTTTTGCCATCACCCATCACAAACAAAGGGAAACAGCATGCCAAGTGAACGTACAACACAGTGGCTTATGGAAAACGGTTTCCATCCGGAGCATTTGGACCGGCCTGGCAGGCACGAGGATACGCCGGTCATTCTTGCCAGCCGCCGAGGTGAGACGATGATTGTCGAGGAACTCATCGGCTGCGGGGCCAATATCAATCATCGCAACATGGATGGCACTAATGCCTTGTGGGCCGCCGTTGTCGCGGACAGTGTTGAGATTGCCGAGCTGTTACTCACAGCGGGAGTGGACATGGACAATCAGAACGAAAACGGTGCCACCACCCTTATGTACGCTGCTTCGAATGGCAAAACCGATTGGGTAAGGTACCTGCTGAAAAAAGGCGCCGATACTACCCTGGCATCCCTGGATGATTACACTGCGCTGGATCTGTCGAGCAATCTCGATATTTTACGTTTGCTGCGTAAGCGGGGTTAATGTGCAGTATAAATTGTATCTTGTGGAGCAAAGCCCCTGGATGAACCTTTCTCCGTGGCGATTCGGCAGCCTCTATGAGGTTTATCAGGTGATAGAGGACTGAGCCCGGATTAGAGAATTGATTCAATGCAGATGTTGCGGAGAAGGACGCCTTGAGGCCCGGCAGCAGTGGAGTACTGGAACTCCGGCATGTTATTCCGTTCCTCTTAACTCAAAAAAACATTGGGTGAGAGGTACCTGCCGGTCAATCGGCTCTCAGGCACGTTGTGCATTAAACGGGCATAGACGAGACACCAATGGGGCTGACGTTTTTTGCTATGGTTTTAACAGACGTTTGTCTCTTCCATAGCGGGTGCCGGTATGCCCTCCGAACAACAAAACGACAGCTCGCATCTATTTTTCATTTCTCCCTCAGGCCGGTCTGAACTGCGCTGTGCAATCGGTGCCTTGCACCTTGCCGATGAGGCCGACTGTCTTGCGGCCTTGCTGCCCGTTGCCGAGTTTAAGCCTGCCGCACGGGGACGGATCAAAGAGCAGGCCGCGAAGCTTGTCAGGCAGGTGCGCGAGCGAAGAGGTCTGAGCGCCTTCGATGCCTTTCTCAATGAATACGATCTCGGTAGCGAGGAGGGGGTGATCCTGATGTGCCTGGCCGAGGCGCTGCTGCGCATCCCCGATCATCACACCGCTAACAGTCTGATCCAGGATAAGCTGGTCACGGCACACTGGGACAGCCACCTGGGACAGAGTGACTCGGTGCTGGTGAATGCCTCTACCTGGGGGCTGATGCTTACCGGTCGATTGCTTCGGATCGAGCCGCCGCTTGAAGAATCTGCAGGAGGGTTATTGCAGCGCCTTCTGGCGCGTAGCAGTGAGCCTGTGGTGCGTAATGCAATGAATCAGGCCATGCACTTGCTGGCGCACCAGTTCGTCATGGGGCGCACCCTCAAGGAGGCGTTGGGCCGGATGACTTCGGCGTATCGTTACTCGTTCGACATGTTGGGCGAAGCGGCGCTCACGGCTGAAGATGCAGAGGGTTATTTTCTGGCCTATAGCGAGGCAATAGCGAGGCTCGGTCTGGATGCCACGGAAAAAACACTGTATGCCCGTCCAGGGATTTCGGTAAAGCTCTCCGCCCTGCATCCGCGTTACGAATTTCTTCAGCGGGAGCGGGTCTTGCGCGAGCTTGGCCCACGCCTGCTGGAACTGGCGAGGAAGGCTCAAGCTGCCAACATCACCTTGACCATTGATGCGGAGGAGGCGCGGAGGCTTGAGATCTCTCTGGATCTCTTTGAGCAGGTCTTCACCGATAACTCTCTTGCCGGGTGGGAAGGTTTCGGCCTGGCTGTTCAGGCCTACCAGAAGCGTGCCCCGGCAGTGATTGATTTTCTTGCAGAGCTTGCCCGAAGTGCACAGCGACGCATACCGCTTCGACTGGTTAAGGGCGCCTACTGGGATACCGAGATAAAGGCCGCTCAGCAGCAGGGGTTGGATGGGTTCCCGGTCTTTACCCGTAAGGCAAATACCGATGTCTCCTACCTTGCCTGCGCCCGGCGCATCATCGAAAAGGTTGAGTGCTTCTATCCACAGTTCGCTACCCATAATGCGCATACTGTGGCGGCAATATACGAACTTGCCGGGGCGGCGGTGGAGTATGAGTTTCAACGTTTGCATGGGATGGGGGAGGCGCTATATTCCTCGGTTGTCGATAGCGACGGCTGGGATGTGCCCTGCCGGGTATACGCGCCGGTGGGGAGTCACCATGAGTTGTTGCCGTATCTTGTTCGGCGTTTGCTGGAGAACGGCGCCAACACCTCCTTCGTTAATCGAATCATCGATGAGCGGATACCCATTCAGTCGATCATCGCCGATCCGGTTGAGCGCGTGCAAAACCATCAGCAACCAACCCATCCGCACATTCCGCTTCCGCGTGATCTGTACGGAGAGACACGACACAATTCGATTGGCCTCGCTTTTGATTCTCCAGAGGCGCTTGCCGGGTTCGAACGCGATCTTGATGCGGCACTGAAAATTCCATGGCAGGCTTCGCCGCTTATCGACGGCGATGTCGGTTCCGGAGAAGTGCGTACCGTGCAGGCCCCGCACGACCATCGTCGCGCGATTGGTGTGGTGATCGAGGCGGTGGAGGAGGAGGCGGTTCGTGCGATGGACCAGGCTGTGGTGGGATTTTCCACGTGGTGCCGGAGTGATGTGTTGGAGCGCGCGGAGGCACTGGAACGGATGGCCGACCTGCTGGAGGATAAGCGAGCGGAACTGGCCGCGCGCTGCGTCATGGAAGGAGGACGCACGGTGCCCAGTGCTTTGGCAGAGGTGCGTGAGGCCACCGACTTTTGCCGTTACTATGCCCAGCAGGCGCGCGAGCTTTTTGCCGCGCCCATCATGCTTCCCGGTCCGGCAGGTGAGGCTAACCGGCTCTATTTTAGAGGGCGTGGCGTGTTTGTCTGCATCAGCCCCTGGAATTTCCCGATCGCCATCTTCACCGGGCAGATCGCCGCGGCGCTGGCGTCGGGAAATACTGTCGTGGCCAAGCCGGCTCATGCGACTTCCTTGTGTGGTGCGCAGGTGGTGGAATTGTTTCATCAGGCCGGGATCCCGCCTGAGGCATTGCACTTTCTACCCGGTTCGAGCGAGCGTGTCGCGCAGCCCCTGCTTTCACATGCGGGCCTCGCCGGGGTGGCCTTTACCGGCTCCAGTGAAACGGCACGACAGATCGCCGGTACACTGGCGGCGCGTGATGGCAGCCTGACAGCTTTTATCGCCGAAACCGGCGGCCAGAACGCGATGCTGGTAGACAGCTCGGCGTTACCCGAACAGGTGGTGGCCGATGTGTTGCAGTCCGCGTTCGACAGTGCCGGTCAGCGCTGCTCGGCACTGCGCGTGCTGTTCCTGCAAGAGGAGATCGCTGAACGTGTCATTCGCATGCTGCAAGGGGCAATGACGGAATTGCAGATCGGTGATCCGATGCGGCTCGACACTGACATCGGCCCGGTGATCGATGCTGCGGCAAAGGCAAAACTCGAACGGCATATCAAGCGGATGAAACAGGAGGCGCGGTTACTTCAGGCCACGGTACTGCCTGTCGAAGCCGAGCATGGCAGTTTCATCGCTCCGCATGCTTTCGAGATCGATTCCCTCGCGCAACTGCAGGGGGAAGTCTTCGGTCCCGTGCTGCATGTGGTGCGTTATACGGCAAACCGGCTTGACGAGGTTATCGATGCTATTAATGCTACGGGCTATGGACTCACTCTTGGTATCCATAGTCGCATCGATACTACCGTCAGCTACGTTAGTAAGCGGGTAAACGTGGGCAACATTTACGTCAATCGCAATATGATAGGTGCCGTTGTCGGCTCGCAACCCTTTGGAGGCATGGGCTTATCCGGCACCGGCCCGAAGGCGGGCGGGCCGCACTATCTGAAGGCATTTGCCACAGAACAGAGTGTGAGCGTCAATATGGCGGCCATTGGTGGAAATGCCACATTGTTGGCAGGGGAGGAGGACTGACTGCGATGTCCGGAGTGTTCTAGAAGGCCCGCCGTGTGGGCTGGATATTTATCGCAGGTCACTTTCCGCAAAGTGCGTTCTGAACTGACATTGGCACACGCCATACGATGTTGCCGGGAGCAACTATACTGATGCAGCAGATAGGAGGAATCCCGTCATGTTGGCAACGAGAATGGTCCTGGTGCTTGCGGCCGCACTTTTTGTAAGCGCCTGTAGTGGTGATTCGACACTCGGCATTAGCTCCTCTGGCCTGAATGCCATTGCCTACAAGGTCAAGCAGCTGGCTTTTTCGTGGACAGCCGTGCCTGCTGCGGACACCTATCGGCTGCTGGAGAATCCGGATGGGGTCTCCGGTTACAGCCAGATCGGTCCGGACTTTCCCGCGACCACTCTCTCTTTCGATTATGACATCGCGGTGCATCTGCAGGAATGGAGCAATGCCAGTTATATCCTGCAGTCCTGCGTTGGCATCGATTGCACTGATACTGCCGCAAGAACGGCCACTGACAGCCGTGCAGCGATCGGATATTTCAAGGCCTCAAATACTGACCCCGGCGACAATTTTGGCCATGCGATAGCGGTCAGCGATGATGGTAATACGATAGCGGTGGGGGCGTGGTTAGAGGATGGCGATCCGGCGGGTGGTGAGATGGACGACACACTACTCGATTCCGGGGCAGTCTATGTTTTTACCCGCGTTGCAGGTGTCTGGCAGGGGCCGGTCTACATCAAGGCATCCAATGCGGACAGCAATGATCAGTTCGGTTACTCGGTGGCCTTGAGCAGTGATGGATCCACCCTCGCTGTGGGGGCCAGGAATGAGGCGAGCGCCAGTGTCGCTGACCCTTTCAATAATCTTGCATCTGGTTCCGGTGCTGTTTATGTCTTTGTTCGTGCCGGCACCGGCAACTGGACCGAACAAGGTTATATCAAGGCAACGAATGTGGAGGCCGGCGACAACTTCGGCCAGGCTGTTTCCCTGAGTGATAACGGCAACATCCTGGCTGTGGGGGCGCCGGGTGAAGACAACGACGCTAACATCGTTACGAACGCCGGTGCGGTCTATACCTTTACCCGTAGCGCGTCGCTCTGGACACAACAGAGCACTTTGACCGCCTCCAGTGCCGCGGCCGGTGATGGATTCGGCAATGCCATCAGTCTTAACGCCACCGGCTCGGTGCTTGCCATTGGCGCCTCGCTTGCTGATGATGCGCCCAACGTCAACAATGGTACAGTTTACATTTTTACCTTTGTGGCCAACTGGTCGGAAACCGGGCAACTGATAGCCTCTAATGCAGGCACCAATGACAACTTCGGCACCTCGCTAGCGCTCTCCGTTGACGGCAATACCCTGGTCGTCGGCGCCCCCTTGGAGGACAGTGACGGCTTCAGCGACAATGACAATGAATTCAATTCCGGTGCTGCCTATATTTTCATCAACAACGGCGGTTGGGTGGAACAGGCGATGTTAAAGTCCACCTCCCCAGGAGCGAGCGATCAGTTTGGGATTAGTGTGGCTATTGGTGATTTAGGTGGCAATATCGTGGCTGTCGGTGCGGACCGGGAAGATGGGGAGGCTACCGGTGTGGTGAGAGATCCACAACTCGATACCGCCATTGATGCCGGCGCAGGGTACCTCTTCACCCGTGAGGCCGGAGTGTGGTCACAACACGCTTATATAAAGTCCTCAAACACGGATGCCGGTGATCGCTTTAGCTCCACCATGGCAATGAGTGGCGATGGACGAACACTCGGGGTGGGGGCCATCGGCGAAGACAGTGCCGCAAATGGTATCGGCAGTGATCAGAGCAATAATTCCATCATCAATGCCGGCGCCATCTATCTCTACTGACGAAGGAATTCTTTGGAGCGCGGAAGTGGTTACGATATACCTTGACGAAACCCCCTTGTAGCGCCCAGTCCTTTGGGCGAATCATTCACTGGTAATTACGCCGATTTTGCTGTCTTCAGTTTCTTGGCGACCTTGCTCTTGAGGTAATCCAGAAACTCCTCGCTGTTCTCGTAATCCATTTGCTGAACGAATGCAGTTACTTGATTGGTCAGCGCACGAACGGCGTTGATCTCCTCGTGAGGACGGCCGCAGGCGCGGCACCTGTCACCGTCCTCGGTGCAGGCGCCGCGACTGACACAGGACTTGAAGAGGTAGGCCATTATATTTACGCCTCCATCGGCTCGGGAATGTCGACTCCGAAGGCGCTCATGAACTCGGCCAGCGGCATATCGATCACCTCGATGCCCAGCTTGTTCTTGCAGAAGCGCTTTTCTTTGTCGGTGGCGCCGGGGATCACCGCCCAGCCACCCTCACTGGCATGACCGTAAACAAGATCGGCCAGCACCATGCGCTCGGTGTCACGGGTAAGGCGCAGTCCGAGTAGCAGGTATTGTTTCTCCTTGCGGTATTCCTTGAAAAATTTAGGCACGCCGAAGCCGCCCATCAGCTCGGTGATATAGTCCACGTAGTCAGCATCGGAGGCGATGTAGTTTGCCTCGGGTTGCGGTGAGCCCATTGGCTTGAGCAACAGCGGCAGGGACGGGTCAGCCTGCTCATTGGTGATCTCCGTGTACTGGGTCCCATCATAATGATAAAGCTTGTAGCGGAAATCGGTCCCGCCGAGTCGGGCGATGCCTATCATCAGGTTGTGCGGTGTGTCGTTGTAGCTTTGCTGCAACTGCAGGTCGCGGTTGATGTCGATGACGCAGGCAGGTTTGACCGACTTTATCCAATTGTGAAGCGGCGCGCGTGTCCACTCTGTTTCGCCATAAAGTTTGTTGAAAAAACGGGTGACAAAAGTGCGGCCTCGTTTCAGTTCCTGGTTCATCGCCGCGCGAGGGAATTCGTACATCAGTTTTGGCGCCATCGGCTTGCCACCGTTCATCGCGAGGATCAGGCTGTCGCTGTCGGCAGGAATCGGCTCGCCGTTCTGTGTATTGATCGACCCGGTAAGCGCCTGCGCTCCAAGGTAGGGGATAAGGCTGCCGTCACTAAGACCCTTCTTAATCGTATCGATCAATTGCTGTTCCATGAATTCGCCCATTGCTGTTGATGGATTTACCAGGTTACGTGCAAGTATCGGGCCGGTTTGTAACGCGTTGATTTGGTGGAGAGTGAATGCGAAATACCATTGTACGATTGTCTGGTTTTGTAGCGAAGGCGACAGGAAAAGGGGGTTACCACGGTCAAAGAGCACGCAGTGAATCAATCTGCTGAGATGGGTTCGTCATTACATTCCTTGCACGGGCACTCTCCGGGATATCTGCGCGTCCTCTGCGTTGAAATTGTTAAATCACCCGGCTGCACTCGTAGACCCCCCCGATGACGATGGATTCTTTTTCCGCTTTCAGGTAATTGGGAATGAGTTCGGCATAGAAAAATATTTTGCTCAATGGTACGTCGATGCAAAACACCTGGTCGCCGAACTCCGAGGCGCGTTCGATGCTGGAGCTGAAGGAGTTGAGGTTGTTGAGTATCTGTAAGGATTTTCCATTGGTGCTCTTATCCACGGGTTTCAACAGTTCGATGTTGTTGCTTCCGCGATAGAGGTTGAGGTGGGTGGAGTGCGGATGCCGACGGTGCAGTTCATATTGGCAGTAGGTGTAGAGCAGGTCGAGTTGCGCTTCCAGGGAGTTGGTGTTGTAGATACCTTCCATGAAGGCTTGTTGATAGGAATGGTAGCTTTCATCGTCGCTTGAGTGTATCGGTGTCAGATGAAAGCGAGGTAATAAACCGAATCGCGACTCCACCCATCCCTTCAGTACCGCTGCATCACGGCCCTCGGCATCGAAGGCCCAGCCGCGCAACAGGCGCAGATAGTCGGCTTTGCTGCGATCGAGCTTGCTGTGATCGCTCAGTCCCGCTTCTTCCGGCGTGTGCAGGCAAAAGTGCACGGTCATGTAATCCATAAACTGTTGCGCCCGCTTGCCTGAATCGTTGATCGCATCCAGCCGCAACAGCAAATCATGGTGCAGAGCAGTGACACCATCGATAAACAACCGTGCCGGATGTTGCTGAAAGGTTTGGCTGCCGAGGATCACCGCGGGAAGATTGCAGCGGTTGATCGGCAGGTAAGCCGAGCGGGGAAGGGTGGCTTGGTGTTGTCTGTCTGTCATGTTTCTTTGTCGTTATCCGTACAGCTGCTGAGGGTTTGTCGGAGATCGAACCGGGGGGTATTGAACGGAAAAATAAAATAAAACCTGTTAAAACAATTGGTTAATTTAAATTCCAACGGTTGGCACACTCTTTGCGCTAAAGACCATGACATCGGTCAACACCCCAACGCAAGGAGAAAATACCATGGCTTTACGTCAATGTGCGATTTACGGCAAGGGTGGAATTGGTAAGTCCACCACCACTCAGAAT
Source organism: Thiohalomonadaceae bacterium (assembly GCA_041562215.1). Taxonomy (GTDB): domain Bacteria; phylum Pseudomonadota; class Gammaproteobacteria; order Thiohalomonadales; family Thiohalomonadaceae; genus JBFEYJ01. Next base: position 3,105 of record JBFEYJ010000006.1, on the reverse strand, counting down.
CTGGTCGCGGCTCTCGCCGAGGCAGGCAAAAAGGTCATGATCGTCGGTTGTGACCCGAAGGCTGACTCCACCCGTCTGATTCTTCATTCAAAGGCCCAGACCACGGTAATGCATCTGGCTGCCGAGGCCGGCACCGTTGAAGACCTCGAGCTGGAAGATGTACTGTCTGTCGGCTACGGCGATGTTAAATGCGTCGAGTCCGGTGGCCCTGAGCCGGGTGTAGGTTGCGCCGGTCGTGGCGTTATCACCGCCATCAACTTCCTGGAAGAGGAAGGCGCCTACGAGGAAGACCTCGACTTTGTTTTCTACGACGTTCTCGGTGATGTGGTATGCGGTGGCTTTGCCATGCCCATCCGTGAAAACAAGGCCCAGGAGATCTACATCGTGGTTTCCGGCGAAATGATGGCCATGTACGCGGCGAATAACATCGCCAAGGGTATCGTGAAATATGCCAGTTCCGGTGGCGTTCGCCTCGCAGGCCTGATCTGCAACAGCCGCAACACCGCTCGCGAAGATGAGCTGATCGATGAGCTGGCTCGTCAACTCGGCACCCAGATGATCCACTTTGTCCCGCGTGATAATGAAGTGCAGCGTGCCGAAATTCGCCGCATGACTGTCATTGAGTACAACCCTAAGGCCAAGCAGGCCGATGAGTATCGCGCCCTCGCCCAGAAGGTTATCGACAACACAAAGTTTGTGATCCCCACCCCATTGACCATGGATGAGCTGGAAGAGGTGATGATGAGCTTCGGTATCCTCGAAGAGGAAGACGAGTCCATCGTAGGTAAGACCGCTGAAGAGCTGGCCGCTGAGGCTGTCGGCAGCTGAGTGGAAAGGGCCAGAGGGGTTGGAGAGCATTGGTCTACGCTGCTGTTCTCCGTCTCCCGGCCATCATATCAGACGTTAAAAGCAGTTGAGTAAACGATAGGTACAGGGAATTTAATCCAAAGTTTTCTGTGACTCTGTGGCAATGCTTTCTCTATACGTCCACCGGATTAGGTGGCGATAACAGGAGATAACACAATGGCAATAATGACGCGTGAAGAGACTGAGGCGCTTATTCAGGAAGTGCTCGAGGTTTATCCGGAAGATGCGAAAAAGGAACGTGCAGCGCACCTCGCGGTGAACGATCCGAACGCCGACAAATCCAGCAAGTGCGTTACGTCCAACAAAAAGTCCCTACCTGGGACCATGACTATTCGTGGTTGTGCTTATGCCGGTTCAAAGGGTGTGGTATGGGGTCCGATCAAGGACATGATCCATATCTCCCACGGTCCGGTTGGCTGCGGCCAGTATTCCCGTGCAGGCCGTCGTAACTACTACGTCGGAACCACCGGTGTGAACACCTTCGGCACCATGAACTTCACTTCCGATTTCCAGGAGAAGGACATCGTGTTCGGTGGCGACAAGAAGCTGGGCAAATTGATCGAAGAGGTCGAAGCCCTGTTCCCGCTGAACAAGGGTATCTCCGTTCAGTCCGAGTGTCCTATCGGTCTTATCGGTGATGACATCGAGGCGGTCTCAAAAAAGGCCGCTGCCGAGCTGAACAAACCGGTTGTACCGGTTCGTTGTGAAGGCTTTCGCGGCGTCTCCCAGTCACTCGGTCACCACATTGCCAACGACGCCATTCGCGACCACATGCTGGACAAGGATGTAAAAGAGGGCGGTCCGTATGATGTTTCAATCATCGGGGATTACAACATCGGTGGTGATGCCTGGGCCTCACGCACCATTCTTGAAGAGATGGGACTGAACGTTGTCGCTCAGTGGTCCGGCGATGGCACAGTGGAGGAGATGCAGAACACGCCGAGTGTGAAGCTGAAACTGCTGCACTGTTACCGTTCGATGAACTACATCTCTCGTCACATGGAAGAGAAGTTCGGGATCCCGTGGATGGAATACAACTTCTTCGGCCCGACCAAGATCGAAGAGTCACTGCGCAAAATTGCCGCCCACTTTGACGAGACTATCCAGGCCAAGGCAGAGGAAGTTATCGCCAAATACAAGCCGCTGATGCAGGCGGTTATTGATAAGTATAAGCCGCGTCTTGAAGGTAAGCGGGTCATGTTGTACGTCGGTGGTCTGCGTCCGCGTCACGTTATCGGGGCTTACGAGGATCTCGGTATGGAAGTGGTTGGTACCGGATACGAGTTTGGCCATAACGACGACTATGATCGCACCACTAAAGAGATGGGTAACGCGACCCTGATCTATGACGATGTGACCGGATATGAGTTCGAGGAGTTCGTTAAGAAAATCAAGCCTGATCTCATCGGTTCGGGGATCAAGGAAAAGTACATCTTCCAGAAGATGGGGGTTCCTTTCCGTCAGATGCACAGCTGGGATTATTCAGGTCCTTATCATGGCTATGACGGCTTCGCCATCTTCGCCCGCGACATGGACATGACCCTCAACAACCCCTGCTGGGGCAAGTTGAAGGCGCCGTGGAAGAAGGATGCCGCCAGTGAAGCGGATAGTGCAGCTGCCTAACCGTTAGTCATCGATCACGATGTCCTGCATCGTGACCATTTGATGATGTTTATTAGACCGCAAGGCGCGAAGGGCGCCTGGGAATAAAGGGTTTTCTTTGTGTCCTTGCGGTGAACTGTTTCCTTTACAGCCGTTGTCCATGGATTAGTGGCGCGGCAGGAGAAGAGTTATGCCTCAGTCAGCTGATAAAGTAATGCCATGTTACCCGCTGTTCCGCGAGGAGGAATACAAGACCAACCTCAAGAACAAGCAGGAAAAATACGAAAACAAGGTTCCACAGGACAAGATCGACGAGACCTTCAAGTGGACCACCACCATGGAATACCAGGAGCTGAACTTCAACCGTGAAGCCCTGACCGTTAACCCTGCCAAGGCGTGCCAGCCGCTGGGCGCCGTACTGTGCTCACTGGGTTTTGAAAAGACCCTGCCTTACGTGCACGGTTCGCAAGGTTGCGTTGCCTACTTCCGCACCTACTTCAACCGTCACTTCAAGGAGCCGGTATCTTGTGTTTCCGATTCCATGACGGAAGATGCGGCGGTATTCGGTGGCCAGAAGAATATGTTTGCCGGACTGGAGAACGCCAAGGCCCTGTACAAGCCTGCGATGATCGCCGT
>JBFEYJ010000005.1:0-41976 GCA_041562215.1 Thiohalomonadaceae bacterium | reverse complement strand
TTCACATCGAGCGAGCGCAACTCGACATAACGCACCCCACGCCGCTTGAGTGCCAGCGATGGCTTTTCAGTCCCCTGCAACAGCTGCTTGGGACGCACTGTGCTGTAATACTCGTTCTCAATCTGCAGGATATTCGCGTTGAGCTGGTGGTATTTCCCATCCACCTTCACGCCGATCTTTTCATACTCAGGACACGGGGTGGTGATAGCATGGGTCAGGCTATCCACATACTCCTGCAGGCTGCTGTAGTTGGCCTTGATCCCGGTCTCGTTTTCCTTGTTGTTCTGGTAACCGATATCACCCATGCGTAACGAGGTGGCGTAGGGTTCATAGTAGGTGTAGTCATCAAAGGACTTAAGCGTACTCTCCTTACCCTGCAGGAAGGACTTGCAGACGGCCGGCGAGGCACCGAACAAGTACGGAATGAGCCAGCCGAGTCTCAGCAGATTGCGCAACAGACCAAAATAGCGCTCGGAAACAAAATCCTGCAGTGGCCGGTCGTCGCCCTCGAGCTGCTGCAAGCCCTGCCAGAAGGCATCGCTGTAGGAGTAATTGAAGTGCACCCCGGCGATCACTTGCATCGCCCGCCCATAGCGGTGTCCCAGGCCATGACGATAAATCGACTTCATTTTGCCGGTATTGGACTCGCCATAATAGGCGATAGGGATACTCGACTCACCAGCCACCACGCAGGGCATGCTGGTGGCCCACAGCAACTCGTTATCCAAGCGGTTGTAGACATACTGTTGCAGATCACGCAAAAAGCCCAAGGCCTCCGACATCTCGTGAAATGGCGGGGTGATGAATTCAAGCAACGCCTCGGAGTAGTCGGTGGTGATGTAGGGATGTGTCAGGGCGGAGCCCAGCAGGCGTGGGTGAGGGCTCTGGGCGATCTTGCCCTCGCTGTTCACCCGCAGGCTCTCCTTTTCCAACCCCACCATGCTGCCCTTGAGCAGCGGTCCCAGATGTGCCGCCGCAAAACGGGCAACGCGTTTTTCAACACTATAAGACAAGCTGAGAGTTCCGCAGTTGGATTAATTGGATCAAAAAGGACATCACAAAGTCACCGTGGCGTGACAGAGCGTGAGTATAACGCATCATGGAGTGAGTCCCGAGGGAACTCAGGAGACGCTGAGCCTGCTAGTATCGATCCGCGGCTCAGGCACCTCTGCATGCTCCACCAAAGTGGCACCCGGCTCATCCATGCTCAAGCCGCTGAGATCCACCGCCAAATCCGGCACCTCCTCAGTCTTGCCGATGTCAGCTCCCGGCTCTGCCATGGAAATACCACTGAGATCTACCCTGAGCGGGGCCTCTTCCTTGTGCTCACCGAGGACGACTCCCGGCTGGTCCATACTCAAGCCTCGGAGATCAACCTGCAGGGGCGCGACATCCTGATGTTTGACCAGGACAACCCCTGGCGCATCCAGCTTGACGTTAGCGAAATCACCAAGGCCGCCCGGCGCCTCTTTGACGACATCTTTGGTCAGACCGGGAGTATGGCGCCCTCTCGTGGCAGGCTTGGCCTTTGCAGTCATTTCAGGCCTGGCAACTGGCGCCACTGGCTTTGGCGCAGCAGGTTTCGCCGGTGCTTTAGTCGGCGGCGCTTTCGCAGCGGCAACGTTGATCACCTCGCAAAGAGCACCGGCCTTGGCCAATGCCATCTGGTATTTTTTCGCGGTAGCCTCATCGAGCCCCTTCTTGATCGCCACCCGCGCACCGGAGAACAGACGTTCGACCTTGGCAACCTCAACCTTAAACAGTTTGGCAACATTGCTCTTGACCTGCTCAACGGAAGCCCCATTTGCGACCCTGCCGCTAAATACGACCGCGAACGTGTTGCCATTCATCGCCATACCCTCTTACTGCGCCTTGCCTGAAATTCCCTAGCGAATTTCGAATACATCCAGAATTTCATGCGTTGCCTTGTGGAGTCTTACGATCTTGCCCTCCAGCTTGACCTCGACACTTCCGTTTGGCCCCACCGGCAGCTTCACCCGCATGGCGTCCGTTACCGGTTGTGCCTGGGAATAGAGGTCTGGCGCCAACGGTTTCCCCTTTTGCAACCTTTTCTCCCAGCCGGGAGGCAACTGGCCGCCACGGGAAACCTTCTTCTCCATGCCGGGGGACAGTTTCCCCGCGCCATGCTCACCCTTATCGCTCTTTGCGATTGCCGGGGCACACAGTAGCGCCGCCAAAAAAGCTATAACGATCTTCTTCATTGTTCTCATTCCTCTCCGGCTATCAAGCGAAAAATACGCCCCTCGTCGAAATCGAGCAAGTAGAGCTCACCATCGCGGTCTTCGGCAAACGACGCAATACGCTTGCCACTCAGCAAGAGTATACTGGGGCCTGCTTCAATGTTACCGGAATCGAGTTCCCAGATCCTGCCGCTGCAGAAATCCCCGTAAATGTAATGACCATAAAGCGAGGGAATGGCCTTTCCACGGTAGACATAGCCGCCGGTAACAGAACAGCCAAGTTCATGGGAGTACTCGGCCACTGGCATCACCATACCGTCGCTACGGCATGCTTCGGACTGATAACAATGGCTGCCCTCCCACAGGTTCCAGCCGAGATTATCACCCAGGCTGACGCGGTTGATCTCCTCCCACGCGTTCTGCCCGACATCGCCTACCCACAACTCACCGCTGTTGCGATCGAAACTCCAGCGCCACGGGTTGCGCAAACCGTAAGCGTATATCTCGGGGCGACCGCCTCCTTTTGCAAAGGGGTTGCCGAGCGGGATCGCATAGGGGGGAACGCTATCGACATCCAGACGCAAAATGGCTCCCAGCAGGGTGTCGGTATTTTGGCCATTGCCATTGGGATCACCTGCAGCGCCGCCGTCACCCAGGCCGTAATAGAGATAACCGTCGGGTCCAAAGGCGATCTGTCCGCCATTATGGTTGCTAAAAGGCTGCGGTATCTCAAGCAAGACCTCTTCGCTCGACAGTTCGAGGGTCATACCGCCGTCGTGGCTGCGATAGCGCGACAGTACCGAGGTCAACGGTCCACCACGGGTGTAAGAGAGGTATACCAGCCCGCTGTCGGCAAAATCCGGCGGGAAGGCCATGCCGAGCAACCCGGCTTCTGATGGACCGGCCTCCACCCGATCTCTTATGTCGACAAAGATCACGGACTCCGCAGCGCCCCCTTCACCGGTGATGCGCCATATCCGGCCGCCCTTCTCCACCACATACCGGTAAGGGGTGGCATGCGGTGTCCGCAACAACGCTACCGGCTGGGAAAACTCCAGCCCAGGAAACAAAGGTAGCAAAGAATACCTATCCCCATCCCCTCGAGCACAAGCCCCATTGATCAGCACCGCCAGAGCGAGAGCGGCCATTCGGAGCACTCGCCGGGACTGCACCATCACTATTCCTTGAACAGCTCTGTAAAAAACCGCCGCATTTCAGCCCACGACGCCTTATCAGCATCGGCGTTGTAGGCCAGTGGCATATTGAACTCCTTGCCTAGCCGGTCAGCCTCAGGATTAGTAAAGGCATGCTTTGCCCCGGGATAGTCGATGAAGGTGAAGTCCACACCCGCCTGTTTCATCTCCTCCTTAAAAGCTTTGATCTGTGCAGGCTTGGTGAGCGGATCGTCCCCCCCATTCAGCACCAGTACCCTGGCCTTGATCTTCCCCTCTTTGGCCGGTTCTGCAGTGCCCAGGCTCCCGTGGAAGCTGACCACCCCGGCAAGGTCGATACCTCGCCTGGCCATTTCCAAGACAATCCCGCCGCCAAAACAGTAACCGATGGCAGCAATCTTTTTTGCATCAACCGTCGGATGAATACGCAACTGTGCCAGGGCCGCACGAAAGCGCTGCTCAGCCTCAGGCATATTACTGCGCACTTTGCCGGCAAACTTGCCCGCATCGCCAGGATGGTTCGCCTCTTTACCGTCGCCGTACATGTCCAGCGCCAGGGCGGTGTAGCCCAGTTGCGCCAGCATCCGGGCACGCTTGCGAACGTAATCATTATGGCCCCACCATTCATGCACCACCAGCACACCGGGACGCTTGCCTTGCACCTTATCGTCATAGGCAAGGTAACCCTTGAGCTCGACCTCACCGCTCCGATAAGTGAGCTCTTCACCCACCACCGCCGCCTGCACTACGAAGGGAAAACCGAGCAGTACGAAAATTGCCAACCGTTTTTTCATTTCAACCTCTTTTTATCAGCCTGATATTCTTCATTAATTGGTGAGGTGAGCATAGACGATTATGCTGCCGTCTTCCGCAAACCTCTATGCGCCTTGGCTTGCAACAGCAGGATCGCCGTCATGCGATGGTAGATAAACAGCGCCACTCACCTGCTCATTGGGTCGCCGCCCAATAAGACCCTCCAGAACTGCAGGAGTGAGAGCCATGTTTTGGATCATTTTCTCGGCTCATGATTTCTCCTCCTTTTCCGACCGGAGGATAACTGATATGACCAGTATCCTGAAAAACCTAAAGTACTGTGTAAGAGATATTGACGGCTTCAGGAAATCGGGTAAGGTCAGGGCATGCCTGACACCAGCCAGCGCCAACGCCTAAAAGATCCCGTAACCTTTATGCGTGGGGTCATAAGGGGCTTTCGCGCCAATCAGGGCTTCCTGCTTGCAGGAGCGGTAGCCTATTACACGCTGCTATCGCTGGTTCCAATGCTGGCATTGATCCTGGTCCTGCTGTCACAGTTACTTGATCCGGCACTGCTACTCGACACCGCCCACCATTATCTGGCGTTGCTGGCACCGGGCCAGGAAGCTCCACTCACTGACCAGATCGCCACATTTGTAGAAAACTGGAAGGTGGTCGGCGTGGTTGGTGTAGTGATCCTGCTGTTTTTCAGCTCACTTGCCTTTACAGTGCTGGAGAATGCAATGTCGGTGATCTTCTTTCACCGGGTGGCGATCCGGCGACGCCACTTCCTCGTCTCAGCGGTCATTCCCTACTTTTACATCCTGTTCCTCGGCGTTGGGTTTCTTTTAGTCAGCCTGGTCAGCGCCGCTCTACACCGTTTCGATACACAGACCATTACCTTGCTCGGGCAAAACGTCTCTCTGAGTCAGCCGGCCTCACTGTTGCTCTATCTTGTCGGCGTAGGCGGTGAAGTACTGCTGCTCACCTCGCTCTATCTGGTCATGCCGGTGGGAAAACTCGCCCTGCGTCACGCAGTTGCAGGAGGTCTTGTCGCCACCCTACTGTGGGAGCTGACCCGCCACTTCCTATTGTGGTATTTCGCTACTCTTTCTCTAGTCAACGTGGTTTACGGCACCTTCGCCACCACCATCATCGCCCTGCTCAGTCTGGAAGCGGCAGCGCTGATTGTGTTGCTGGGTGCACAAGTGATCGCCGAGTACGAAAGGCTGGGGACAGAACAGAAGAAACATCATGGTCTGCAGACCTGAAAAGGTCGTTCCGGTAAGCTCGACAATTGTTGAGATCGATGCAAACAAGTGGAGAAGCTAATGAAAGGGGGATAATCTGAACAAAAAAAGACAGGCTAATGCCCGTCTAGTCTGAAAACGATGCTACGAGTGTAAAAATTCGGCCCTCCTTGGCCGACCACCTTCCATGGTGGATGATCCTGCTAATCTTCCTTTACTGCCTCCCTGCAGCGCGAGTGTTAAAATTCGGCCTTCCTTGGCCGACCACCTTCCATGGTGGATGATCCTGCTAATCTTCCTTTACTGCCTCCCTGCAGCGCGTGGAAAGATAATACCCTGAAGTGTGTCCTACAGGATGTAGGATAATGCCGATGGTTGTGTAGGCAATTCATCCCAGATCGCATGGCGATGATTCACCAGGAACTTAAGGATGCGGCGCTATGACCCGGCAGGACTCAGCCCCGTGTAAGGTGGCTCGCCCAAAAGGCGTGTTCGCGGTTGAGGAACTCGTCCCATGGGATGTAGTGGGAACCATCGCAGGAGAAGGTCAGGCTGATCATGCCGTTGAAAATGTTCAGGGTTCCCGATCGCAGGTAGAACATCTCGTCCATGAAGCGCAGCTCGCGCAAACCTTCCAGCACATCGCGGATCCGCCCGGGAGGAACCACCGCCCCTTCAGGATAGGGACGACGTGGATAGGCCAGGCAAATATCGGGGTCGGTCAGCATATCGATATCCAGCAGACGGTAACGGAAGGGGTCGTCCACCAGCCAGATGGTGGCCCGGCTGCTGGAAAAATGCAGCTTGGAGTGAAACACGCCATGCTCCAGGATCAGCTCTTCCATAACACCCAGCACCTCTTCAAGTTGAGTGTCCATGCGGCTGTCGGTGCGAGTCTGGTGGAACACGCTGCCGCGGATCGCTGGGTCACCCTTGATCTGCAGCCATGAGGTCGGCTCTTCATACAACTCTCTGGTCAGCGGCAGATCGCGCAGATCGAAATCGGCTCCAACATACCCGAGTAGATTTCCAGCCTGATCGAAGACCGTTTTAAGTGCGGTCAGAGAGGGGCGCTTGGCGCGCAGACTGATATAGGCATCGGAAAGCAGGAAATCGGTGCCCACCTTGATCTGCTGCATGTATGGCCGTTGGGAACGATCACGAGCGAAGTCCTTGGTCAGCAAGCCTTCATGACTGATATTGTCAGTTATTTGGATGCCCTGCGGATCCAGCGCATAAAGGAATTTGCAAAAGGGAATCTCTCTCAGCGACTTTTGTAACACTTCATCCATTTTCTCCCTGTCACCCCAGACGTCGACGCACTCCTGCGCGACCTGATGCAAAGGAAATTTCATCATGCTCGTGAGATTCTTTCGCTGGCGCGCGATGTTCTCACGGAGTGATTTCTTGAAGTCTGGCATTCCTGGTTCCCTGTTCATACCGAGATTACTGCTAATTTGTTTCACCAAGTATTGCCTAAATTTATGAACCCACGGTTACAAGCTCTTGCCATGGTACACTCAAGAGCAATCGACTCTGACATGGCTCAGATTGGCAATTCTGATGCTTACTATACCGCAACATCGGATCATCCCAAGCGGCAGTCTCCCTAAGTCAGAACTACGACACAAATAATAGGGAAATCGTTCCCGGCGATGACGCGGGATCCCTGCCTACCTCCCAAAACTTCTTCTGCAGTGAGTTATATGTTCACAGTCGACGGAGCCGGTAGTTTAGCCGACAACTCTTACGTGCCGTATCCAGTGCAGGCACTGCCGCAAGTTCCTTTCGTAATAGTGTCCTTTCTGCCTGGAAGCGGAAGAAAGCACCGATAGCATTCTCATACAACGGAGTGGTCAGCTGGAAGGCGCTTGGAAATTTAATGCGGATCCGCTCATCGACAAACCAGGCACATGCCCTGAGCTCCTCGGGCGAGCCGAAGTTAGTCACCAGCGTCCCTTCCGGGGTCAACAGCTTGAGAAGCCGGCGAAACCAGCGACCATCAGCTCTGATGGCGCGCTGTGGGTCACCATCGTTATCGCTGAAGAGATCGTCAATGATGAGATCAAAAGGTTGGCCTCGATACTGCTTCACCCACCAGATGGCATCGGCCTGATATAGCGACACATTCGGTGCGCCAACCTCGAAGAAGCGCTCGGCGATTTCCAGGTGCTCAGGGTTAAGCTCGACACCAACGATCTCGGGCGGCTGCAGGAAATGATTGAGCTGACGGATCACCGCACCACCACCGACGCCCAACATCAGCACCCGACGCACCTGGCGCGGACGGAAGAAGGCCGGCAACATCAGCAAGTCCCAGACGCTGCCGGTTACCGGACTCGCTGGATTGTACTGGCTGTGGAACACCCCATTAGTATAGAGCCGCCGGGTGTTGCCCGCCGAACGCACCTCATACAGAGTGTCGCCATCCTGCTTGGACCAGATTATCGCCACTTCGATCCCGATTGCATAAAAGCGCACACCCTCGCCCGTAGCGCCCCACCTGTCAAGGCTGGGTTTGACCGGCAACACCTCCTGTTATACTTACCACACACAAGCCCGTTAATTATGGTCTGTCATCCTGATGAAGGCTTAGTAGGACATATAGAGTAATGTTCAATACGATTAATAGACTCTTTCCCTTCGCGCTTTATGCGTAGACATCTTTTTTATTGAATGTTTGAATGCATCCCACCCTACAGCGCCGATCTGCTACCCTCTGCCCATCCGTTCGAACCGAAACCACCATGACCGACATCCTGCTCACCACCCTTAACGCCCGCTACAGCCATGCCTCGCTGGGGCTGCGCTATCTATTGGCCAACATGGGGGCCCTGGAAGATCGCACAACACTGGTTGAGTTCACTATCAAACAACGCCCCATCGACATCGCCGAGCAGTTGCTGGCGCACAACCCCCGCATCATCGGTGTTGGCGTCTATATCTGGAACGCGCGCGAGAGTGAGGAACTGGTGGCGATCCTCAAGCAGGTCCGTCCGGAAGTGATCGTGGTGATTGGCGGACCCGAAGTGAGCCACGAACAGGCGGAGCAACCCATCGTCGAGCTGGCCGACTATGTCGTCAGCGGCCACGCAGACCTGGCCTTTGCCAATTTGTGTGAGCACTTACTCACTGGAGAGCGGCCGGAACAGATGATCATTCAGCCGGGGCCATACAAGCTGGAGGCGCTACAACTGCCTTACCGCTATTACACCGACCACGACCTAAAACACCGTGTAGTCTACGTCGAGGCCTCGCGCGGCTGTCCGTTCAAATGTGAATTCTGCCTCTCGGCCCTGGACAAGACAGCGACCCCGTTCGACCTCGAGGCCTTCCTTGTTGAAATGGAGGCGCTCTACCAGCGTGGCCTGCGCCAGTTCAAATTCGTCGATCGCACCTTCAACCTCAAGGTCGAGCAGAGCATCCGCATCATGGAGTTCTTTCTCGAACGAATGAAAGATGATCTGTTCCTTCACTTCGAGCTCATCCCCGACCGTTTACCCGAGCCGCTCAAGGCAGTGATCCAGCGCTTTCCCCCCGGCTCCCTGCAGTTCGAGATCGGAGTACAGAGTTTCAATCCTGATGTCCAGGCGCTCATCAGCCGAAAACAGGACAACACCACAACAGAGGCCAACCTGCGCTGGCTGCGCCAAGAGAGCCACGCACACCTTCATGCCGATCTTATCATTGGCCTTCCAGGCGAGGAGCTCTCAAGCTTCGCTGCCGGCTTCGACCACCTCTGGGCACTCGGTCCACACGAGATCCAGGTCGGCATCCTCAAGCGTCTGCGAGGTGCCCCGATCGCCCGCCATAGTGCCTCCTTCGCCATGCGCTACCAACCCACTCCGCCCTACAATGTGCTCAGCACCGACCGCATCGATTTCGCACAGATGCAAAGACTAGCCCGCTTTGCCCGCTACTGGGACATTGTCGCCAACGCCGGACGCTTCCCTCTCACTCTACCGCTCATCCTGGGAGAGGCGCCTTTTTTCCGTTTCCTCACCCTCAGCGACTGGCTATACGCGCAGACCGGCCAGACCCACCGCATTCAACTACCGCGCTTGTTCACCCTACTGCACCAGGCCCTGAGCGGACCACTCAACGTCGAGAGCGAGCAAGCCGAATCAGCGCTGTTGGCCGACTATGCCGGAAGCGGACTGAAAGGCGCGCCCCCCTTTGGCGGCAAGCGCGCCGACACCGGCAAAAGCGCCGCTGGCGACGACAGACCAACCACACCCAGACGCCAGGCACGTCACCACTCAACTTCACATTAGACCCGGAAAATCCAGCCGCATGGCCATACTTACAAAATAACGCAACGAGTGACCAAATGTCTGCCCCCTTTCTATTTTTCTATTTCAACTTACCCAAGGAGAACATGTGACCGAAACCGACGCAAAACAGCAGCTGAGTGTCTGGAAAGAACTCGCGATTAGTAAACAGATATTGATCAAGGCCGTGACTGACGCCCTCAAGCTGGATCCCAACTGCAGCCCACAGGAGTTCAAGGCTGAACTGCATGCAACCATCAAGCGCACCAGCGAAGCCGAGCTCGAGGTCCGCAAGGTCCAGGAACAGGCCGCCGACACTATCGCCACACTGGAAAAGAAATTGGCTGACAGCAAAAAAGTCCTGGATAGCGTGCAACCCGAGCTCGCCGCGGCGCAGACCAACCAGGAGAAGCTCCAGCAGCAGCTCCTCGACGAGCGCAACAATAGCGCCCAGCAGCTGAAAAAACTGAAGGAGAACCTGGCCGAGAAGGAGCGTGCCCTCAAGGCCATCAGCACCGCCCTATCCGACACGCCCGAAAATGTGGTGAAGAAGCTAAAGGCACTGAAAAAACAGAAGATGGATGAATCCGATGCCCGCAAGAAGGCCGAAGAGACTCTCTCCACCTTACGCAATGAAAAACGGAAACTGGAACAGAGCCTGAAGGAGTTGCAGGCCACGCAGGAGGAAATGCCCGAGGAAAACCAAACCGCTTAGCTGTTCGCGTGCCGGCACGCACCGCACACGGCATCACCGGGGACTGAGTGAGCGACGACTCACGTCCCCTTTTTTATTCTAACAACCCTTCTCATTTCCCACCTTCTATCAGCACCAACATCACAGCAGCTCCAAACACAACATCTCCAACCAATTCCGCGGATCAGCCACGACATCAAGCACCCATGAAAACCAACCCGCAAACCTCAACATACTGACCTTCCTTGATACATTGACCACCCCTGCCACACCCGCTATGTTGAAGCTATCCATTTGCTCCCGACAAGGAAAACGACATGGGAAGGAAAAGCCTCTTCTGCGCCTCGTTGTTACTACCATGCCTGTCCACTGCCAGCGATATCACCCCAGCAAGCAACACCGTGCAGCAAGTCACCGTCTTTCAAGACCGAGCCGAGGTCACTCGTCAGATCGGTGTCGATTTGCCTGCCGGTGAACACACCATCCTGGTCCCTGAACTCCCCGCCCAGCTGGTCGAGGCTTCGCTGCGTGCCGGTGGTCGCGGCAAGAAGGGTTTACGCATCGCCACCGTAGAGAGCCGACGCGTCTTTGCCACCCAGGTGGTGCAGGAGCGTGAACGCCAACTTCGCGAGCAGTTGCAGGTACAGCAGGACGAAAAGGCCCGTCTCGATGGTCGGCGTCAGGCGCTGGAGACTCAGGGCAAGTTCATCGAACGGCTCGCCACCCTGCCCGGTGAAACAGACGAAAAGGGAAACCGCCAATTCACTCCCGAAAAATGGCCCACCGCCTGGCAGGCCATCGGCAAGGGCATGGCCGAGACCAATGCCGCACTGGTTACACTGCAGCAGGAATTGCGCACGGTGGAACAAAACATCCGCAAGCTGGAACAGGAGCTGCGCCAGATCCAGACCGGTCGCCGCGACAGCATCACCGCCGCCATCCAGATCCAGGCCGACACCGCCGGCAAGGCGCAGTTTGAGCTCAGCTACCAGCTAGGTGGCGCCTCCTGGTCACCGGTATATGACGCCTCGCTCGATACCGAAACCGGCAAGGTATCCCTCACCCAGGCCGCCTACATCCGCCAGAGTACCGGGGAAGACTGGCGCAAGGCCCAACTCACCGTCTCCACTGCCCGCCCCGGCGCCGGTGCCGCTATGCCCGAACTCTTGCCTTGGTGGATCGATTTCTATCAACCGCCCGTGCCGACGTCACTGCGCCTGCGCAAAGAGAAGCAGGAGCAGATGGCTGACGAGATGTTGGCCGGGGTAATGGCGCCTGAGGCTGAAATGAAGGTTACCGAAGCGAAGCCTGCGGAAGAAATCCTCGCCGCAAGTGAGGTCAGTGAATTCTCCCTGCACTATCGCATCCCCGGCCGGGTCACCGTGCCTGCCGACAATAGCCGCCATCGTTTTGTGCTCGCCAAACAAATCCTCGAATCAACCATGTCCGCACGCAGCGCGCCCAAACTCGACCAGCGCGCCTTCCTCTATGCCGAGGTCGACTACCGCGGCGAATCACCACTCCTTCCCGGTCCATGGCAACTGCAACGTGACGGCAATTTCGTCGGCACCCAGCACAACCCAGCACTTCTGCCCGGTGAAGAGCTGGCGCTGGCCTTCGGCACTGACGAGGCCATCGAAGTCGAGTACAAAAAGCTCAAGGATGAACGTGGACGACAGGGTCTCATTACCCGAGAGCAACGCATCGAACGCCAATACCTCATTACCGTCACCAACCGCCATAAAATCGCTATGCCGGTTACGGTATTCGATCAGCTCCCAGTCTCCAGCGACGAATCGATCACTGTCGAACTGCTCAAAAACAGCACCACACCGACACAACAGAACGTAGAGAATCGTGCAGGCATTCTAGCCTGGGAAAAAGAGATCAAACCTCAGGAGAAAGAGACCATCGAGTTTGGTTACGCTGTCAGCTTCCCGCAGGATAAAGAGGTACCGGGATTTTGAAGACGCAGGAACAAGAGATCATCGCCGAAACGGTCAGGCAAGCGTGTCTTGATGCCGCACTAAATGCCTACGAACAAGCCGGCATCAGCGGCCTGTGCGGCGAAGGTCGCTGGGAGCTGGTCGTCGATACGTTGCGCAACCTGGATCTGAATGCCGTGCTGGAGCGAACGGCTCGGTAGGCTGCGCCGGCTTCCGGCAAAGCCCACACTTCAGTGAAGCCGGGGTTGCCGCCCTGCCTACAGATTTAGACTAGGCACTCCCTTGTAATACAATTCACAGACTTGGGCATAATGCCGGCGAACTCAGCACTGAATTCAACTCACTATTGATTTAAACCCGGCGCTTGCCTCCGTCACAAAGCGCCTGGTCAGCTCTGGCTCCTTCCTGCCATCAGCCCCCTCGATACCGGTATGCACATCCACTCCGAAAGGATGAACCGTGAGGATCGCCTCGCGAACGTTATCGGCATTGAGCCCACCGGCGAGGATCACCGGCTTTGGCGAACTCGCCACCAGCGCCCGGTCGATTGCCCAGTCATGGACCTTACCGGTAGCGCCTTCGGCGCCGGTGTCCGGATCAAAACTATCAGTGATATAAGCGTCCACATGGGGAGCGCTTGCCATAATTTCCCGCTTTAGATCTTGAAGGTTATCACCGCGCACAATGAGGCTCTTAATCACTACAAGCTCAGGCTGGATGGTCTTGATCTTTGCCAACTCCCCGGCCTCAATCGGCCCATGCAGCTGCACCACATCAACCCCGACTTTACGGCAGAAAGCGATCACATCCTCCGCTCGGTCAAGGTAGGTGATAAGCACACCTTTCACCCCCGTAGGGAAGTCTCCGATGAGCTCCGCCGCCGCCTCTTCACTCAGGTCTTCCGCGTTCACCGGGAGGCGCAACGGGAAACCAAGATACCGCACCCCGCTGTCGATCAACAGTTGCGCCTCCTCCCGGTCGACCACACCCGCCACCTGTATCATCCCAAATTCAATCATAAGTCCCCGAATTTAGTAACACCCCAGCCACAGGATAGCGGTGAATCCATCTAAGGAACACATGGATACCATGAATTATCCTGGTAACCAGCTAACGCTTAAGTGCTAACATAGTAATGAAGAACAGTTATAGAGCAGGCGAACCCACTGCCCCACTACATAACCCGAGTTAAAGACCGCAAGTCATTCAGAGAAACCCTGTCGAAACCCGACCTGAATATCACACGTTTTATTGCGAAACAGAATCGTGCTGCACCGGTACAAGCTGCACATGTTTGTCTGCCAAGACGAGGAAAGCAACGCCAATCAAAAGCGTGACTGAATTCTCTATAAAATCAGCACCATTAAATTCAGGCGCATAATGCATAGACATAAAACCCGCCATGGAAGACAGTATCATCAAGGCACACCAAAGCTTAATCAACACGCGCGCATATTTATGATTTATAGAAATCGCCAGCAAGATAATACCCTGAATCACCATCGGTATCATGGACAGGAAGTTGGCGGACACGGCAAATATGAATGAATTCATCGTTAACAGCAGCGACAATATCAGCACAAGTAGCCACTTGTAACCGGCATGGGTGAACTCGACACGTTCTATCCTGGTCTCTGGAGGGTAAACGTAGCCACCCTGCGCAATATAATCACGTATCAAATTCGCCTCATCAGGATTACTGTCCTCATCAATCCCTCTTAGCGCCTCCTCAAGCTCATGTAGGTGATAGCTACGGTAATCAGGTATGTTCTTACTCTTTATTTCCACATCAGTTCAACTATATAAACAGGGTTCGAAAGACAAGAGACAGAAAAGAGTGCATTTAAAGCCATTGTTCATCGTCAAATGACTCCCCCTTTCCCGCCGGGTTTCAAATTCACTCCAGTAACCAGCTAACCCCAAGTGCGGCGGAAAGCCCGAAGTCCATAGACTGACTCTCATCGGTGCCACTCAAAAGCCCGGACTCAAACTCAAAGGTTAAGGCCAGATCCTTATCGAGTAATTTCCAGGCTTCCCAAGAGATAGCCACAGCCTGTCCGCCGGTATCGTGTTCGTATACTTTCCGAAAACGAAAAAACTGCCTATCAATGGGCAGAAAGATAAACGGACTCAAGCCTGACCATGCATTCCGACCAGAATAGAGGCCAACACCCGCAAAAGAGAGGTGTTGTGATGCGGGGTCAACGCCATCAAAACCTCGCTTCTGTGTGCCCATTTCAACGAAAACAGCATATCTTTCCGACCCATAGCCCCAGAATAGATCCAGGCCGGCACCACCGAACGTTGTATCATCTTCCGTCCCTGCGGCGCCAAACTCCAGGCGCGACCTGAATCGGAAGCGCTGACGCGACTCAAACAAGTCAAGATTATCCGCTGAGTAATTGATTCGGCCATAGATAGCTTCACCGTCGCGATATCCCGAAGAGTCCTCAACATTCCACACTGTTGTCGCAAGACCAATTCCAACAGTCTCTTTCCATGGAGGCGAAGCCCATCCTGATATGGGGAAAGTCGTAATACACATACCAACCAGTAAGAACTTATAGAAGCAGGTCATTGGATGTCCTTATACCTATCCTTAAATCGAATCATTATCTTCGTTCAACAATCGCCATGAATTCAAATCACATGGGCATGCCCCTAACCTTTCATGATTTCATCAGAAATCTATCACTTGTCTGAGGTATGCCAAAGCATCCCTTCAAGCAACTTATGCTAAGCCCACCGATGTGATCTCGTCGTCATCGTTCTCAGTGCGCTGAGGAAAGGCCGATACATCGTTGCCGCCGACGATTAAAATACCAAAGTACACCATCACAATCCGCCATAACCTCAATGTTTTGTAGGCCGGGTGCAAATAAACGTAGAGAATGTTGTTTCACAAATCATGGGGGCATGATTGGATAATCTTTAGAGCCCGTCCCCACTCCAATTCTGCCCAAAGTAATCAACGATCATCCCGGCTTCCTTTCCCGGAGCCTTACGGCTCACGATGCCGCGCAGTTGCTCACGAACTGATTGGGTAAGTGTACTAAGTACATACAGTGTCTCTATTGCTGGTATATCCAGACCAACAGCAAATGCCTTCGTCAAGATTAAAAGAGACAATGGATCCTCAGGGTCTCCATACCGGCTTAAGAGCGCCATCCGTTCAGCTCTGTCGATTTGGGTGGAAAGCATCGCAACACCATTATTCCCTTCCACCCCATGCCAACCTGTTCGCATCGCGGCGATATCCTTGAGAAGCACTTCGCCAGTTAGCTGATCAGGGACCACCACCGCCCCCTTGTTCGCACCGTCACTCCGACGACGACTAAAGTGTTCAACCACATCACGTGCAAGATGATGGCGGCTCCCCGGAGTTGTCGCCGAGTCAATATTACGTTGTATGACTTCAACCGGGGTGACATAACCTGCGACGACAGCCTGCTCAAAATCATACTCGCCAACAACTTTCCCAAAGATATTTTCACCTGCCTGATTCCGAGGCTGAATACTCGTAAACAGTATGCGCGTTGCTGCCGGAAATATCTCCTCAACGTGGCCTAACGCCGAGTTCAAATTGTAACCGATCACTAAAATATTCTGTTGACTGACGAAGTTCGCTGAACCCAGCTTCTGGATGGTCGTGATTATCACCATGGGAGCCTCACCTAACAAGGCATCCTTCAGTGAGCCCACATCAAGAGGATAACAAATAGGTATGCCTTCAGGAGACAACCAACGGGATAGAAGCCCAAGCGCCTGTCTTGCCAAGTCCAACCTGTCTGTGATTAGCACGACCCTCTGACCAAAACAGGGTAATAGTCTGGCTCTCGCAATGTAGGCTGCAATTGTCATTGTCAGTCCCGAGCCGTGCGTCTGGTAAATAATCCCGGCCTTCCCGTTTCCGTCAGGCAGAACAGCATCGGCTGTAGATTGAAGAGCGGTGTCTACCATCCTGGACTGATAATCGCGTAGATGGTCGACCAAATACCTTGACGCCCCTTCAAGCTTGGAGGTGATATCGCGAAGTTGTTCGGGGGTCTGCTTTAGCGCCTTACCGTCCACTATTGAATCACGGATTTGCTCAGCGTTTTTCAAGACGTCACTATATCCTGCGATCTCCGCCTTGTGACCATTCCCCTCCACCTTTGCCCATGTCGCTATTAGATTAGCAGCCACATGCAATGGACTCCTTCCTGGTTCTTTATCTACAGCGTCAAGACTATTTTTTAAATCGATGAAAGCTTCCAGAAACTTTGTGGTTGCGGAATGTTTCTCTCCTGCGAGGTAGGCTGTCTCGGTAGGGGGAAGATCAAGATTGAGAATTTTTTCTGAGTCCGCATTGAACAACGTATCAAAAACCCACGTAGACGCCTCGCGCGCTCCAAGCAGGTGTGCCTCTGCAGGTACAAAACCGTTTCCGTTATGGTAAAGCTCATTCCGGAGCTGGTGGTAGTATATGATTTCGTCTCTACCCACCAACATCGTCATTTCACACAATGAAACAACGTAATGTTCCAGGAACTCCAGTTTAGAATGAAAATTCCTTAACCACCTATCGACGTTAGCTCGGTCAAATTTTCGACCACTTCTCTGTGAAGGGTTCAAGGAAAGAAACGTTATTATCGATGCTTCTATGGCATTATCAAAACCAATGAGCGCCATACGCTTGTCCAGATCACCACCACCCCTAAGGTGACCCTCGGCATGCTTTATCAATTCAAAAGGACCGACGGCCCAAGGCTTAAGCTTTATCATTCCGTTCTCAAAGACAAGTTAAAAAATCTCCCCCTCGTTATATCAAAACCCGCACCGGGAACCAACGTAAATACTCAAAGCTGCTCCCAAAAGCACTTATCGCGCTCAGCACCGGCAGTCCACTTGCTCAGGCGAACCATGTGTTCATTACGACAATGGCATCACTATATCTTTTTTACCCGCCAAAATTCCCCTGAAGAACTTTATCATCTCTAATCCAAGCCAGCCTCTTGACCTCAGACCTCCACCCTGCTCTCCAGGAAAGCCCCTAAGGTCATGTTTTACCGTTGATTCCCGCCAGTTTTCACCGTGACGTATCTCTTTCAGGATCAACGGTCACTATTCTCTTTTTGTGACGCTAAAGGAATTTGCGTTGTGCCACAAACACGACAGCGAACTTTTACACACACATACACTGGAAGCAATACACCAAACAGAGTGGATCGAGCATCGGAGCGAATTCCTGCAGGGTGTGGCAAGCCAGGTATTGCATGACCATACTATCTTTTAAAGCGAGGAGGTTTGATGGACTACGACTACATCGTTATTGGATCGGGCCCTGCCGGTCAGCGTGCCGCTATTCAAGCGGCGAAACTTGGACGAAAAGTTGCAATCATCGATCGGCGCACGACAGTTGGCGGGGTCTGCCTGCACACTGGCACCATCCCAAGCAAAACGCTGCGAGAATCGGTGCTCTACCTCAGTGGTTACGACCAGCGTGGACTCTATGGTCAAGGCTACCGGCTCAAAGCCGACCTGACCATGGACGATCTCAAGCAGCAGCTCAACGCTACTATCCGCCGTGAGGCGGAGGTCCTTAAGCACCAGTTGACTCGCAATGGTGTACATGTCTTGAGCGGAAGCGCCAATTTTATCGACAACCACACGGTGCGGGTGGTGGATCACCATGGCGATGTCAGAAAACTCAGTGCTGAAAAATTCCTCATTAGCACAGGAACGCATCCGGTCCGTCCTGAGGGGATACCATTCGACGGCAAGCAAATCATTGATAGTGACGATATCCTCCAGCTGGAAAAACTTCCCCACTCCCTTACTGTCGTCGGTGCCGGAGTCATCGGTATAGAATATGCGACTATTTTCAGCGCAATGGATATCGAAGTCACGCTGGTCGATGGCCGTGCGCAGATGCTCGGATTTATGGACAAAGAGATCATCGAAGAGCTTATCCACCTTCTTCGCGAACGTGGCATGGTCCTACGCCTGGGGGAGAATGTCGAAACGGTAGTGAAGGAAAACGGTAAAGTGATCACCACCCTGGACACCGGGAAGCGAATAAGCTCCGATGTCGTACTACTTGCCGCCGGTCGCGCAGGTAGCACTAACGCCCTCAAACTCGACACGGCAGGGGTGGAGCAAAACGAACGTCACCTCATCAACGTCAATGAAAATTACCAGACTTCACAATCGCATATCTATGCGGCAGGGGATATTATCGGTTTCCCCAGCCTGGCCTCGACATCAATGGAGCAGGGGCGACAGGCTGCCTGCCACGCCTTCGGCTGCCCCGTCTCCAATAGTATGGTGAACTTCCCCTTTGGGATCTATGCAGTACCCGAGATGAGCATGGTTGGGATGACTGAGCAACAACTACTCGAAAAGGGGATCCCCTATGAAACCGGGATCGCACGACTGCGTGAGACCGCGCGAGGGCAGATTATGGGACTTGAACAGGGACTTTTGAAATTGCTCATCTCACAGGAAGATCAAAAACTGCTTGGTGTCCATATACTTGGTGAAGGTGCGACCGAGTTGATCCACATCGGCCAGGCAGTCTATGTCCTTGGAGGAAACCTGGACTATTTTCTGCAGAACATCTTCAACTACCCAACGCTAGCCGAAGTTTATAAAGTGGCGGCACTTGATGCGTGGAACCGTTTAGAACACTAGAGGCAAAAGTTAGCAGTAACCTACTGGGGTGGGACTCACCTTATAGTGTATAGCGTTTCCGCTATTTGAATGCGTCTATTTAGGAGCAGCCATTCAGACTAAACTTCGTGAGCTCATGTTCAACGGTTAAAGCTTGCTTTGGATCATACCAATATCAGCATAGAAATTGGCAGCTCTAACACTATTGTTAGTTAAAGCTGCCCCTGAGATTTCTTTCTTATTAAGGAGGAATATCTTAGCTCAGAAGTTCTCGTGAAACGTCTTGTGTGGAATACAATTCGGTAAACATCTGCCTAATGATGCCTTCATCTTTACAGACCATCCGTGCGTTCCACTTGCCACCAAGAATCTCAACATCTCCCCCCTCCTTTCCTGAACGAAAGGTTCTGATCTTCTTTTCTTTCTTGTTATCCACTTCAGCCAAAGTGACGATAGAACATCCTTCATCTGTGCGAATCTGCAAACCTCTAGGGCCTGTTTCAGATGGATCAACCACAACCAGCTCCATCAAACCTGACCGTTCAAGAACCTCACTAAGGCACTCCATGATCTGTTCCAAGGTCACGTTATCCGTGCTTCCCCTTTGACTACTTTCGATGGAATGATCCGGCCCTGTAATAGCCCACAATAATTTAAACGAACTCAACTGTTAACCTCCTGACTTTATAAGTTCCGTATTTTAGTGCATGGATTATCACTTTTCTACGTAATAAGGATCGTCCGCTAAAATGTATGCTCTAAGGTCGGCTTTACATGGATGGCTATTTAGCCATTCACGCAGTTCTTTAGCCTTGGCATATGAATCTTCACCGAATTTTTCTTTGTAGATATCGGCAAACGTGACTTTTGCACTATTATCACGAATCGTTCTTTGCCACTGCGAAGTAAATACTTTATTTAAAGAACCCGCCAAACCCTGCTCTTTTAAATACTCCCACTCACCGCTATCCAGCCATACACCACCCACATTCGAGCTATAATCGAGGCGGTGTTGACTATCATGAGAAATCCTGTATTTTTGCATAACTGCCCCTGTTACTGGACAGAGCAACGCTTTTTTTGTGTCTTCAACTTCAAATATTGCATCTTCAGAAAACACATATTCAGGACTGCGTTCTTTCCAGGCGACATAATCTTCAATCAACAACCAATCCCCACCACATCTCTGACAGGTATGAGCACGAAACTGCCCTTCTAGAAAATTAGGAACCAGTTCACTATCGCTACAATTTGGACATTTCATTATACTCCCCCTCCATTACACCACTGGCATACAACGCTAAAAACCATCGTCATCAATGAGCATTACGCGAAATAAAAAATGTGTTTTTCCGTGTGAATTAGCTAGAGACTCTCTGTTGGTATAAACGGTTACTTCATTGGCTCCATGACTTCTTTCATGTTAGTTCGATATCGCCATTGCCCGTTTGGTTAATTCACCTCACCTGGACTTAAGATGCAAAATAAAAAGCCAGCTGACATAACCGGTGATCATTATTGTCTGCAACCAGAAGTGCTGCAGGTTTACTCCTGGTGACATCAACTTCAGTTCATCAAGAAGATTGATCCTCAGCAATCCTGCGATCGCTACCGCGCTGGCGATAAGCACACCCCTTACGACGATAGGATTGCCGACAGGGTCGACTGATGCGACAAAATAGAACGCTGCCAAACCGAACGCCAGGAAGGCGATGATGTGATCCTGATAAGGGAATGAGGGCGCATTGAAGTAGATAAACAACCCGGGGATCTTTACACCCAAGGTATGAGCCAGCGAGATCCCGGAGAAATAGACCGACTCGGCCCGCAACGACCACTGCAACACGGTGGCTTCCCTGGTCATGGTTCTTTACTCCGTTCTTTTCTTTGCGCAGTATTCAATGAACACGATGAAGACTTTTACCTGACGATAACCAAGTCATCTCAATATTTGCAGGCAAAAGATATGCTCTTCGTGCCACGTAACGATTTCTCTACAATGGCAACACGTAAAGCCTGTACACCATAATTCACCGGACATCATAATACGTACAAACCCCATAAGTTCAATTTGATACACATACTCAGGAATGAAGCCATGAAATGCCCAAGAGGCCTGCTCATCATCCTCAAACGCCCCTTTACAACATTACATCAGCTGTTACGTGTACTTTGCATAATGTTTAGCACTGTTCAAGTGATGGATGTCATCAAAGGTCTCTTCTTCATCCGCTCACTTCGATCAGATTGATTGGTGGAAAACTAAGCTGATCGAATGAACATTTAAATGTTACTTCAATTTTAACTAAGCAAACTATCCCTGTTATGACTACGCGTTCTTCCTGGAAGTTAGGTGTAATTGATCACTTACGAATCAACGCGGAGATTAACGCGTCTCGGTTAAGTGTTTTATCCAGGTAGCCATCGAATTGAAAGTCATTGGTTAAACTGCTTAACTCTTTACGTGAATAGGAAGACCAGGCAACAATCTGGCTATTGCCGCTTGTGCGGCGAATGTGTCTAGCTGCCTCGATGCCATTCATATTCGGCATATCGATATCCATCAGGATAAAATCGAAGTTCTTTTCCCCAGCCAACTGCACTGCCTCGGCACCATCATGGGCAAATGAGACGGCATGCCCGAGATCCCGCAACATCTTGCCACTTGTTTCAAGATTTATCTGCGTATCATCGGCGACCAGGATGTTAAGAGTCCGCTGATTTTCGACTGCAACTCTGGATTCGTGGCTTTCATGCACATTTGCCTTCGGCAGTGTGAACCAAAACGTTGAGCCCAGTCCTGTTTCACTCTGCGCGCCTATCGTACCGCCGTTTTTGTGAACAAACTCGCTGCACAGGATCAATCCAAGCCCTGTGCCTTCTTCACCCTGAGTACCAGGCAAAGATTGTGGTTTTTCACCAAGACGAAACAGGGTTTTCTGCAATGCCTGATCCATACCGATTCCCGTGTCGGTGATCCGAAATAGATAGCATTCATTTTTGTTACTAAGGCTCACTGTAATGGAGCCACCATGTTGAGTGTACTTCAGTGCATTGTTGATTAAATTGCGCAGGACCGTTTGCACCATCGGCCTGTCGGCATACCCCCAGCATTTCCCCTCGACATTCAGACCGAGCTGGATCCCCTTGGCACTGGCCTGCGCAGAGAACAGCTCCTGCATTTCCCTCAACAACTCACCCAGCTCAATAGGTTCGGGGTTGTAGTCAATCTCTCCACGTTGGCTACGCGCCCAGGTCAGCAATTGCTCTAACAAGTTGCTTGTATTGCTGGTCGTCAGGCGGGTAAGCATGAGGATTTCATCGGTAAAATCCTTGCCCGAGTGTACGATATCAGTGTAAAGCAGCGCCAAACCACCAATCGGCCCACGTAGGTCATGCGCGATGATGGAAAAAAATTTGTCCTTGGTAGCGTTGGCTTCTTGCAATTCCAGGGTGCGTTGATGGACCTCCTCCTCCAGTTTTTGTGCATGGAAGCGGGAAGAAGCCAATAGCTCAGCCCTAGCATGCTCCGTCTCCGAACGTGCAATTTTGAGGCGGTCTGCCAGCGCGATGGAGAGCAGGATCGCATCGATCATCATTCCGATATCGGCGGCCCTGTAGGTGAAAAAGTGAAGGGGAATCAGACCGGAGACGGAGAGGGCGGTAATGCCCGATCCGAGAAAGCCTGCTGCGGTGGCAGGCAAAAAATAACGTGCGGAACGGTTGCCCGCAATTAGCGAGTATGTTCCCAAAAACAGGCTATATAACGAGAATATAATGACCCAGATAATCGTGTTGGTGATATTTAGACCATAGCCACCGAGGATTGCAGTGATGATAAAAGAGGCCGAACATACCCAGAACATACTACGTGCCCAGCGATAGATCGCCAACAATCTGCTATGTAGCTCAAGAAAGTTGATTGCAAAGAAAAGGCCTGCTGAGATAAACAGGTAGATGACCAAAGAGTGTGCCCAATTTCCCCAAGCTGGAGAATGGGGCCAGAAATGGTGGAACATGAGGCCGTTATACGTGGCGTGCATCAGGATAAAGAAGAACACATAGGCCACATAGGCGGCGTAGACCTTCTCTCGTACGGCCACAAAAAGCATAAGGTTATAAAGCAGCATTGCCCCCAGCACGCCGTACACGAGGCCGAGATACATCCGCTCTTTGCCATCCGCACGGTAAAAGGAGCTGCGCTCCCAAAGGGTCATGCCGACGACAAAGGGATCTTGCGTTTGCACACGCACCAGCAGACGGCTGCGCCCAGGCGGCAAGCTCAGTTCGAAATTGATTTTCTGGTGTGGCAAGCTGCGCTGAGCGAAATCCAGCCAGTCACCGCCCCGGTACTTGCGTAATGTGCCGTCAGGTTCTGCAAGACTCACGCGGACGTCATCCAGCCATGTCGGTTCGAGCACCAGCAGCCTCTTAAGAGTTTCCTTCCCCGGATTATCGAGTGGAACCACAAACCAGTACGCCGCATCAGTGAAAGTAAAGCTGGTCATAATCTGGCCCCTGACACCTTCCGGCGTTGGATGCATAAGAAGCCTGTCGGCGGTCATCGTGCCGTCAGGGTCTTTGATCACCCTCAAGCTGGGCCCTAGTTGCACCGAGTTTACGGCAACGTTGACGCTATCATTCGACACAGTTGGCTGATCCACATCCGCTACGGTGCCAACACTGCAGAAGAGTAAAAGGACTCCAAACAGAGGGGGTTGTAACGACGGCATTAAAATACGGAGTTTTGCGATGTGATAAATAGCATCCCCCCCTGTCAGCAGGATAAAACGCATTTTCATTTTAATCTACACCACCAAACTTAGTCCTGAGATCTCCTTATACCTTGTGAAATTCAAAGCTGGAGTAAGAAACGTCAAAGGAGAAGAATCTCAAGAATTTTATCAAATGTACACTTGACGTAACTGAAGGCACGGCCTTCTGAAAGAAGGCTCATCGTCTTGATCGCCGCTATGAATGCAAAAGGATATGGCAGTATCCCCCGCGAACTGTGTTATTGGATAACATTTTGTACAGGGCGCTACTGTCATGATCCGCGGATTCAAAGTTTACTGTGTAACCAAGCTATCAATACCTCGACTTAAGATGGAAAACAAAAAGCCAGCTGACATAAGCGGTAAGCACTATTGTCTGCAACCAGAAGTGCTGCAGGTCTACTCCTGGAGACATCAACTCCAGTTCATCAAGAATATTAATTCTCAGCAATCCTGCGATCGCAGCCGCGCTGGCGATAAGCACACCCCTTACGGCGAGAGGGTTACCGACAGGGTTGACTGATGCGACAAAATAGAACGCTGCCCAACCGAACGCCAGGAAGGCGATGATGTGATCCTGATAAGGGAATGAGGGCACATTGAAGTAGATAAACAACCCGGGGATCTTTACACCCACGGTATGAGCCAGCGAGATCCCGGCGAAATAGACCGCCCCGGCCCGTAACGACCACTGCAACACGGTGGCTTCCCTGTTCATGATTCTTTACTCCGTTCTTTTATTTGAGCCGTGTTCAATGAACACCGTTAAAGACTTTACTCTGACCATAGCCAATTCATCTCAATATTTGCAGACAACAAATACGCACCTCATCCATGTAATGCTTTCTCGATAATGGCAACATATGGTCCTATTGTCTCCTAAATCTCCATAAAATGTCTAAAAACGACTATTAATGATTGCTATGCGTTTTCTGATAAGCGGATCGTTGAGGATGGCTCAGTGCCCCCCCCCGTCTGAGCACAAAGTAATGCAGTCTTCGCCTGCGGGGCATTACACGATTCTACCTCAACACTAATCACCCATGCGAGCGACGCCGGAAGCATGGACCAATGCGTACCAGAAGAGTCTGAACGGCACGCAAGACATCTTCAGGCTGGGAGAAAAGGGATCGCCTTGCACTGGGTGATTCGATCAGCCTGCCAGGACCGCGCAATATAATTCATGAGGTCATTGCCGCCATTGCGAAGTGGCCGCAAATGCCCAAGGGAAACCGGCGTTTGGGACAGCGTCGTCAACAAGATCTACGAGATCGCGTTGAGCTTCAATTGACCTTTGTCGAGTAAAATCCAATGGTAGCAATGAATAATTCAGTCAAAAATCATACAAAACTTTCGTTATCCAAACGTAGGTGTAAGCCCTTACTCATTAAAAAAGGGAAACAGGGCGTCAGTCCGAGGACTATTCTCACGACCCTCACCGGCTGCGCGGCGCAGGTTGGCTTCGACCCTCGCAGCGACTATTCGGCCTTTATCGATTACCTTAGGAAACAGCGCATGGCTCTCGGCCAATAACAGGGCCCGCTGTCCTGCAGCGCGCTCCAGGCGGTCGCGAGTGTTATCACTCAGATGCTGCAACATCAATAGCCAAGGCGCCTGCCAGTCAAGATAGGCACGCACCAGTGACTGGTCGGTATGGTCCGGCCAGTGTGAACGCAGCTGCTGCTCGGGAAAAGCTTTTGCCGGAAGAAGTCGTCCCCTCAACTCGGGTTCCACCCTAAGACTCCTTATCGACAGGCCACTCAGATCATCTCTTCGTACAAACCACTGGGCTCGGGGACGAGTTCCGGCGGCACGATTAATCACTCGCTCCAGGACCTCGGCGGGATTGATGCCATCCAGCCGCCTGACCAGTATCTCCGGCACTTGAAAGTGACTTCGCGCCGTTACCCCGACCCGCCATTTAAGCTGAGTGTCTTCGCTAATATCGCCCTGCCTGCAGCGACTGTCGATCAGTGCCAGAGGCAGGTCGAAGGCGCTGTCGAGTAACCACAGCTCATAACGGTCCCTGAGCGGAAATGGCACCATTGCAGCGTGCTGACGAATCACTTCGAGCAGGTAGCGACCAACGTGATCGACGAACTCGTAATCCGCCGCATTGCGGATTGGCGCGCGCCGTAAGCCCTGCTTGGCGGACCAGACCCCGAACTTGACGTCAGGTGTCTCGACCTCCTGACGAGTGCCATCGGCCAGTTCAGCGGTTTCATGCTCACCGTGCACGAACAGGGTCCAGTTTTCTCCGTCGCTGCTCACAGCATCGGCACCTGCTATCTCAATCACGTTGACGATACCATGGAAAGGGTTGAGCATCCGCTGGCTATAGCACTCAGGCATGCTACCGCTCCTTGTCGGTCGGGGCCGAACAGAATCAAAAAGCCATACTTAAAGGACTAGCACAAGATCCATACGTTGACGATGCCGCTACGCCATGCGGTTAATCAGCTGCTCTATCTTCACCACCATGAACACGTGAGACAAGGTTAGAACTAGGATGTCCATGACATACGATGTGGTCTTTGGTGGTTTCAGAAATACGACAGGACCGATACTCTCGGCGAATATTCGCCAAGGAACAGGGCCTCGTCAGACGAACCACTTGCCTGACCGGCATTAGGCCCTTGGTGGGATTTAGGTGTTACGCCAACCGGGTGACAAGAGGACGGCCCGGGCCAACTATTGTATGCCGAGAGGGAGTGTACCGAAGGAATCGGTAAGAAACGGAGCACTCACCGAGTGCGGTGCAGTTTCAACAAAGGAATGCCCGACTTTACCCCGTTTTTTTTCGTCTTACCGCGCAGTGCTTAATTTTGCGGTGCAATCAGGCGCGCCCAACATTTGTATCGTTAGGGGTATGGTAATAGTCGCTATCGCGGGCGAATTCATCCAGCAATTTTTTCATCTCCGTCAGACGCAATTCTGCGGTCCCTATAGACGCACAATCCTCACACATCGGATCATCACAAGGCTGGTTGGCATAGAGCCAGTAATGGACAGCCCCGGCCAATAGGCCATCGGCAATATCCCGCATATCCGCCTCCTGATCGAGGTCCGCCACTTCATTGCCCAGCTCAACTACTTGCCGCGCCGCCAGTTCCATTGGATTTTCATCATGTGACATCGATTATACGCCTTGAGACTTACGAAAAGGCTTTATGATAACAGAGGAGCAAAAACAAACCGGAAATTTCACCCAACATCACCTGATAGTCGCTCAAGGGACTGACTCGAGTGAAGCGGCAACGCCGGTCAACTGCGCAGCCTGATGTTCTATCCCCCACATAAATTTGAGGTCAGGAAGCTACACCGTTTTAATTCACGACACTCTGTTACACGTCAACACAGTGGCGCAGCTTATTGCTCTGGACTTCGACATAAAACCTTATGCAGAGAAACTGTTATGGGAATAATGAAAGAATTCAAGGAATTTGCCGTCAAGGGGAACGTCGTCGTGGCTGCAGGGATTATCATTAGCGCGGCGATCGGCAAAAGCGTTTCATCCTTTGTCGCGGATGTGCTCATGCCGCCAATCGGCTTTTCGCAGGGGGTGTCGATTTCCCTAATCTGGCGATCACCCTTTAGTAAGCCACCGGCACGACGCCTGTAGTGGTTATTGGCTACTGAAAATTCATCCAGACAGTTATCGAATTTACGATTATAGCCTTAGCGATCTTTATCGCGGTGAAGGTTATCAACTCACTCAAGCGCAAGGACGAGGAGGCCGCGAAGCCACCAGCCGGCCCCTCCGCGTAAAACTTCTGTTGCCTGAAAGAGCGCAAAAGGGCAAGGCCCACCGTCGTGCGATGAAGCGCATCGACCCGGCGGAAGATTCCCCGGCATACCGTAGCTCTATTCGTCGAATATCGTCATCGCAAGCGCTGGCCGGCAATCTGGAGCCCGCACCGACATGACTCCTTGGATGCTGGGTTTATTGCTGTTTATCAACAGGCAATCCGGCCAACTGCCACTCGGGAAAGCCGTCCTGGAGTCGTCGTGCAGTGAATCCACGCTCACGCAACCACGCTACGGCCTCGAAAGCGAGAATACAGTGGGGGCCGCGACAGTAGGCGACAACCTCATGCCTCGGGTCCAGCTCATCGAGCTGTTCCTCCAGTTGCGCCAAGGGGACATTGACGGCGCCGGGCAGGTGTCCGGCCGCATACTCCTCGGGTGGACGCACATCAAGCACCGTCACCAAACCGTCACGTACACGCTCCAGCAGTTCGGAACGTGCCAATGGCTCAAGGGCATCCTTGGCCGTAAGGTAGGTCTGCACCAGCTGGTCAACCTCGCCCAGATGCCGTTCCGCCACCCGGCGTAACATGGCGAACAACTCGAGCACATCACTATCGCTGATGGAGTAGAAGACCTTAAGCCCCGCCTTGCGGCAGTTTACCAGTCCCGTGTGCCGGAGAAGCTGGAGATGCTGGGATGTGTTGGCAACAGTGAGGCCGGCCACGTTCGCCAGCTCCTCGACGCTGCGCTCGCCCTGAGCGATGAACTCCAGCAGCTCCAGCCGATTGCCGTTGCCCAGCGCCTTGCCCACCCGGGCGAACTGGGTGAAAAGATCCTGTTTGAAGTGGCCGCTTGACACTTACTCATCTCCTGTCATGCTATATTCAACCATTCACTTGAATAGATGATAATTCATATAACTATAACAGAGGGGTTCGTGAGATGGGTATTAACGACTGGATCCTGCAACACGAGACAGCTGTGCGTCTCGGCTTCTTCTTCGGTGTACTGGCGCTGATGGCATTATGGGAAGTAATGGCGCCACGCCGTGGGTTGATGATCTCCAAGGCACTGCGCTGGTCCAGCAACCTGGGGCTGGTGGTCTTCAACACCTTGCTGCTGCGCCTCCTCTTCCCCGCCGCCGCGGTGGGAATGGCCGCCTTCGCCGGCGACCAGGGGTGGGGGCTGCTCAATCACTTTGCCATGCCCTACTGGTTTGCAGTGGCGATCACGGTGGTGGCAATGGACCTTGTTATCTATCTGCAGCACGTGATGGTTCATGCAGTTCCGCTATTTTGGCGATTGCACCGGGTACACCATGCGGATCTCGATTTTGACGTCACCACCGGCGCCCGCTTTCACCCTTTCGAGATCATCCTTTCGATGCTGATCAAGTTCGCCACTATCATTGTTCTGGGGGCGCCAGTGGTAGCGGTGGTGATCTTCGAGGTGGTATTAAATGCCATGGCTATGTTCAACCACAGCAACATCCGACTGCCGCTGGGACTCGACCGGGTGCTACGCCTGCTGGTAGTGACTCCCGACATGCACCGGGTACACCACTCGGTGGAGGATGACGAGGCCAACAGCAACTTCGGCTTCAATCTCTCTTTGTGGGACCGCCTGCTAGGTACCTACCGAGACCAACCACGCGGCGGTCACGAGGGGATGACCATCGGCATCCATAAATTCCGCACCCCGGCAGAGGCGAGCCGCATCGATGGACTGCTCTTGATGCCGTTTCGTGGCAAGGTGACTGACTACGCCATTAACCGCCGACAGTGGAGCAACCCGGACAACAACGAATGATCAGAAGGTTATAACTCTCGCAAAGAGATGCAGGCAACCGTTCCTTACTCCTTTGTGTTCGTACGTAACAAGAGTTATCTCTTTCTGTATCAAGACCTGTCTGTGGCGAATAGAGAATCGAGGCAATTAAATGAAGAAGACGCTCCTGCGCGGTACAATCGCCGCCCTGGTGGTTGTGGCCATCATCATCGCGGTACAGTACCGCGACCAACTCAGTACCGAGGCGCTGGAGCATTGGGTAGCGGGTGCCGGTATGGCCGGTCCTTTTATCTTCATCCTGATCTATGCGCTGGGCACCGTAATATTCCTGCCCGGATCAGTGCTGACCCTGGCCGGTGGGGCTATTTTCGGCCCCGTCTGGGGCACGATCTACAATCTCACCGGCGCAACACTCGGCGCCACTATCGCCTTTATTATTGCCCGCTATCTGGCTGCCGATTGGGTGGAGCGCAAGAGTCACGGCAAACTCAAACAGCTCAAAAACGGGGTAGAGACCGAGGGATGGCGCTTTATCGCCTTTGTCCGACTGGTGCCACTATTCCCGTTCAATGTGCTCAATTACGCACTTGGTCTGACGCGTATCAGGCTCTCCCACTACATCGTCGCTTCCTACCTTTTCATGCTTCCGGGAGCGCTCGCCTATACATACCTCGGTTATGCCGGGCGCGAAGCCGTGGCCGGTGGTCAAGCGGCGATCCAGAAGGGATTGCTGGCACTGGCGCTGCTCGCCACGGTCGCCTTTCTGCCACGGCTCATCACCCGGCTTCGCCTGGGGCCGATGCTTGATGTGGAGAGCCTGCAACAGCGAATTGCCGGCACTGAGCCCCCCTTGATACTCGATGTCCGCACAAGCGATGAGTTTGAAGGTGAATTGGGGCACATTGCCGGTGCAGTCAACATCCCCTTGGCCGATCTCCCCACACGCATTAGCGAGCTGAACGCCAACCTTGAAAAGCCTGTGGCCATCGTTTGCCGTACCGATGTACGCTCCAGCAAAGCAACGCTGTTGCTATCCCGGAATGGCTTTTCAGACATTCATGTCGTGCGTGGTGGCATGATCGCCTGGAATGAACACGGCTATCCCGTAGAGCGATAAGCGAGACCGACCCATGCATGACATGCTCCCCTATCTGAACCCCGACCGCAGCGACTTCCCCGCGATTCATCGCGGCGCGCTGCAGACGCTGCAGGTGAATCTCGGTTACCTGTGTAACCAGCAATGCCTGCACTGCCATATCAACGCCGGGCCGAAACGAACCGAAGTGATGACCGCTGAGACTATCGATACGGTGCTGCGATTTCTCGAACAACACTGGATCCCCAGGCTCGACCTGACCGGCGGCGCACCGGAGCTCAATCCCCACTTTCGCCGCCTTGTCAGCGCGGCACGACAACTCGGCACAGCGGTGATCGACCGCTGTAATCTTACGATTTTGCAGGAGCCGGAACAGGAGACACTGGCTGAATTTCTTGCCGCAGAGCAGGTAGAGGTGGTCGCCTCCCTGCCCTGCTACCTGGAGGAAAACGTCAACGGCCAGCGCGGCAAGGGTGTTTTCGGCTCCAGTATTGAGGGCCTGCGCAAGCTCAACGCCCTCGGCTATGGTGACCCGGATAGCGGCCTGGAACTGAACCTGATGTACAACCCTACCGGTCCCTCCCTGCCACCACCACAGGCCGCACTGGAGCAGGACTACCGTCGGGTGCTCGATGAACAGTACGGGATCCGCTTTAACCGTCTGCTGACGCTGGTGAACATGCCGATCCAGCGCTTTGGCAGCGCCCTTGTTTCCAATGGGCAGTTTGAGGCGTATATGGCACTGTTGCGCGATAACTTCGAGGAGCGAAACCTGTCACAGGTGATGTGCCGCCACCTGGTCAGCATCGATTGGCAGGGCCATGTCTACGACTGCGACTTTAACCAGGTACTTTCACTGCCGCTTTGCGGGCGCGGTGAGGGGGTGCACAAGCTCGACACGATTGATGTCCGCGAGCTTGCCGGAAGCCCGATCGCCGTGGCCGACCATTGCTACGGCTGCACCGCAGGACAGGGAAGCAGTTGCGGCGGCGCGCTTGGCTGATCGACCGATGTCAATAAACCTAAACGATGGGGTGCTGCTCATCTTCGCCAAGGCACCACTTCCCGGCAAGGCCAAAACGCGGCTAATCCCGGCCCTCGGCGAAGAAGACGCCGCTGAGCTGCAGCATTATCTGCTCAAGTCTACCTTCGCGACAGCCAGGGATTGGCAAGGCGGTGGCGTGCAGCTCTGGTGCACACCCAATACCACCCACCCTGCCTTTACTCACTGTGCCGAGCACCACCACATCACCTTGCACCGGCAACAGGGAGATGACCTGGGTGCACGTATGGCGCAGGCGTTTGAACGTGCACTGAGCGAATATCCGTGGGCTATCATCATCGGCACCGACTGCCCCGACCTGGGCGCCGATGATCTCCACCAGGCCGCCGCACTGCTTCGCCAGGAGGCCGATGCGGTGATCGGCCCGGCGGCAGACGGCGGCTACTACCTGCTTGGTCTACGCCGTTTCGAACCCTCACTGTTTAATGATATGGTGTGGGGAGAAGACAGGGTTCTAAGCGAAACGCACCGCCGATTGCAGCAGCTCGGCATGAAGACCCACCTGCTTAAGGTCAAACACGATCTTGATCGCCCGGAGGATCTGCGCCGCTTTCCCGATCTGCCTTTTAAACCTGCCGAAGGAGCCTCTTGATGAGTTGGCTGGACAAAATCCCGCTCTCTACCCTGGTCATAGCCACCCTGTTATTGGGGCTGGTTCCCTTCGCCCCGGAGCCTCACCTGTGGGAAAAACTCAAGATGCTCGCCGACGGCACGCTGGTACGCGGCATCGATATTTTCGATCTGCTGATGCACGGCTCGCCACTGGTCCTGCTCGTGCTGCGGCTGGTTCGGCTCGGTATAAAAAAAGGTTCGGCCTGACCGTCCGGCAAACAACGAAAAATAATGGGGAAGTCTGAACACTTTAAAAGGAAGATACTCCCGCGGTCACCGATAGCGACCATCAGCCCCGATGACTCAACGTTACTTTTCCGATCCAGTGTCTCTTTCTGCGCGCCATTCCATCTTGCACAGACTCCCCCTCAAATTTTTTCTCCTCGGGTGACCTGACCATAAGTTCATCCATGGAGTTGGCAACGACCACCGCATAGATACTCTCATCAATAGTCGCAACCGCTGTCGTCATGACCCCGCAATTGCCGCAAATCAGAAAATCCACTATTTCGGATGAAAAACGGTATTTTCGCAGGGCATCAGGATCCTTCACCTCAATTGCAAGCTCACCCGATGGGTCGGATATATAGACCGCGCCATGCTTGCGGCAAAAAGTGCAGTTGCATCGTCGTAACGGCAATTCATGCAGACCGTGACGTGTAGTGAAACGGTAGCGAATATTGCCGCAATGGCATCTTCCAGTGAATTCATTAGTTTCCATGCCACTCCCTCGATTGAGTGTTACTTTGGCTCATACAGTCACTCCTTTTGTCCGCCCAAAAAATCGCACCATATTGGAGCCGCCTCGACATTAGCAGATGAAGTTAATTTGAGGCACCAAAATAAACATTTCCAAAGCCTAAACCAGAACCTGATACATCATTGCTAACGGAGCGTAACACTCTCTCTTGTTCTCATTCGAGCCGTGTGAAGTCATTTATCATTACGAGCCGCAAGCTGAGAGGAACCGAAGCAGGTAGCGGTGCAATCTCAGGATGCAACGCCTTCGGTTAAAGATTGCTTCGTCACTGACGTTCCTCGCAATGACAGCCAGTTACAGCTCAACACCGGCCACAATGACAGCCGGTTTTGCTAAACACCGGTCGCAATAACAACCGGTTTAATCTCAATATCAGTCGCATGTCAACACCGGGGCCGAATCGTTTCATCGCCTTTGTCATTGCTAACGAAGCACAGCACGCTCTCTCTTTGTCATTGCAAGCCGCAAGCTGTGAGAAACGAAGCGATCTCAGGATACAATGCGTTCAATTACAGACTGCTTCGTCATAACCGTTCTTGTCATGACTGATTATGCCCTTTCCCCGGCTGGGCAGCGTCCGTACCGACTGCTATTCTTGCATCACTCTGACACCATGAGGGAAAGGCATGCCCAGACTGTTTATCGAAAACTACCCACCGCTGGAAATGCTGGCAAACACTAAGACCGTTGAGGGTAAATTTCTTCAATTCCGCTGGCAGGGAAACGAATACCTGCTCTTTGCGACCAGGGACGAACATCTGTTCCATAATCAGATGCTCGGGCGCTTTCTTTCCGACCGCAGTCTGCCCCATCACTGGCGCGACTCTGAACATCTGGAGTTTTCACTGCCTGATCTTACCGTTATGGGCGGTGGACGGTTCCACTTCACCGCCAATCCGGCGCACCTGGAACTCTGGGATAACTCAATGGCCTACGGCCGGTTCGATGACGTCGGGCTGGTGGACAGACTCAGGGGCAGTGGCCACCCGTTTGGTTGCGGTGAGATAGTGATACGCTGAGGCTGGGGATTAACCCGACACTGTCAGGCGTCGGCGGCATGCCAACCCTGTAACAGGAAATTCTCCACGATCCACTCATAAGAATAGTCATAATCACGATCTGAAACCGGGTATTCATCTGCCGCCCGACAGAGAAAGCGCTCGTCATCCACATTCCAGATCACAAGCGTTAGCGGTCCCGAGTACCAGCGCCCCTCATTCACCTCCATCCCCACCTTGGGAGGTTCCTCATTTTCCAGCTCGTAATAGAGCACGGTACAACCCGAGGCGTGGTCCGGCTCGCGCCAGACCCGTTTTTCTACGCGGCACTGAAACATGATCAGGGACTCTCTCGCGGGGGGACATTTGCGACAGGCATGTCCGATAACCTCAACTACAG
Source organism: Thiohalomonadaceae bacterium (assembly GCA_041562215.1). Classification (GTDB taxonomy): domain Bacteria; phylum Pseudomonadota; class Gammaproteobacteria; order Thiohalomonadales; family Thiohalomonadaceae; genus JBFEYJ01. Next base: position 7,796 of record JBFEYJ010000005.1, on the reverse strand, counting down.
TGTGTGACACCTTACCCCATACTGCAAACCGCCTCCTGCTTACTATGCGCTCCGAACCATGCAGCCAATCTTTCCAAGGTTGTGTCATTGCAGTGAAGCATATCAATCTCCGTCGCCCCGTTATCGTCGAGAGTCATTTCTGCACCAGGAGACTTGTCACAAGTGCTCTCACTACTGGAATTTCCTCACCGACCTGCTCACACTTTAGGACAAGGCAATTAACCACAGATCACACAATGCAAGCACTGCTATTCGATATGGACGGCGTCCTCTATCAGGGCGAGCATGCAATCCCAGGCGCGATGGAGGTCATCGCCTGGTGCCGGAACCTGAAAATTCCGCATCTCTTTCTCACCAACACCACCTCACGTCCGCGCAAGGTACTGGTCGAGAAACTGGCGACCATGGGCATTAGCGTTTCCGTCGAAGATATTCTCACTCCGCCGGTGGCCGCCTGCAGCTGGCTTCAGCAACACTGCGAAGGGCCTGTCGCCCTGTTCGTGCCAGAGCGCACCATTGAGGAGTTCTCCGGTATAGCCCTGGCAGACAAGGACAGTGCTGAGGTTGCTGCAGTGGTGCTCGGCGATCTGGGCGAGGCCTGGGATTTCACCACCTACAACCGTGCTTTCCGCCTTCTCATGCAGAATCCTCACGCTCCACTTATTGCCCTGGGGCTGACCCGCTACTGGCAGGCAGAGGACGGCCTGAGACTCGATGTGGGACCTTTTGTTAAGGGACTTGAATATGCCGCAGGACGCGAGTCCGTCGTAATGGGAAAACCCGCTGCGCCATTTTTTGAAACCGCGCTCGAGCACCTCAAAATCTCGGCCGGAAAGACGGTGATGATCGGCGATGACATCCGAGGCGATATCGACGGTGCGCAAAAGACAGGTATCAACGGGATACTGGTACGTACCGGCAAGTTTCGTCCCGGCGACCTGGAGCTGGGCATCACACCTTTTGTCGTGCTCGACTCAGTGGCAACCGTGCCGTCATGGTGGCGTCATACCGAAGGGAGCGCTTAGCAAGTCACCGACACCTTCAGATGAACGATACCTCGCCCCATGCACTCACCCTTACTCAAGCGGTCATATGGCTTTGGATGAGTTTAATGAGGTAACCAACCCAATCGAAATACATACATGTAAAGCGATAATACTTTTGTGTAAAAAGTCAGCTGTTATCGCAGGCTTTATATCCGTACCGAACTCAGCGGTTTATGTGGAATAAAGATACCGCAACCGAGGTGACGATACGGCCCGAGACCGTGCATCTGCAAACGGAATGATTCTTCCAGTGACAGGTCCTCCACACTGAGCAACCGCGTGCACAGACACTGTTTCGGTGTGCGAAGGGTGTGCGCCAGACCGGGAAGGATCTTCTTTGGTCTCACTCCCATAGCCTGCATATCTTCGGCCAACCTCTGCATAAACACCTCTTCCGTTTCCTTATCCGCAATGACCACACGACGCGAGAAAAGGGATCGACTACGACTAAGCGGCAATTGTGTTGCCTCACAGATAATCATGCCGTGATTGCCGATCCGGAGTCGTTTGTTTTCCAGCGTTCTAGCCTCGGCTACGCGCTCGGATGGTAGACGCAGCACCAGCTTCGTTCTTCGCGACAGGTGGAGCAATGCATCCGGCTTTTGCGGTCGCACCCAGCCGTGGGCAGTCTCCGCCACATGCAGTGGATGGATACCGGCCAGGGGCTCATGCTCCAGCCAGGGAAGGTGCTCCGCAAGGGCGACGTAAAGGTCATAGGCATGGTCGACCGGTAGGGCGCGGCAACGAATTGCAAATGCCAGGTCGACCACCGTGTCGGGAACAGCAATGAACTCGTCTTCCTGCTCATCTACCCAGTGCATGGCAAAACCCTAACTCGTGACGGTTAGTTTCAGCTTAGGCGATATTAACGGAGTGATCCCGGCTCCGTTCCTGAGATTGCTTAGCTTCGCTCGCAATGACAGGGGGAATATTGCGCCATCGTTCCCGGATTCGTTCGCTTCGCTCGCAATGACACCGTCGATTATCCTGTCATTGCGAGGAGCCTCTGGCGACAAAGCAATGGCATGAAATGGACGGTATCACGCCCATTCTCAAACAGTTAATACTCTGTCATTGCGAGGAGCTCTGCGACGAAGCAATCCCATACACCACACCCTTTAGCGCAAACGCATCAGGCTTAGTCCAAGCGCAGTAATACCGAGTAGGGCCATCATGCCGTATTCATAAAGATGTGAGGCGACACCGCCGCCCTTGAGGAACAGGTCGCGGATCACCACCAGGTAGAAGCGCAGTGGATCGAGGTAGGTAATGTACTGAATCCACTCGGGCATATTGCGAATGGGAAAGGCGAAGCCGGAGAGAATGACCATCGGCATGAGGATGAAAAAGGCGGTCAGCATGGCCTGCTGCTGGGTGGTCGAGAAAGTAGAGATGAGCAGCCCCATGCCGAGGGTACTCATCAGGTAAAGCATGCTGCCCAATAACAGCGCCAGCGGGTTGCCGCGAAAGGGCACGTCGAACCACAACACCGCCACCGCAGTTACCAGCAGCACGTCGAACAGGCCGATCAGCGCCACCGGCACCAGCTTGCCGATAACAAACTCGATTCGCGCCAGCGGTGTGACCATCAGCCGCTCAAGGGTCCCCTGCTCACGCTCGCGCACCACCGTCATTGCCATCAACAACATCGTGGCGATCAGCACCACATTGGCCATAATTCCCGGCACGAAATAGTCTCGGTCGTCGAGGTTGGGATTGAACCAGGCGCGCACCACCAGTTCGAGCGGTGGCCGCCCTCCTTGCAACATATGGTCGCGCAGGGTGGCGCTGAGCTGCCCCGCCACCAACTGTGCGCTATTGGAGTCCGAGCCGTCGGCAATGATCTGCAGCTCACCGCCGCCATCGAAATCGTAGGGGAAGCGCAGGATCGCCCGCACCTCGCTGCGTTCGATCATCAGGCTGGCCGCCGCCATGTTCTCGGCCGGATGCAGGTTAAAGTGGCCGGTAGCGCGCACCGCATCAATCAACTCTCGGCTGGCGCTGGTGTGCGCCTCGTCCAATACGGCCACTTCCGCCTGGCGCACATCGAAAGTGGCCGCGTAACCGAAGACCACCAGTTGCACCAGCGGCGGCACGACAACGAAAAAGCGCATGCGCGGGTCGCGCAGCATCTGCCGGAACTCTTTGCCCAGCATCACGTGCAGACGGATCAGGCTGTTTCGGATCGCCTCCATCATGCCAATAGCCCCAGCTTGCGCGCTTTAAGGGTGACCACACCCAACAGCACCAGCAGGATGGCACTGAGCGCCGCCACCTCGGTCCAGAGCAGTAACGGGGTCACCCCCTTGAGAAAGATCAGTTTGGACAGTGCCACGTAGTAGCGCGCCGGTACGATGAGGGTTACATACTGCAGCGCCTGCGGCATGTTTTCGATGCCGAAGACAAAACCGGAGAGCAGGAAGGCCGGCAGGAAAGTGCTGACCAACGACAACTGCGCCGCCATCATCTGGCCGCCTGCGACCATCGACAACAACGCCCCCTGCAGCATCACCACTACCAGGAACAGCGCCGAGACCACCGTCAGGCCGACGACCGAACCCCGCAGCGGCACATCGAACAGATAGACCGCGGAAAGGGCCGCTACCGCCAGGTCGGCCATGCCGATAACGAAATAGGGCAACATCTTGCCCAGCAGGAACTCGTTCTTCCGTAGGGCAGTTGTGCGCAGCATCACCAGGTTGCCCTGCTCGATCTCACGGGCGATGGTGAGCGAGGTCATCAGCGCACCGATCACCGCCATTACCACCGCAATCACGCCGGGGACAATGGCCAGGCGGCTCTCTTTGGCCTCATTGAACCAGGTGCGGTCCCGGATCTCCAACGGCAGGTGCACCAGCCCCTGCTGCTCCAGGTAATCGTTCACGATCGCCTGGGCGTAATTCTGCGCCAGGCGGGCGCTGTTGGCATCGACCCCATCAAGCAGCAACTGCATCTGCCCGCGGCGTTCTTTTAGCAGTCGGGTCATCTCCCGCGGCAGCACCAGTACGGCGGCAACCGCGCCTCGCTGCAGGTCGGCCTCCAACTGCCGGCGATCGGTATAGCGTGCCACCACGTCGAAGGCCCGGCTGGCATCAAAACTGGCAACGATGGCGTTGGCGGTTGCGTCATTGGACTCCTGCAACACGCCTAACGGCAAGTTGGTGATGTCCAGGCGGAGCGCGTAACCAAACAGGAACAGCAGCATGGAGGGCATCAGCAGGATTAGCGCCAGCGAGCGCGGGTCGCGCATCAGGTGCCACCATTCCTTACGCGCGATAGCACGCACATGCTGCAGCTTCATGCGCTCGCCCCCCTTTCCCGCGCCTGCTGATTTGCCTCTAGAACAGTGACGAAGACATCCTCCAGCTCCGGTTCGGCTTTTGAAATCTCATCGAGCGGAACTTGAACCCGCTCAGCCATTTCCCGTATGCGGAGCATCAGCGCTTTCTCATCGCTGCCCCGTTGCAGGCGAACCCGCAACTGGCCCACATGGGGAATGATCTCCAGCACTTCCGGCCATTGCTGCAACTCGGCGCTTAAGGCGGTCCCGTGCGTGCTGCGAAGTTCCAGCAAGGGTGTCGGCAGCGGGCGGGCCATCAGGGCCGCAGGTGTGTCCTCGGCGATAATGCGCCCGGCATCCATCAACGCGATGCGGTCACAAAACAGCGCTTCATCCATGTAGTGAGTGGTCACCAGCATGCCGATCCCCTCATCGGCGAGGTCGTAAATCAGCTCCCAGAAATGCTGGCGGGCCAGGGGGTCGACACCGGAGGTGGGCTCATCGAGAAACAGCACCCGCGGGCGATGCAGCAAGGCAGCAGCCAGGGCAAGGCGACGCTGATACCCCAGCGGCAGCTCCCCGGCCATATGGCCCGCCACCTGGGTAAGCTCCAACTGGTTTAGCGCCCAGTCGATCCGCTCATGCCGATGGCCGCCGCTCAGGCCGTAGAGCCCGGCCTGCAACTTGAGGTTCTCACCCACGGTAAGGTCTCCATAGAGAGCAAAGCGCTGTGCCACGTAACCGAGGCAGCTGCGGGCGCGGCGGGCCTGGCGCACCATATCCATCCCGGCCACCTGAACGCTGCCCGCGCTCGGTGCAAGGGTACCGCAAAGCATGCGGATCGCTGTGGTCTTGCCTGCACCGTTGGCGCCGAGCAGGCCGAACACCTCACCGGAGCTCACCGTGACATCGATACCGTCGACGGCGACAAAGCTGCCGAACGCCCGCGTCAAACCGTGGGCTTCGATCATCAGTCTGTCATGTTGCCTCGCCTCAGGCATGGGCATCCTGCTCCGCGGAGGCCAACGCTAGATCTCTTACCGTCGCATCATGCAGAGTCGCTACCAAGGGCTGCACCTCAAGACGGTTATCCAGGCGGCCGAGGCGACGTCGAAACACCTCCAGATCAACCTCTGGCCTGAGCCAGACATTGAGCTGCGGCCCCACAGTAAAGACAAACAGTGTCTCTTCCATCTGCCGAACCGCGGCGCGAAAGCCACGCACGGCCGGCCCACTGACCGCAACGAGGCTTCCCTCACCGGCCGACACCAGTTCTTCCGGGGTACCCTGGCGGGTGAGCCGGCCATCCTCCAGCAGGCCGACCCGATCGCAACGCTCCGCCTCATCCATATTGGCGGTGGCGTAGAGGATCGCTACCCCATCTGTGCGTACAGCCTCAAGCAGTCGCCAGAAGGCGCGGCGCGAGACCGGGTCGACCCCGGTGGTCGGTTCATCGAGAAACATCACACGTGGTTCGGTGACCAGGGCACAGGCCAGTGCCAGCTTTTGCATCATGCCGCCGGAGAGCTGGCCGGCGCGGCGCCCCTCAAACCCCTTCAGCCCGGTGCGCTGAAGCAGATCATGAATCTTGTTTTCGGCTTTTTTCCGTTCTATTCCGTGCAGATCGGCGAAAAATTCCAGATTTTCCTGCACGGAGAGATCGAGATAGAGACCAAACCCCTGCGGCATATAGGCGAGATCATCACGCAGGTCGGGAGCGGTGGGATCGCGACTGAGCACGCGGATGCTTCCCCCCATCGGTAGCAACTGCCCCACCATCAACTGCAACAGGGTGCTTTTGCCGGCACCGTCAGCCCCGACCAGGCCATAGATCTCACCGGCGGCCACGTTCAGCTCGATATCTCTCAGTACTGGCGTTGCGTTGTAGGCAAATTGCAGATTGCTGGCGGTAATTATCCCCGTCATCGTCAGGACTGGGGCTGGAGTATCACATCAGCCGGCATGCCGAGCTTGAGGATCCCCTGCGGGTCCTCCAACTCAATCTTCACCCGGTAGACCAGGTCCACCCGCAGCTCACGGGTCTCTACTGACTTGGGGGTGAACTCGGCATCGGGAGCGATAAAACTGAGGGTGCCGTTGAATTGCCGACCCGGCAATCCGTCCACGGTGACCTGGGCCGACTGCCCCAGACGAACCCGCGCTAAGTCAGCCTCATTGAGGTAGGCACGTACCCAAGGACGGGGCAACTCAGCCACCTTGAACACCGCCTGTCCGGCACCGATCACCTCACCGGCCTCGGCCTGACGCAGGGATATCGTACCGCTCACCGGACTGACCAGTCGTGTATAGCCCAGTTGGCGTTCGGCAGTCTGTGCGACGCTTCGCGTGGCATCCAGCTCAGCCCGCGCCCGGGCGATCTCCTCCTGGCGCGGCCCCTCTTGCAACAGCAATAGTTGCTGCCGCGCCTGGCGCACCGCCGCCTGTGCTACCTCTCGACGCAACACCGCCTGATCCAGTTGCTCCTGAGAAGCCAGTTTCCTCTCGATCAGGCTGGTAACGCGCGCCGCCTCCTCCTCGGCAAAACGCTGTTCAGCCCGCGCCTTCCCCAGAACTGCCTCGGCCACCTTCAACTCCTGACGGCGGGCACCAGCCTCAAGCACGGCCAACGCGGCCTCTGCTGCAGCCACTTCAGCACGTGCCCGTTGCAGAGCCAGTGCAAAGTCTTCATCCACCAGCAGCGCCACCTCTGCGCCCGCCTTGACCGCCTGCCCCTCATCGACCAGTAACTTAGCGATCCGCCCGCTCACCTGGAATGCCAAAGCCGTCTCCCTTGCCTCGACCGTTCCGGAAAGGGTAATTTCCTCCGCCGATCCTTTGCTGTTGCAGCCGGCAACTACGGCAACCACCACCACGCTAAACAGGCCTGAATAAAACCGTACACATCCTGACATTGATCTCGCTCTCATGCAGCCTCCCGCAAGATTATTTTTGACGGTCTCTCAATCCTAGCTAGCTATGACGTTAACATAGCCCAGTACGCACACCCATGAGCATAAACTATTAACAACAACCAGTTGCTATACTCCTTATCTTCTTAATCAGGATGAAACAATCATGGGACGCTGGCGACCACCGCAACCCCAAAAATCCGCCTACATCACCGCCGACGGCTATGAGGTGCTCCAGCAGGAGTTAAATGACCTGTGGGCGCGGCGCAAGGAGGTCACGAAGGCGCTCTCCGCCGCCGCCGCCGAAGGCGATCGCTCCGAAAATGCCGAATACATCTACCGCAAAAAGGAGCTGGCCGGCATCGACCGGCGCATCCGTTATCTACAGAAACGTCTGCCCGATCTCACAGTCGTCCGGGAGCCGCCGACAAATCCCGAACAGATCTTTTTCGGCGCCTGGGTCACACTGGAGGATGATGACGGCAAGGAGCTCACCTATCGCATCGTCGGCCCTGACGAGTTCGACCCGTCCAAGGGTTGGATCAGCATGGATTCACCGAT
>JBFEYJ010000004.1:0-47479 GCA_041562215.1 Thiohalomonadaceae bacterium | reverse complement strand
TCAAGGTAGCGACCTCGTCGGTCACGGCAAGCAGTTGTGCCGAGTTTTCGTTAATCATCCTGACGATTTCGCGCAGTGAGATAACAACGCCTCGTGCATCAATGATGACCCTGGCGCTCTTGTCATAGTCAGTCCAGTTACTGACCACTTCATTCAATTTTTCGGCGACTTCCATATTCTCGGAAGGATCCATGCCGGTATCCGGGTCCCCGTTACGCAGCAACTGCAAATTATGCGCAAACTCATCACGGTGCTTTCTCAGGTCGTCGAATGTTGCCGGCGAACCTTTGTTAGCCTGACCGCCAAATTTTGAAATACGCTGGGAAAGTACACGCTGCTCACTAAGAAGACCAAGGTACTCCTTATCGTGGGCGTCCTGAATGGCCGTCATCGTATAGATCACGAAGGTAGCAAGCATTGCCGCGAGCAGCAGGATGACGAGAAGCACCAGCCCCTTATTGCTTTCGGACAGTGCTGAGCCCGCCTTTACGCCACTTTTGTCCTTTGTGCGCAGCTTTGATATCAACGGTAACTTCATTTTCTCGGCTCCTACCTCTTTTCCCTAATGCTAGAAATTTTACGCTTCACCTGACTCGCCAACCGCTTCGAATTCATGGTTTCAGGCAGCCACTTGCACGAATTCCGGCATTTCAATCAACTTGTGGATATCGAATATCAGCCAGCTATAACCACCTTGGCTGTAGCTCCCATGCATATATTTGTGACAGGAGGCGTCGGCGGCGGATATATCGTTACTGAATTCATCGGCAATAAAATGCCGCATACCGAGAACCGCGTCGACGACAAGACCGGCATTAATACCCTTGTGCTGAACTACCAGAACCCGGCTATGTCGGGTCAATTTCGATGGTGTACCTGATATAAAGCCCCTCAGATCCAATATCGGTAGGAGATTCCCTCGCACATTGGAAACCCCTCTGACCCACTCCTTGGCTCCTGGAATGCGGCTGATAGTTACATGAGTCAATATTTCCTTCACCTGGTCCAAGGGAGCAACCATCGGTGTTGTCCCAATACTAAAACCCACCCCGCTCCAGGTGCTTTTTACCTCAAGCTGTTGCGGCAGGCTATGCGCATTCTGCACCCCCCGCTGGGCCATCTGATAAAGCAATAATATGGGAAGCTGATTGCCTCTAGCCATGACTGCAGTAACTCTTAACCACCAAGAAGCGCATTGACCTTTTCGACGAGGATCGATTCATCAACCGGTTTTGTCACGTAGTCCTTTGCTCCCTGGCGAAGCCCCCAGACGCGATCAGTCTCCTGATCCTTGGTGGTAACTATGATTATTGGAATACCGGAAGTATCCCCGTCCTTGCTCAGCTGGCGAGTGGCCTGGAAGCCATTCATTCCTGGCATAACCACATCCATCAGGATCAAATCGGGCTTTTCCGCCTTGGCTTTAGCGACTCCTGCTTCCCCATTCTCTGCAGTGGTCACCTTGTGGCCAAGCTTTTCCAAAAGTGTGGACAGAACATGGATTTCGGTCGGTGAATCATCCACGATCAAGATTTGCGCCATTTTTGTTCTCCTGCATGTATCGGCTGTATTTAACGTACGTGCGGATCACTCCGCGTTAATGTCCCATTCAAGACGCATTTTTCAGCACATGATGCTGAATCGCACCCAGTAATTCCTCTTTGGTGAAAGGCTTCGTCAGATATTGCTCGGAACCCACTATACGGCCACGAGCACGGTCAAACAGCCCATCCTTACTCGACAACATAATCACCGGGGTGTTTTTAAATTTTTGGTTATGTTTGATCAGTGCACAAGTCTGGTAACCATCCAGCCTCGGCATCATGATATCAACGAAGATGATATTGGGATTGTGGTCTGCAATCTTGGAAAGGGCCTCAAACCCATCATTAGCGGTGATCACCTCACACCCTTCTTTTTTTAATAAGGTCTCCGCTGTACGGCGAATCGTCTTGCTGTCATCAATCACCATGACCTTGAGACCCTGCAACCCTATTGGCGCCGCTTCGGTAGTCACGCATCCCCCGCCTTGATTTACTCTAAAAAAACAGATGTAGAAATTCTTTGCCCTTTAGGCAACGAAACTCGTTTAGCGTTGATTTTTAACACATTCCTCAACTTCAATCCACATAAGTTGGCGGTATTACACACACAATTGCGGACAATAACACGGAATTGTCGACAAGATACCAGAAATCAGTGTGCCTGCGCCATCCTGATAACCGCCGCTTGACCAAATCATTCGCCACGATGCCCTGAGGAGCACATTTCTGCTAAGGTAGTTGCTCCGGCGAACAGCATCATACGTCTGCTGCCGAAATCTGCCCATTTCGAGGTAATGTTATGCCCATTGCACTTGGCGTCGTCATGGATCCAATCGGCTCCATCAAGTACCACAAGGACAGTACTCTGGCGATGTTGATCGCTGCCCAGTCCCGTGGTTGGGAGCTATATTATATTGAAATGGCTGATCTGCTTCTTGCCGATAACATGGCCCAGGCATTGATGCGCCCACTTAAGGTTTTCGCCGATGCCACCCACTGGTACGAAGCCGGTGATGCCCGGCTTCGTCCACTGCATCATCTCAATGTGATCCTGATGCGTAAAGACCCACCTTTCGACATGGAATATATTTACGCAACCTACCTGCTGGAGCTTGCAGAAAGAAGCGGAGCCCTCGTAGTCAACCGGCCACAAAGTCTGCGCGATGCTAACGAGAAGGTCTTCACCTCCTGGTTTCCCCAGTGCACCCCCCCTACGCTAATCACCCGTCAATCCGCCCAGATCCGGAACTTTCTCGCTGAGCATCACGAGATCATCCTCAAACCCCTGGAGGGCATGGGGGGGGCCTCGATATTCAAGCTCACTGCCGGCGACCCGAACATCAGTGTGATCATTGAAACCCTCACAGGGCACGGTAATCGATATGCAATGGCACAACGTTTCATTCCCGAGATCAGTGCAGGGGACAAACGTATTCTCTTGATTGACGGCGAACCAGTACCCTATGCCCTTGCGCGCATTCCAGCCAAAGGTGAACTACGTGGCAATCTTGCCGCCGGCGGTCAGGGCGTCGGGGTACCTCTGAGTGATCGTGATTACTGGATTTGCGAACAAGTTGCACCGACTTTGAAAGAAAAAGGGCTTATTTTCGTCGGACTTGATGTTATCGGTGACTACCTTACCGAAATCAATGTGACCAGCCCCACCTGCATTCGGGAGCTTGATAGCCAATACGGACTGGATATCGGCGGTCAGTTGATGGAGGCCATCACCCACCGACTGTCCTCCTGATACCGCACTGTTTTTTCTATCCAAAGCGCGCCGTCCAGGTCCTCCAACTCACCCTAACCATGAGGTGCTTATCGTTCTTGGCTCCTCGGGGTATAATTCAACCTGCCCATCATAAAGAGATAATGTCTGTCTGTGCCGAACACCGTTCTCAAGCCTGTTGCCTCACCCGCTGATCGCCTCGGTCTGACCCTGTTCTTTGCCGGCGCCTTCCATGCACTACTCATCCTCGGGGTGAGCTTTGACATGGACACGCTTTTTCATCGGGACCTCCCCATGACCATGGAGATCACGCTGGTCCACAGCACAAGCGAAGAGGAACCGGAGAAGGCGGACTACCTCGCCCAGGCCAACCAGAAGGGAGGCGGGAACGTTGCCGAGAAAATGCGCCCCTCCAGCCCTGTGGCCAACCCCAGACCGACTGAAGAACAGGGCGATGCAGAACAGAACCTGCCGATGGCGACACCACCGCCTCAACCTGTTGCCGAACAGGTACAACTGATGACAGCGGATATCAAGAGCCGCCACAAGGTAGATAATACAGAGCAGTCACCAAAGCCGCCGCTGCCGGACACACCCAGCGCCGCTGAACTGATGTCGCGCAGTCGGGAAATCGCCCGTCTCAGCGCCGAAATAAAGCAAAAACGGCAAACCTACGCACAGATGCCGCGTGAGAAATATATCTCCGCCAACACCCGTGAGTCGAAATATGCCGCCTATCAGGACGCCTGGCGCCAAAAGGTAGAGCGCATCGGCAATCTCAATTACCCGGATCAGGCCAAACGTCAGAAACTCAACGGCAGCCTGTTGCTGGATGTGGCGATCAACCCCGACGGCAGTATCAAAAACATCAGTGTTGAACGTTCATCAGGTCATAAGGTTCTTGATGACGGCGCTATCCGCATCGTCAGGATGGCAGCCCCCTTTGCCCCTCTTCCCGGTGAGATCCGCAAGGAGGTGGATGTATTGCACATTACACGTGTCTGGCAATTCCATGATGACAATTCCCTGCAAACGGGGAAATGAGCCTTGCCGCTCGTACAGTATGACCCGATACTTCCTTCTATGAATACCTCATCCTCACTACGCAACCATTTCCTCATCGCCATGCCGACGTTGGACGATCCCAACTTCAGCCATACCGTCACCTATATCTGCGAACACAATGAAGAAGGTGCCATGGGCCTGGTTATCAACAGGCTCATGGAGATCTCACTGGGGGATGTCCTGGAACAGATGACAATTGAACCCAGCCGCAATCTCAACACCTCGGTCGCTGTCCATGAAGGTGGACCGGTCCATCCCGAACACGGCTTTGTCATCCACAGCCCTCTGGGGGCCTGGCAATCCACCCTGAGCATAACTGATGAGATCGGACTCAGTACTTCACGAGACATCCTCACCGCTATCGCCCATGGCGAGGGGCCAAGCCATCACCTTATCGCTCTGGGCTATGCCGGATGGGGGCCGGGGCAACTGGAGCAGGAAATTGCACAAAACACTTGGCTGAGTGGCCCCATCAGCATGGAGATACTGTTTGATCTGCCGCTGGAGAAACGCTGGGCCGCCGCGGCGGCACTGCTTGGGGTAGACCTGAACCTGATCTCCAGCGAGTTCGGGCACGCGTGAGCCAACGGACCCTACTTGGCTTCGACTTCGGCACGAAGCGAATCGGTGTGGCTATCGGCCAGGAGCTGACTTGTACAGCTCGTGCTCTTGTAACACTGAACAACATCAACGGCGCCCCGGACTGGAAGGCCATCAGCCGCCTGATCGAACAGTGGCAACCCGCCGCCCTGGTGGTCGGCCTGCCGCTAAATCTCGACGGCAGCGATCACGAGATCACCCGGCTAGCCCGTCGCTTTGGTAATCGGCTGACAGGCAGGTACAATCTCCCTGTCTATACAATGGATGAACGACTGAGTTCCTCCGAGGCGGAGGCACAGCTGGCCGAACAGGGACGCTACGAAAAAGCGGATGTGGACAAACTGGCCGCACAGCTAATCCTGCAGGGATGGCTGGAACATCACTCATTGAACAGGTTGTCATGAAGCCAAACACATTACCTGACGTCAGCTCCCTGCTCAAGCAGATGACGGCACAGCTGGCCGGCACACTGCTTGCGCGTGGGCTCAACAATGTCTGCATGATCGGTATCCATACCGGTGGCGCCTGGGTCGCCAGGGAGTTACATCAGCGCCTTTCCATTCACGAAGCACTAGGCACGCTCGACATCAGCTTCTATCGTGATGATTTTTCCCGTGCCGGGATGCATCCCCAGGTAAAACCCTCCAACCTGCCATTTGACGTAGAGGACCGGGCCATCATCCTGGTCGACGACGTCTTGCAGTCAGGACGTACGGTGCGCGCTGCACTTAATGAAATCTTCGACTATGGCCGTCCTGCCAGCGTCCTTCTTGCGGTCTTGGTCGAGCGCAGCGGTCGCGAACTGCCAATCCAGGCTGATGTCTGCGGTATGCGCCTCGATCTTGGCCCCGATGAACAGATCAAACTCAACGGACCGGAACCTCTCACCCTGAGCCTGCAAACCCGCAATGACCATCAATAACCTGCAACTGGACACCAATGGCAAGCTGCGTCACTTCCTCACCATTGAGGGACTGAAAAAACAGCACTTGACCGAGATCCTCGACCTGGCCGAGTCCTTCGCCAGTGTCAGTGGACAAAGTGTAAAGAAGGTCCCGCTACTGCGCGGTAAAACCATCATCAACCTGTTCTTCGAGACAAGCACCCGTACCCGTACCACCTTCGAGCTGGCCGCTAACAGGCTGTCAGCCGACGTGCAGAGCATCAACATCGCCACCTCCGCTACCAGCAAGGGCGAGAGTCTGCTCGACATGCTGCACAATCTCGAGGCGATGCATTGCGACCTGTTCGTCGTTCGCCATGCCGACAGCGGCGCCGCCAATTTTATCGCCAAACACGTGGCCCCCCATGTCAGCGTGATCAACGCCGGCGATGGACGCCATGCCCATCCCACCCAGGCAATGCTGGACATGTTCACTATCCGCCGCCACAAGGGTGAGTTCCACAACCTAAAGGTCGCCATTGTGGGTGACATACTCCACTCACGTGTAGCACGCTCGCAGATCCACGCGCTCAATACCCTCGGCGTCGGTGAACTCAGGGTCATCGGGCCCAAAACGCTGATCCCGAGGACCTTCTCAAAGATGGGCGTACATATCTTTCACGACATGCAGCTGGGCCTGGAAGATGTCGATGTGGTGATCATGTTACGGTTACAAAAAGAGCGCATGCAGGGGGCTTTGCTGCCGAGCGAAGGTGAATACTTCCAGCGCTACGGCCTGACCGAAGAGAAGCTTGCCGCCGCGAAGCCTGATGCCATCGTGATGCATCCCGGTCCGATTAACCGGGGAGTCGAGATCGCCTCAAGCGTCGCTGACGGACCACACTCGGTGATCCTGGAGCAGGTCAGCAATGGTCTGGCAGTCCGCATGGCGGTGATGAGCATGGTGCTCGGGCGCCACCCCGGTGCCGACAGCAGCGGGGAGGATCACAGATTATGAGTATCATTATCCGCGGTGGGCGGATCATCGACCCCGCCAATCACCTTGATGCCATTAGCGATCTTTATATTCGTGACGGCCGTATCGCCGCCATCGGCGAAGCGCCAACCGGTTTTACTGCCGACAGTGAAATCGATGCCAACGGAAAATGGGTACTCCCCGGCCTGGTGGATCTGCAGGCTCGACTGCGCGAACCAGGGCAAAAACATAAAGGTACCATCGCCAGCGAGACCGCCGCGGCCGCCGCCTCCGGGATCACTACCCTGTGTTGCCCACCCGATACCAGTCCGGTCATCGACAACCCGGCTGTCGCCGCACAAATTGCACACCGGGCTGAAGCCTCCGGCAAGGCCCGCGTACTACCCATCGGCGCACTGACCCAGGGACTCGAGGGGGAGCATCTAGCCTCGATGCAGGCACTGCATACAGCAGGCTGCCAGGTCATGGGCAACGCCCACCGCCCCATCACCAGCACTCTGGTTCAGCGCCGGGCTCTGGAGTATGCCGCCACCCTTGGATTGACGGTTTTCATTAACGCAGAAGACCCCTGGCTTGTCGCCGATGGCTGTATCCATGATGGTCAGGTCAGTACCCGGCTTGGACTTGCCGGCATCCCCGAATGTGCCGAAATCATCGCGCTCAGTCGCGACCTGATCCTGATCGAACAAACCGGTGTACGCGCTCATTTCGGCCAGCTCTCCAGCGCCCGCGCAATTGCATTGATTGCCGATGCAAAAGCAAGAGGGCTTAATGTCACTGCCGATGTAAGCGCCCACCAACTCTACCTTACCGACCTCGACATCGGCGACTTTAACAGCCTCTGTCATGTTCGTCCGCCGTTGCGTAGCCAACGTGATCGCGATGGTCTTCGCCAGGCGCTGGCCGAGGGAGTGATCAATGCCGTCTGCTCTGATCATCAACCCCATGACCGGGATGCCAAACTCGCCCCCTTCGCCGCCACTGAGCCGGGGATCAGTGCCCTCGAAACCTTGCTGCCTTTGACACTGCGACTGGTCGAAGAAGGGGTGATGGATCTATACAATGCCATCTCCCGTATCACTTGCGAGCCGGCACAAATCCTGGGTATAGAAGCGGGCAGGCTGACCCCCGGTATCTCTGCGGATATCTGTATCGTAGAGCCGGACCATCACTGGGAGGTCAGTGAAGAGACGCTGATCTCCAACGGCAAGAACACCCCCTTCCTGGGCTGGGAGATGAAAGGACGAGTAAGCCACACCCTGCTTGAAGGTAAACAGGTATATCCTTTTTGAAATAGAGTATCACCAGTACGGAATATTGACGGAATGACCCAGAACACAGAGCAAAAACAATGAAAAAGCAACAGCATGACACCATCTTCGTTGAAAATGCAGAGATACTGCAGCATGACGCCCATGCGGGTGAGCAGTATATCCTCCGTGTTCACGCGCCTGAGATAGCCACTCGCGCAGAACCCGGTAGCTTCGCCCACCTACAGGTGAACCCCAACCGTCCGTTGCGCCGTCCGATCTCCATCATGCGAACCGATCGCAATAGCGGGAACGTGGAATTCCTCTATAAGGTTTTTGGGGAGGGTACGGCCCTGCTGTCACAGCGCAAGGTCGGCGAGAAACTGAATATTCTCGGTCCCATCGGCAATGCTTTCATCCCCCATATTGAACGCTCGCGACCTCTTCTCATTGGTGGCGGAGTCGGTATCCCACCGATGATCTTTCTGGCTGATCGACTGCGTGCAATCCAGGGTGCCTACAGCCCGTTCGTCATCATGGGCTCCGAGGTTCCCTTTCCCTTCCAGAGCCGGCCCTCGCAAATCATGCTCCCCGGCATACCCGCCGATGTCATTGCCGCCATGCCTCTGCTGGAAGACTGGGGCATTGCCTCACGCCTTGCCAGCTTGCAGGGATATGCCGGCTGTTACGAGGGCTATGTGACCGATTTGGCACGCCACTGGCTTGATGCACTGACCGATGAGCAACGCCAGGAGGTAGAGGTCTTCAGCTGTGGTCCTCATCCAATGCTGGAGGCGGTGGCAAAGCTGGCCGCCGACTATAATCTCCCCTGCCAGGTTTCGATGGAGGAGTTCATGGCCTGCGGTGTCGGCGGCTGTGCCGGCTGTGTGGTAGAGGTAAAAACCGAACACGGACAGGCGATGAAACGCGTCTGTGTGGATGGCCCGGTATTCGACTCCCGTACTGTATTCTTCTGATTCAGCAGGAACCTTGGTAACAGGTAACAGGTAACTCTTAGCGCCTATTTAGTCATTTTGGCGCAAGCCGATATGATCACCAGCGAGCTATCACCTGCAACCTGTTATCCTGGATCACCGCATCCCACCCCGCTCATCCCCACCTTCAAGAGTTAGTCCATCGAGACTGGAGCCCAGATCGGCTGCGCCGCCCTGTTCGGCCAACTTGATCATAAGTCGTACCTCATTCGGCGAGTCAGCATTCCTCAAGGCCTCTTCTTCCGTGATGAGTCCATCCCGGAACAACTCGTAGAGCGCCTGATCGAATGTCTTCATTCCCTGCTCGCCTGACTTTTTCATCAGGCCCTTCATTTCATGAACCTCACCCTTGAGTATCAGATCGGCCATTAGCGGGGTATTGATCAAGATCTCGATCGCGGCACGCCTTCCCTGCCCATCGACGGTCGGGATGAGACGCTGGCTGACGATCGCCTTGAGATTAAGTGACAGGTCCATCAGCAACTGCGGACGCCGCTCTTCCGGGAAGAAGTTGATAATACGATCCATCGCCTGGTTGGCATTGTTCGCGTGAAGTGTCGCCAGGCAAAGGTGGCCGGTTTCAGCAAAGGCGACGGCATGATCCATGGTCTCCGGATGGCGGATCTCACCGATAAGGATGACATCCGGCGCCTGACGCAGTGTATTAACGAGAGCATCATCGAAGGTGCGGGTATCGATCCCCACCTCGCGCTGGGTGACGATACAGCCCTTGTGCTGATGCACGTACTCGATGGGATCCTCGATGGTAATGATATGGCCGTGGCTATTGGTATTGCGAAAATCGACCATTGACGCCAAAGAAGTGGATTTACCGGTACCGGTGCCACCGACGAAAAGGATAATCCCACGCTTGGTCATCGCGAGTTCTTTCAACGTGGACGGAAGCTTGAGGTCATCGAAGGTAGGAATCGTCGTCTCGATTTTACGCAGGACCATTCCAGCCTGATTACGCTGCTGAAAAACGTTCACACGAAAACGCCCAATGCCTGGGCGGCTCAGGGCAAAGTTGCACTCGTGACTATCATTGAACTCCTCGGTCTGATCCTTGTTCATGATGCTATAGACGATTTGCCGCGCCTGTTCGGGCGTCAGACTGCCTTTGGACACAGGCATGATCTTGCCGTTGATCTTCATGCTTGGCGGCACACCCGCCGTAATAAACAGGTCCGAGCCGTTTTTATGGACCATCAGCTTAAGCAGGGAATCAAATTCCATCCTTTACCTCATCCTCGATGCAGATTTTCTCGAAATGGCCATGGAGCTTACAGGAAATTATCTTTATTGGCCGCTTTAGAGCGCGCCTCCTGTTTGCTGACAACGCCCTTCTCGACCAGCCCCTTGAGGTTCTGGTCGAGGGTCTGCATGCCGTATTGCTGACCGGTCTGGATGGCCGAGTACATTTGCGCGATCTTGTTCTCGCGGATGAGGTTACGGATCGCCGGCATACCAATCATGATCTCGTGCGCCGCCACGCGCCCACCACCGTTTTTCTTCAACAAGGTTTGCGAGATAACCGCCCGCAATGACTCTGACAACATAGAGCGCACCATCTCTTTCTCCGCCGCCGGGAAAACATCGACAATACGGTCAATGGTCTTGGCCGCGGAGCTGGTATGCAATGTTCCGAATACCATATGACCGGTTTCCGCCGCCTCTAGTGCCAGGCGGATGGTCTCCAGGTCACGCATCTCACCGACGAGAATAATGTCCGGGTCCTCACGCAGCGCCGACCGCAATGCCTCGTTGAAGCCCAAAGAGTCGCGATGCATTTCGCGTTGGTTGATCAGACACTTTTTCGACTCATGGACAAATTCGATCGGATCCTCAAGCGTCAGGATATGTCCCTGGTGGTTCTCGTTGATGTAGTTAATCATCGCTGCCAGGGTTGTGGATTTGCCTGAGCCGGTCGGCCCGGTTACCAGCGCCAGGCCCCGAGGGTTGTCGGAGATCTCCTTGAAGATCGGCGGACAGTTAAGCTCTTCCAGGGTCAGGATTTTGGAGGGGATGGTACGCAACACCGCACCGGCACCACGGTTGTGGTTGAAGGCGTTGACACGAAAGCGAGCCAACCCTTTGATCTCAAATGAAAAGTCCGTTTCAAGATATTCTTCATAGTCTTTTCGCTGCTTGTCATTCATGATGTCGTAGACAAGGCGGTGGACTTCCGAATGCTCCATTGGTGGCACGTTGATACGGCGCACTTCACCATCGACGCGGATCATCGGTGGCAGGCCGGCCGAGAGATGGAGGTCGGAGGCGCCGTTTTTGACCCCGAAGGCGAGTAATTCCGTGATATCCATTACAATGACCTCAACACAAAGTTTTTGTCGGTTTCGCTGTTATCGTTAATTTCGACTAAGCGCGAATTTGTCGAAGCGTCCTGTCCCGGCAGCTCAAGGACGCCTCTTAATAATCATTCCAGCCGATGCTAACGTAGCGGAGACGTTGCACATACAACTTTCACACGTAAATGAACACTCTGAGCGCCTTTCCAACGCGCCCAAGTGGCTTGCGTGGTTTTTCAAAGATGCCCTAAAGTATACTGTTAGGCTATGACAGACAACTCACATCCACTTTCGCCCCGACTAAAAGCTGTGATCCAGCGCATCGACGCCGCCATCGTCGATTTTTCACGAGAACCCGACTCCGTCACGCTACTCGCGGTGAGCAAGACCCGCACCGCTGATGAACTGCGCGCGCTGGCAGAGGAGGGCATCCACCGCTACGGAGAGAACTACCTGCAGGAGGCCCTGGAAAAAATGGCCGAGCTATCCGATCTAACGCTGGAGTGGCACTTCATCGGCCCGATCCAATCTAATAAAACACGCAGCATCGCCGAACACTTTAACTGGGTCCACAGCGTGGATCGACTCAAAATCGCCGAACGTCTTAGCGAACAGCGCCCAGCGGGCATGCCGCCTCTCGATATCTGCCTGCAGGTCAACATCAGTGAAGAAACCAGCAAATCAGGCGTCCACCCCCATGAGTTACCCGAACTTGCCAGGGCAGTCGCACGCTTGCCCAGATTGCAGCTGCGTGGCCTGATGGCGATCCCCGCTCCGGCAAGTTCCTTCGAGGCGCAACGCAGACAGTTTCGTAACCTGCGCCTGGCACTGGAAAGCCTCAATACCGAGGGCATGTCGCTGGATACCCTTTCCATGGGAATGTCCGACGATCTGGAGGCCGCCATCGCCGAAGGGGCAACCATAGTGCGAATAGGCAGCGCCCTGTTCGGCCCGCGATCGCCAAAATCTGCCACCTGACTCAGGGGCGTATTTTGCACTACCATGAGTCGTGGCACGAACCTCTCTTCGCTCTCAATTCATCAAACAGGCAATGAGGCGGGTGAACAGAGTGTTCCGGCCACGGTGCCCCTGTGTAGGACCGAATGCACTCCGCAGATGAGCCATTAGTTCGGGTACTTATTACTATTTAACTGATCTGACGTCTTGCATTCTGTTAGCTCAACCACAAAAATGGACCTCTCTTCGCCATCACTAACGAAACAGACGATGATGAAAAAACAGATAATTGGATTTATCGGCGGTGGCAACATGGCCACCAGTCTCCTCGGCGGCCTCATTAGCGACAACTGTCCGGCCGGCAACATTTGGGTTGCTGACCCGGACACGGAGCGTCGTGAGGCGCTAGCCAGCCGCTACGGCATCAATACCACCACAGATAACCGCGAGCTGGTTTCAGTGGCCGATGTTGTCTTGCTGGCAGTCAAGCCTCAGGCACTGCGCGAAGTCTGTCTTGGCATCGCCGAGGCGCAGCAGACCCACACGTCATTGTTCATATCGGTAGCGGCCGGTATTCGAATCACCGATATCGATCGCTGGCTTGGCGGTAACAGCGCCATCGTACGCACCATGCCAAACACCCCGGCCCTCGTACAAAGCGGCGCCACCGCACTGTTCGCCAATGACAGGGTAAGCACCGAACAGAGCGAGCTGGCCGAAGGGATCATGCGATCGGTCGGGCTCACCCTGTGGCTGGAGAGGGAATCGCAGATGGACGCTGTCACCGCGCTATCGGGGAGCGGTCCGGCCTATATTTTTCTGGTTATCGAACTGATGCAACAGGCCGGCATCAAACTCGGGCTTCCAGAAGAGAGCGCGAGGCTCCTGGCAGTGCAAACCGCCTTCGGCGCAGCCAAAATGGCATTGGAAAGTCCTGATGAGAGCACAACATTACGTGACCGTGTCACCTCCCCCGGCGGCACCACTGAAAGGGCCATCGCCATTCTCGAACAGGGAGGTATTCGAGAGCTGTTCAACAAAGCACTTGAGGGAGCTCGCGATCGTGCTGCGGATCTGGCTGTACAACTTGGAGAACAATAGCCGATGGGCGCCTTGACCACAGCACTCGATTTTCTGCTTACCACACTCTTTCAGCTATATATTGCGGTGGTAATACTGCGTTTTTTGCTGCAGTGGGTACGAGCCGACTTCTACAATCCGTTGTCACAATTCGTGATCAAGATCACCACACCACTGGTTCGTCCGCTTCGGCGATTCATACCGGGATTTGGTGGCTGGGATCTGGCGACCCTAATATTAGCCTGGCTGTTAACCATGCTCCAAGTGGCGCTGGTCGGTACCCAAATTTCCCAATTCACGATCCCCGGCCTGCTTGATGGCCAAAGTCTCAACCTCTTTTCGATTGTACTGATCTCACTGGTCGACCTCTTTGCCCTGACAGTCAGTCTATTCATCATTGCCATCATCATCCAGGCGCTAAGCAGCTGGTTCAATCCCGGCCAGTACAATCCCCTCACTGCGGCCTTGTACAGCCTGACCGAACCACTGCTCCGGCCCGCACGGCGCCTTCTGCCACCGATTGCCGGGGTAGACCTCTCTCCGCTGCTGGTGTTGCTTGCGCTACAGGTGCTGAAGATGCTGGTCGTAACACTGGTTCTTGGCTGAAATGGCGGGCTGGTACCAATGGAAGGACGAATCGCTGTTGTTGAATATTCGTGTTCAGCCACGCGCAAGCCAGGATGAGATCGTCGGACCACACGGCGCAGACAGTCTCAAGGTCCGGATTACAGCGCCACCGGTCGACGGCAAGGCCAACGGACATCTCATCAAGTTCCTGGCCAAGTGCTTTGGTGTTGCCAAAAGTCAGGTCACGCTGATAAGCGGCACTGCTGGACGAGACAAGCGTATTGTTATCAGTCATCCAAAGAGCCTCCCGGAGCCGGCACAAATCACTCCCTCCGCCAGGCCGTAATAACCCTTGTTATTATTTAAATTTTCAATATATTAGGGCGCATCGGTAAATAACCAGTTGCCTCATAAATATGTGCAGCGTCACAAAAACAGTAACAAAATTGGCACTAGCCACACACATATGGGATATAGCCCTGTTCACAGCACTCACAACGAATTGAGATCAATCGAATGTCAGACAAGCGTTTCACCGAGCAGATGCAGGCCTACGGAAAGTGGAAGGAAGACCTGATTGTCGGCATAAACGACTTCCAGAGATGGTTGGACGCCAATCAGATGGGGGGGCCAGAGGATGAGCTGCGCATCTATGAAAGCCTTAGCTCCCTGCGCTCCGACAAACTGACCATCGCTTTCGTTGCCGAGTTTGCCCGAGGCAAAACCGAGCTCATCAACGCCATATTCTTCTCCGAGTACGATCGCCGTCTGCTGCCCTCCGAAGCAGGACGCACGACGATGTGCCCGACTGAACTGTTCTACGATATCGAACACAAGCAGGCCTATATCCGCCTGCTGCCAATCGAGACCCGTTTAAACGACACCAGCATCGCCGAATACAAGATGGAGCCTATCCACTGGACCTCCCTCGACCTGGATCTGGATAACGCGGACAATATGGCCGAGGCTTTCCAGGAAATCGTCAAGACCAAGCGGGTAAGCCGTGAAGAAGCACGCAAGCTCGGCCTCTATAGCGACGCCGATACCCACCTCAATAATCCTGATGGCTCTCCGCCGGAGACCATCGACGTCCCAATGTGGCGGCATGCGCTGATTAGCTTCCCCCACCCTCTTCTCAAACAGGGCCTGGTGATCCTCGATACACCCGGACTCAATGCCCTGGGTAGCGAACCTGAACTGACCCTCAATATGCTGCCTAAGGCCCAGGCCGTAATGTTCATCATGGCCGCCGACACCGGTGTCACCAAGTCTGATCTGGACATGTGGATACACAACGTGAAGCCCCTTCGCGCCGGCAAGGAGAAGGGCACCATCGTTGTACTCAATAAGATTGACACCTTGTGGGACGAGCTCAAGACCCGTGATGAGATCGACCGCACCATCAAGGAACAGTGTCGTAAGGCCTCACAGACACTGGGAATTAATGCCACCTCAGTCACTCCCGCATCAGCGCAGAAGGGACTGCTGGCGAAAATCCGCCACGACAAGGAACTGCTCAAGCGCAGCAACATCCTTACACTGGAGTCGATCCTTGCTAACCAAATCCTGCCAAGCCAGCAGGAAATAGTACGTGAGCATGTCAAAGCCGACGTCGGCAGCATGATCAAGGAGTCTCGCGATCTGCTCGCCTCACGCTTCCAGTCCGTGAAGAGTCAGTTGGAGGAGCTGCACGGCCTTAGCGGAAAGAACAACGAAGTCATCGAACATCTGATGAAGAAAACCCGTGAAGAACAGGTGGCCTACCACAAGAATGTAGAGAGCTTCAACGCCAACAGAAAGCTTCTCTCAGAGCAGAGCAAGAGGCTCCTCGCCCTGCTCAGCCTTTCCGAACTGGACAAACTCGTCTCGCGCAGCCGTGATGCCATGACAGGCAGCTGGACGACTCACGGCATGAAGGATGGAATGAGGACCTTCTTCGACGGGATCAGCAGCATGCTCAAGGAGGTTGATGAATATTCTGATCAGTTAAACCGCCTGGTGACCACCGTCTATCACAAATTCCAGTCCGAACACGGTCTCAAAGGCATCGAACCGATACTTTATGACATCGACAAATTCGTCAAGGAGATGGACGATCTCTACCAAGAGGCCGAGGCCTTCCGCAACAGCCCTGTTACCGTAATGACCGAGCAGAATTTCGTCGTCAAAAAGTTCTTCATCTCCCTCGTTAGCCATGCACGAAATGTATTCTTCAAGGCCCACCGCGAAGCCGAAAGCTGGAGTAAGGCAGTGATGTCGCCCCTGGTCAATCAGATCAACGCCCACAAGGAACAGATGGACAAACGACTGGAGAACCTGCGCAAAATCAACGAGTCGCGTGATACCCTGGAAAGCCGCATGGAGGAGCTGAAAAGAAATGCGGTGGGACTGAAAAAACAGTACGACGAGGTTAGCGCGATCCTCAGGATCATAAACCGCCCCCTTGATGCCGCTGCTATGCAAGCGACGCCTGCGGCGAAGGCGAGCTGAACTTGCACCGGCAAGGGCGGCTGATTAGACTTGCAGCACTGTTGTCGCCGTCCGAGAAGAAAGAAACCTAAATGCCCGAATTCATCCCGGCCGACTCCGTCGGCCTGGTCACTACCCAGCGCCAGCATTTCGAGCAGCCACTAATGCTCGACTGCGGCAGGGTACTGGCGCAGTACGATCTGGTCTTCGAGACCTACGGCAGCCTCAATTCCGAGCGAAATAATGCCGTCCTCATCTGCCACGCACTTTCCGGCGATCACCATGCTGCCGGGTATTCCAGCATGGAGGACAAAAAGCCAGGTTGGTGGGATTCGGCCATAGGCCCAGGTAAACCCATCGATACTAACCATTTTTTCGTCGTCAGCCTCAACAATCTAGGGGGCTGCAAAGGCTCCACCGGCCCCAACACCATCAACCCCGACACCGGCGCCATGTGGGGACCCGACTTCCCGATTGTCACGGTGCGTGACTGGGTCAATAGCCAGGCACGGCTAGCCGACACGCTAGGCATCAACCAGTGGGCGGCGGTCATCGGTGGCTCTCTTGGCGGCATGCAGGTGATGCAATGGGCAATCGACTACCCGGCACGGCTACGCCACGCGGTAGTTATTGCCGCAGCGCCCAATCTTACCGCACAGAACATCGCCTTTAACGAAGTGGTACGCCAGGCGTTACGCTCTGATCCCGATTTCCATGAGGGGCGCTATGCCGAGCACGGTGTGGTCCCGGCACAGGGGCTGAAAATAGCCCGCATGCTCGGCCACATCACCTACCTCTCCGATGATGCCATGCGCAAGAAATTCGGCCGCGAACTACGCGAGGGCAAGATCAGCTTCGGCTTCGATGTAGAGTTTCAAGTCGAGAGCTACCTGCGTTACCAGGGTGAGTCCTTTGTCGAACGCTTTGACGCCAACACCTATCTGTTGATGACCAAGGCCCTCGACTATTTCGACCCGGCAGCGGATCATGCCGGCGACCTTTCGACCGCACTGGCCGGAGTAGAAGCCAGATTTCTAGTCGTCTCTTTCACCAGTGACTGGAGGTTCTCGCCGGAACGCTCGCGCGAAATTGTCAAGGCGCTCCTCGATGGCGACAAAAGCGTTAGCTATGCTGAGGTTGAGGCACATCATGGACATGATGCCTTTCTTATACCCATCCCACACTACTTCGACGTTTTCCGATCCTATATGCAACATGTTGCCCTTGAGGTCACGCCATGAACCCACTGCGGCCTGACTTGGCAATCATCAGCGAATGGATACAGCCGGGAAGCAGGGTGCTAGACCTCGGTTGCGGCGACGGCATGTTACTGGACCACCTCAGGGACTCACGCAACGTCGACGGCTACGGCCTGGAAATAGACCCGGACAATGTCGTCCGCTGCATACAACGCGGTGTCAACGTCATCCAGAGCGATCTTGACGCCGGACTTACCGACTATTTCGACGACAACTCCTTCGATTATGTGGTGATGACACAAACCATTCAGGCGGTTCATTATCCCAGCCGATTGCTGAGTGAGATGTTACGCGTCGGACGCGAGGGAATCGTCACCTTCCCCAATTTCGGCCACTGGAGCAGCCGCATGCAGCTGGCTCTCGGTGGGCGGATGCCGCACTCGCGCGCCCTGCCCAACGAATGGTATGACACCCCGAATATCCACCTTTGTACGCTCAAGGATTTCGAGGCTTTATGTCACCGACTGGAGATCGACATCCTGCAGCGTAATGTCGTCGATACAGCCCACCGCAGCAGTCTCGGTATGAAGCTCCTGCCCAATCTGCTCGGCGAGATAGCTCTCTACCGCTTCAGGCGTGTTTGAGGATCACACACATCTATCTGGTCTATAGTAGTTATAAAGGTCCGATAATAAGGAGATGGAAAATGATCGCACTATCACGATTGATACGCCTGTTTGCACCAATAATTTTGCTGGGTATGGCTGTTACCGCCAACGCCGAACAGATGGAAGAATTCGGCAAATATCGTATTCACTACAACGCCTTTGTTTCCAACATGCTCAATCCGGAGGTGGCGAGGGCGCATGGCCTGACGCGCAGCCGCTACCACGCGGTAGTCAACATTACCGTACAAAAAGAGGACAATGGGAGCTATCAACCGGTCAGCGCCACTGTCATCGGCACCGCCACGAACCTCTATGGTAAGGTGCGAAAACTTGAGATGAAAAAGGTTACCGAACGCGAGGCGATCTATTATCTTGCTGAGTTGCCGTTTAGCAATGAAGAGATCCTGAACTTTGATATCCAGGTCACCCCCGAAGGGGAGAGCCTGGCACGCGACATCCGTTTCAAACAACAGTTCTTCGTCGACTAACTACAGCGCTGAAGAAACACCGAAGCGCTGT
Source organism: Thiohalomonadaceae bacterium (assembly GCA_041562215.1). Taxonomy (GTDB): domain Bacteria; phylum Pseudomonadota; class Gammaproteobacteria; order Thiohalomonadales; family Thiohalomonadaceae; genus JBFEYJ01. Next base: position 28,651 of record JBFEYJ010000004.1, on the reverse strand, counting down.
TCCTAGCTCACTACGGTTTCAGGCCTTTAGAACGGCTATAACCGTAGTGGGACTCAGCACGTTCAGTTAGAGCAGTGGCCTGACGATATAGAACAAACCAATTACAGTCACGGCGGCACCGGCGAGATGCATCACAGCCGGCCGGCGCAGCAGCGCGGTTAACTTGCCTGCCAGAATCCCCATCAACATCAGATTAGGCAGCGTTCCCAGACCAAAACTGAGCAGCAGTAACGCTCCCTCCTGGGCACTCCCGGCGGAAATCGCCCAGATTAGTGCGCTGTAAACCAGCCCACAAGGCAACCAGCCCCAGACTACTCCCATAAGCAACGCCTGGCCCGGGTGTCTGACCGGCAACAACCGGCGTCCAAATGGCTCGATCAAACGCCACGCCTTCCCGCCAACCCGCTCAAGACGGCCCATCCCATACCACCAGCCACCAAGGTAAAGCCCCATCGCCACCATAAATACCCCGGCGATAACCTGCAGCAGGGTCTTGGCCTCGTGCAGCGCCACCATGTTCGCGGCCAGGGCGCCAACACCTCCTACCAATGCCCCACCAATGGTATAGCTGAACAAACGACCGAGGTTGTAATTGATCAGATAGGGGAGAAGAGCGCTAAAGCGACCACGTGCCTGCTCCGGTAAACCGAAACTCAAGGCACCGACAATCCCCCCGCACATGCCGACGCAATGGACTCCGCCAAACAGTCCGACCGTAAAAGCCACAAGGTAATTGATCTCTATCATGAGACTGCCGTTGCCTGAGCCGGCTGCAGACCACGCCATGGGGCAAATCGCTGCAACAGCAAGAGGCCCGGCAGCGCCATCAGGCTGCAAATGATGAAGAAAGTTTCCCACCCCACCTGCTCGACCATAAGCCCGGTTGGCGCCGAGGCCAACACGCGGGGGATCCCCATCAGGCTGCTGAGTAGCGCATATTGGGTGGCGGTAAAACATTTATTAGTCAGGCTGGCCATAAAGGCGACATAGGCCGCTGTCCCCATTCCCCCGGAAAGATTCTCGAAGGCGATCACCGCTGCCAGCCAGGCCAGATCATGCCCTACCCAGACAAGCAGAGCGAAGCAGGCGGTAGAGGCTGCCTGCAAGAAGCCGAACACCCACAACGAACGGTTAATGCCGACTCGCAAAATTACCAGACCACCAGCCAGCCCGCCAATGATGGTGGCCCAAAATCCAAAAAGCTTGGCCACGGAACCGATCTCGGTGTTAGAAAAGCCCATCTCAAGATAGAAGGGAGTGGTCATGGCGGCGGCCATTGAGTCGCCAACCTTATAGAAGAGAATAAACAGTAAAATCAGCAACGCCTCTGGACGGGAAAAATAGTCGCGAAAGGGCTCCACAACGGCATCGCGCAGAGTACGCGGGGTGCCTGGTGCAATCTGTGGCTCGCGCGCCAGCAAGGTGGTCATCACCCCGACCAGCATGGTCACAGCCAATAACAGGTAAACGATGCGGAAAGAGAAGAGGTCCGCCAGGATCAGGCCACCGCTTCCGGCCAGCAACATGCCCAGGCGATAACCGTTAACGTAAAGTGAAGAGCCAAGACCCAATTCCTCATCATTGAGATCCTCACGCCGATAGGCATCAACCACGATATCCTGGCTGGCGGAAAAGAAGGTGACGAAGAAGGCGATAATCGCCACCAACCAGGGGTTTTCCAATGGATTGCTGAATCCTAGCCAGGCAATGGCCGCCATTAGTGCGAACTGAATAGACAGCAACCAGCCACGGCGTCTTCCCAGCCACGGCAGGGTAAATCGATCGAGCAGCGGCGCCCATAGAAACTTGAGGGTATAGGGCAGTCCGACCAAGGCGAATAGCCCTATGACCGACAGATCGATCCCCTGCTCCGTCATCCAAGCCTGCAGCACCGAGCCGGTCAACAACAGCGGCATGCCACAGGCAAAGCCCATGACAAAGGCGACAAGCATGTGCCAGCTGAAGATGGAGTGCAGGAATTGGCTGTTTTCGGGTTTCATTACCGGTGTGAGTGTCGTTCAGCAAATGCACAGTGTACTGCCCCTACTGCAGGGACACCACCGCGAACGCATACCGGTGCTTCACATGAGGTTTCACGCCCAGGCAACGCATGGTAAATTGCATAGGTCAATTGCGAACTTCTGCGTTAGTCACCCCCTGATAGCCAGGGATGTGGGAAACCGCCCCGGAGCTCCTCAGCAAGCGCCTGAGTTGTGAGCAATCTCACAGATTTATCTCCTCCTCACTTGGATTATCCTCAATCACCCCCAGCAAGCTAGTCACGACCAAAGCTTGTGCGCCGCTGCCGGATAACCGTCAGCATGAAACAAGAAATAACAAAGGATCCCCCTTATGCAGAGATCAACATACCCCAGTGCTGCCATTGTTCTTCTCCTTGCCACTCTCCTTGCCGGCTGGCATAGCACCAGTCAAGCGGCAGGAAAGGAGTTGCACTGGGTCGGATGCGGCATATCCAAACTCGGCTTCATGCAGGACCTTGCCACCGCCTATGAAAAGAAAACCGGCACCCGCATCATCCTCAATGGCGGCGGCGCCACTAAGGGGCTACGTGAAGTGTCCTCGTTGCATACCGATATGGGCGGTAGCTGTCGCCTCCCGCTTGTCTACAAAAACAGCGATGGCAGTTACAGCATTGAGGAGAGAGAAAAAAAGATCAAAATCATTCCAGTCGGCTGGGATGCCCTGGTGGTTATCATCAATCAACAGAATCCACTGATAGACTCTATTTCCCGGGAACAATTGCGTGATCTTCTAACAGGAAAAATTACCCACTGGAAGCAGCTTGGCGCCAAGACTGACAAACCCATCAACCTGTATGTTCGCCAGGGCAAGATATCCGGTGTCGGTCTTACCTTGCGTCAGCAGCTATTCAATGATCCCGATCAGGAGTTCAGCGACGGCGCCACTCGCTTAGCCTCTTCGGGGAAAATTGAAAAGGCCGTGGCCGATGACCCCTATGGCATCGCAATCAGCGGTATTAGCAGCAGCCGCCACCAGCCGGTAAAAATGGTGAAGCTGGAAGGGATTGAGCCCAACACGGAGACATTGCGCTCGGGCAACTACCACCTTTATCGTATGCTGTTCCTGGTGGTCTCTGACGAGTATAGGCAGCGGGCTGAAATCAAGGACTTTGTAGATTTCGCTCTCTCTCTTGACGGACAGAAGGTCATCAAGGAAGCCGGTACCCTCCCCTACCACCAAGGTGTAAGCCTGATCTTTAAAGCCGCCAGTCAGGATTACCTCAACTCCATCGATATCATGGAAAAATACCGGATCTATACCCTCTCAGGACAATAACTCCATGACAAAGCGGTTCGTTAACTAAATAGAAAATCCACACCTCACTCCAGCGATATGCCGGTGGAATCCTCCACCGGCTCCCTGTCGGCTGTCGAAGTTTTGGGTAACCCACCTGTTTGTGACGCCAGTGCATTGAATGGTGTATTGATCATGCTTCAGGGGGGCGTTCGGAATAACACCGCCACTTGAAGAAGGTTGGCACCGGTTTTTTTCTACCGCCGGTCAAGGTGTTTTCCACCGAGACTCTATTCACCAAACCTTACCTTTTGCACAAACTCGAATCCCTTCCGCTTCACTCCCCATTACGAAAATACGGGATTTGCCGATAAAGCGGAACATGTTAGTCTGAAAGCCACGTTAGCAAAGGAGTGCTGAACAATGGTCCTCTGTCCATGGACGGTGAGGCTGCAATGCCTCGTAATTATTCTCGCTTTCCTCTTATTGGAAGCGCCTGCTGCTGCAGCGGGGATATACCGATGGCAAGACAACACCGGTACCACCCAGTACGGTGACAGCCCCCCCGCAACCGCCCGCAAGCTGACGGCACTCAAGCCTACACCCTACGACAGCTATGGCCTTGTCACCACGGTAATCGACGGGGATACGCTAATTCTTGCTGATGGTCGGCGCGTGCGCCTGCTTGGTATTGACGCTCCTGAAATTGCACACCGCGGACAGCCTGGTGAGCCGTTGGGTGAGAAGGCACGGCAGTTTCTCAAATCACGGGCGGAGGGAAGACGAGTGCAATTGCGCTACGATTTACAGCACGAGGATCGTTACAACCGGCTTCTGGCCCACCTCTATCTCGAGGATGCACAAAACCTCAATGCCCTGCTCCTTCAGGAGGGACTCGCCTACGCACGCTTTGAATGGCCCAATTTGCACGACGCCGACCACTACTACGAAATCGAAAAAAAGGCTCGCAACCAGGCGCGCGGGATCTGGGCCCTTACTGCTTATCAGGTCAAATCACTGGAGAACCTCGACGCCATGCGTAACCGTTTTGTTCGCTTGCGTGGGCGACTTACGCGGGTAGAGAAAAAGCACCGTTACACTTATCTGGTTTTCGCCGACAAACTTCGCGTCGCGGTAAAAAACTCCCGACTTGGGCTCTTCAAGGAAGCAGGGTTGGATCCCGGTGCTCTGACCAGGCAAATGATTATCCTGCGCGGTTGGCTCGGTCGGCGCAGTGGGTTCCCCTACCTTGAACTGTCACACCCCTACCAACTGGAGCAGGTCGAATAGGGAATATCATTTTTACAATTTGACACCATAATCGATGATCAGGGGGGCATGGTCCGAGAAACGCTCATCTTTGTAGATCGCGGCCTTCTTGACGACATCACCCAATCCAGGCGTGATCACCTGATAATCGATTCGCCACCCCACGTTTTTCGCCCAGGCCTGGCCGCGGTTAGACCACCAGGTATACTGCTCAGGCCTGGGATCGACCACACGGAACGCATCCACATAGCCCATCGGACCGAACAGCTTGTCCAGCCAGGCTCGCTCTTCGGGCAGGCAGCCGGAGTTCTTCTGGTTGGATTTGAAGTTCCTGATGTCGATCTCCTTATGCACGATATTCCAGTCGCCGCAGATAATGAAATCCCGACGTTGGCGTCGCATCTTTTTCAACCGCGCCTCAAAGCGCTCCATGAAACTGAACTTCACCAGTTGGCGCTCCTCACTGGCTGAACCAGAGGGCAGATAGAGGGAGATGAGCGACAACTTACCAAAATCGGCCTGGATGAAGCGCCCCTCAGCGTCCATGTCTTCAAAGCCCTCACCGAGGCCGCAGGTCACCTTGTCCGGTTCCCTTCGGCTGTAAATGGCCACGCCGGAATATCCCTTCTTCTGTGCATCACAAAAAAAGGCGTGATACCCCTTGGGAAAATGCAGCTCTACGGCAAGCTGGTGCTCCTGTGCCTTGGTCTCCTGGACACAGACCACATCCGGGTTTTGCGCCACCATCCATTCAAAAAAACCTTTACTGGCGGCAGAGCGGATACCGTTAAGGTTGGCAGTAATAATACGCATAGGTCTCTCGCGGTAACGGGTCACGGTGCGAGAGCATACCCAAAGCCGTCTGCAAAGGCACGGTGCGCCGCACCGGTGCCGCTGCTACAATAGCGACCTTTCTTGACCACTGAAAACACTATGGGGTTTGTCATCATGCAGGACTACAAGCGTGAATTCATCGAATTTGCCATCGAAAATCAGGTGCTTCGCTTTGGCCAGTTCACACTCAAGTCCGGCCGTATCAGCCCCTATTTTTTCAATGCCGGCCTGTTCAACACAGGCGAGCACCTGACCCGTCTGAGCCGCTTTTACGCGGCAGCGATCCAGGACTCCGGCATCGAATTCGATACCCTGTTCGGCCCCGCCTACAAGGGGATCCCGCTGGCCGCCACTACAGCGGTTGCGCTATATGACCGGTATCAGCGCAACATTCCCTACTGCTTTAACCGTAAGGAGGCCAAGGACCACGGAGAGGGAGGCAGCATCGTCGGTGCACCTTTGCAAGGCCGCATCCTCATCATCGACGATGTGATCACCGCCGGTACCGCCATCGGCGAGGCGATGGAGATCATCGCCGCGGCCGGTGCCAGTGCCGCTGGTGTGGTTATCGCTCTTGACCGTCAGGAAAAAGGCAAGGGGGAGCTATCGGCCATTCAGGAGGTCGAACAGAACTTTGGCCTCAAGATCGCAAGTATCATTACCCTCGTCGATCTGATGGACTACCTTAAAAACGATACCACCATGCAAGAGCACCTGAAGGCGATCCAGGCTTACCGCAGCCAATACGGCGTGTGAGCCACCAGCAAGCCGGGAGAACACGATGCCACTACCGACCAGAGACGCCCAGACCAATCTGGTACAAGAGCACTACGCGGTGATCTATTCCCCTCGAAAGCACCGCAACCGCTTTCCTGACAACTGTGTGACCGTCTACGACAGTGCCGATCAAGCCATTAATGCCGCTGACGACTCAAAAGAGCTCTACGCTGCCAGGGTGATTGGCCCGTCCCGCTCCTCGGAAGGCTTTATGTTGTATTATCTGGTGCACTGGCTCACCTGAAAATGGAGTGTCGTCCCGGCTGTGGCGCCTGCTGCATCGCCCCATCGATAAGTTCTTCGATACCGGGTATGTTACAGGGAAAAAACGCAAGTGAACGCTGCATCCAGCTTGATGCGCAAAACCGCTGCCTGCTGTTCGGCCAACCTGACCGACCCGCGGTGTGCACCAGCTTTACCGCGGATCCGGATACTTGTGGCAGCTGCCGCGAAGAGGCGATCCAGGCACTGGCCAGCCTGGAATCTGCGACTTCAAGCAATTAACTCTGAACTCTACACAAGTCTCTAACAAAGGCGCCAAGCACGTTAGGCTAAAGATGAGCCGAATAATCGCATGCCACCCGCCAGGGATGTTGCATGGCTTACGAACAAAGCATAAGCGCCTGAAAAAGTCATAACCTTAGCGTTCCTGGCACCTCTGCAGAACATACTCATCTTGACGACACACCATCGGCAGTGAAATTGTGCAGGATTGCCAGGTAGCCTAACTCAACCCTGGTGATTATCCGATGAGCAGCTTCGCCCCGACCAGAATAGTCACCACCTCAAACACCCGTTTGATTGATCGATTGCCCTTGGCGATTGCAAGGTGGGCTCCCAGGTAACCACCTAGCAGGGAGCCCAACAGCAGGGCCGGCAACCATTCCCACTTGATTTCCCCAAGGAGTCCCAGTGTCAGGGCACCACTGCCATTCCAGAACAGCCCGACCAGCACCAGGGTGTAGGCAACAGCCCGCTGGTAATCAAGACCGAACCAACGCACCAGCCACAAGGTGACGAACAACCCTGTGCCCGAGGTCAGCGAGCCGTTAAGCACCCCGATGGCGAACAGCCCTGCTCCGCCAAGCAGTAAGCCCATACCATGCCGGTTACGCGGAGAAAAATCCTGCCCCAGTTGGGGTCGTAGCCAGGAATAGAGTCCGAGCCCAACGGTGAGACAGCCAAGCGCGACCTCAGCACTGCGTTCAGGGAGATGCAGAATGACGCTCGCTCCAAGCACCACCCCCGGCAAACCACAGCCCAGGATAAACAGCACGAATCCACGCTCCAGTGTGTTCTGACGCAGATGCCGCACCGTCGCTCCAACCCCCAATGCCACAGTAGCGACCTTGTGAGTAGCAAGCGCGATAGCAAAGGGCAGCCCGAGAAAGAGCAGAACGGGCAACTGGAGCAATCCGGCACCGCCACCGGCAAACGCAGAGAAGGCGTTGGCCACCAAGGAGAGCAGGAACAGCAGCACTTGTTCTAGAGGGATCACGTTGTACCTATGAAATTGACGTAAAGTCTCAGTATACTGTGTCTAACTTGTTAACCGCGGGAATGGACGATCATAATGAAATCTCTCTACAAGCCCATGATAATCTCACTCGTATTTGCGACGGGCCTTCTGTTACCGTTGAGCGCCAACGCGGCCATCAAGTGCTGGACCAACAAGGATGGCGTCCGTGAATGCGGCAATGCCGTTCCCCCTGAGTACGCCCAGCAGGAAAACCGCACAATCAACAAACGAGGCATGACGACCGATGTCACTGATCGTGCCTTAACGCGCAAAGAGCGTGAAGCACAGCTCCAGCAGGAAAAAACGCAACGCTCACAACTTAAAGATGAAGAGCGGCTAAAAGCGGAGAAAGAACAGCAACGCAAGGACCAACTCACCCATGATCGCGTTTTGCTGGCCACCTTTCTCACCGAGGAGGAGATCATTCGTTCACGTGAGCGCAAGCTTGTTGCCATCGATGCCAATCTTGAGTTGACCCGCATTACGATCGAGAAACTTCAGGAAAAACTGGATCAGGAGAAAGCTCGAGCCGAGAAACTCGAGAGTAAGGGCAAACCCCTCCCGGAACGCACCCAGGAGGATATCGATAACTTGACACAGCAGCTCGCCAATAAAAAAAGCTATGTCGTCTCAAAAGAGAAAGAAAGGCAGGCGCTTGTCGATACTTATGATGCAGACATTGCCCGTTTTCGCGAACTCAAGGGCTATAGCCAACAAGATCGCTAGGCGCTTAACCGTCCAAGCCTGAGGCTTGGTTTTGCCTGGCGTCAATTGGGTGCTCCCAACACCGATTCACTCGGTGACACCAGTCCCAAAGTTCATCCGGATCACGAAACAGACTTTGGCTGAAGTTCTATTCGGAGCGTGATTCAGCGCCTATTCGACACGAAAAATATTCTGCGAGAGCAACGACCACTGCTCTTCCCACTCAGCCAGCGGTGATTTCCTGAAGCTGCTACGGACGTACTGGTTCATCCTGCCTTCCGCCACCGCAAGCAACAGGTTGGCCGTCGCGGCGATATGCGGTTTTCCGACGAGCTGTCCCGTCACTTCGCCTTCACGCAGTATCTGCTTGAACTGTGTTTCAATACGATCGAAAAACTGGCCGACCCGCTGGCGCAAACGTTCAGTCTCACCGATGAGGGCATCACCCATCAGGATCCGGCTGATACCGGGATTTCTCGCCGAGAAGCCGAGCAACACCATCATGATCTTCTCACAACGTCCCGCACAGTTTGGCTCATCAGCCAAAATACGGTTGATCAGGCCGAATACCGTCTCTTCAATAAATTCGATGAGGCCCTCAAACATCTTGGCCTTGCTTGGAAAATGCCGGTACAAAGCCGCCTCCGACACGCCCACGGCACGAGCAAGGCCGGCGGTGGTGATCCGCTCTCCCGGACTTTTTTCCAGTTCATGCGCCAGAGCCTCGAGAATTTGTTGGCGCCTTGATGGTTTGTCTTTGTTGTTTTCACTCATTTTGCCCCCTCCTCGGTATTCTGGATCAGGGTGCCGACACCCTCATTGGTAAAGATCTCCAGCAGCAGGGCATGCTCTACCCGACCATCGATAATGTGCGCACTGCGCACCCCCGCATGCACCGCATCCAGAGCACAACGAATCTTCGGCAACATGCCTCCATAAATCGTCTCATCGGCGATTAGTTCATCCACTTTGGCGCTGCTCAGACCGGTCAGCACCTTTCCCTCCTTATCCAGCAACCCCGGAGTATTTGTCAGCAGGATCAGTTTTTCCGCCTTCAGGCACTCTGCCAGTTTTCCTGCCACAACATCGGCGTTGATGTTATAGGACTGGCCGTCGGCGCCGACACCGATAGGGGCGATGACCGGAATAAAATCACCGTGCATCAACATATCCACCACAGCGCCATTGATCTCCTCGACCTCACCCACATGGCCGATATCGATAATCTCAGGGGTATTCATCTCCGGTGCACTACGCGTGAACTTCAGTTGTCGGGCCCGGATAAAGTCCGCATCCTTGCCGGTGAGCCCCACCGCCTTGCCACCGTGTTGGTTGAGCAGGGAGACGATCTCCTTGTTAACCAGCCCACCGAGCACCATCTGCACCACATCCATGGTCTCGCGATCCGTCACCCGCATCCCATCGATGAACTGGCTCTCTTTGCCCAGGCGCTTGAGCAGATCGCCGATTTGCGGGCCACCGCCATGCACCACCACAGGATTCAGACCAACCAGCTTGAGCAGCACCACGTCACGGGCAAAACCGTTTTTCAGTGCTTCCTCGGTCATCGCATTGCCACCATACTTGATGACGATGGTCTTTCCGGAGAAACGACGAATATAGGGCAACGCCTCGCTCAGTACGCGGGCATTGCTCATTGCAGTATCAAGATCCAGGCTCATGGTAGTCCTATCTAAAAAGGTATATGCAAATTCGGTTCAAGCTTCAGCATCAGCTTTTTGAAATCATTCTGGATACGATGCATGGCCTCTTCGCTCTCGGCCTCAAAGCGCAGAACCAGTGTCGGAGTGGTATTCGATGCACGAATCAAGCCCCAGCCATCCTCATAATCCACTCGTAGTCCATCGATGGTCGTCAGCTCAGCACCGACAAAATGGTGGCGCTGCCTCATCAACCTGTCCATAAAGGCATGCTGATCACCCTCGGCCATTTTCACATGAAGCTCCGGGGTGTTCAGCATATCCGGCAAATCAGCGAAGAGCGAGTCGCATCCATACTTGTTGGCGGCCAGCAGCTCCAGCAAACGCGCTGCCGCATACAGCGCGTCGTCATAACCGTACCATCCTTCCTTAAGAAAGAAATGACCGCTCATCTCCCCGGCCAGCAACGCACCGCGTTCCTGCATCCGCGCCTTTAGCAGGGAATGGCCGGTGCGCCACATCTCGGGATGCCCGCCATGCTGCGTAATCACCTTACCCAGATTGCGGCTGCATTTTATGTCATAAATCACTTCGGCGCCCGGATGGCGTCGTAACAGATCACAAGCGAACAGCATCAACAACCGATCCGGCCAGATAATTTCGCCGCGGCACGAAACCACACCAAGCCGATCTCCGTCACCATCAAAGGCCAGCCCTATGTCGGCCTGCTTTTCCATGACGGCAGCGATCAGGTCCTGGAGATTTTCCGGTTGGCTGGGATCGGGATGGTGGTGGGGAAAATGCCCGTCCACCTCGCAAAAAAGCTCGATCACCTCACAACCCAGGCGGGAGAGGAGTGCCGGTACCGTCAAGCCTGCAACGCCATTACCGCTGTCAACAATCACCTTGAGCGGTCGTGTCAGCGTAATCCTGTTGGCAAGCTGCTGTAAATACTCCTCACGGACATCCTCTTGCCGCCGGACGCCACTCCCGAGGCGGTAATCCTGCTGATTTGTCCGCCGGTAGATCTCCTGGATGGCGCCGCCGAAGAGGGTCTCCCCTTCAAGCATGATCTTGATACCGTTATAGTCGGACGGATTGTGGCTCCCGGTCAGCATCACGCCGCTGCCCCCTGCATGGCGATACGCCGAGAAATAGAGCAAGGGTGTAGGCACACAACCGATATCGATAATATCGATACCCGTGGCAAGCAGTCCCCGGCAAAGCGCTGTCATTAAGCGCGGACCGGAGAGCCGCCCGTCGCGTCCAAGCACCAGTGTGGAAATACCACGTGAGCGCCCTTCGCTACCGATGGCCCTGCCGATCTCCTCGACAACGGCTTCATCCAGTTCGCGATCGACAACCCCTCGGATATCATAGGAACGGAAAATTGAGGCAGGAATTGAGCTCATCCGACGATTACTTCCGCCCTCATCCGCTTGACCATCTCATCTTATCCAATGCACAAAAACGGTGATGCACGCATCAAACCCCATCGCATTCTCCCCTTTTCCCGGGTTTTGACAGGAACTTAGTGCTTACCGGTATGTCCGAAACCGCCTTCGCCGCGATGGCTGCCCTGGAACTCATCCACGATATCGAACTCCGCTTGCACGACCGGAATAAAGACCATTTGTGCGATGCGCTCGCCTATCTGGACAGTGAATGGCTCGCTGCTGCGATTCCAGCAGGAGACGAATACCTGCCCCTGATAGTCCGAATCGATAAGGCCCACCAGATTACCGAGTACGATACCTTTCTTGTGCCCCAGCCCTGAACGCGGCAACAGCACCGCAGCCAGTCCCGGATCGCTGATATGAATGGCGATACCGGTGGGAATGAGATGAGTCTCACCCGGATTGATTGCCAATGGCTCGTCCAGCATGGCACGCAAGTCCATTCCCGCTGAGCCATCGGTGGCATAGTGCGGCAGGGGAAATTCATGACCTAATCGCTGATCCAGTATTTTCAGTTCGATTTTTTGCATAGCGGGCTCCATATACCATTCAGTCTTGAATTATTGTGAGCCAAAGTAACGCTCGGCGACGACCGTCATCAGTTGCTGCGCCAGTTGCGTTTTCGCTGCAAACTCCAGCAACTGGCCTCCCCCATCCCAAAATAGCTGCAGGGCATTGTCATCACTATTAAATCCCCCGCCCGTGGCGCGCTCACCTACCCAGTTGGCGGCAATCATATCCAGCCGCTTTGCCACAAGTTTGCCACGGGCGTAAGTTTCCAGCTGCTCTGTCTCCGCTGCGAAGCCTACGGTAAAAGGCGCTTCAGGCAAAGCGGCCACCGTCGCCAGGATGTCGGGATTGCGTACCAGCTCGATGCTTATCTGCTCAGCCTGTTTTTTCATTTTCTCAGGCGCTGTCGCCACTGGCCGATAATCGGCCACGGCGGCGCATCCGATAAAGATCTCTCCTGGGTCGGCAAGCACAACCTTCAGCATCCCTTCGGCATCTTCAACATTGATACGCTCCACGCCCGCAGGCGTGGCAAGGGAGACAGGGCCCGCCACCAGCCGAACCCTGGCTCCAAGCGCCGCCGCAGCCGCCGCGATGGCAAACCCCATCTTTCCCGAGCTGTGATTGCTGATGAAACGCACCGGATCCAGCGCCTCACGGGTCGGCCCGGCAGTGATCGTCACCCTTACCCCGGTCAGTGGACCGTTGGTAAAATGTCGAACACAGGCATCAACCAGTTCCTCGGGCTCTTGCATACGCCCCGGCCCGATCTCGCCACAGGCCTGCTCCCCCGCGGCGGGTCCAACAAACTCAACACCACGCTGTTGCAAGGTGGCCACATTGTTCCGACTCGCCGCCGCCTGCCACATCTGCTGATTCATTGCCGGGGCCAGCATGATCGGCGCAGTGGTCGCCAGGCAAAGTGTCGCCAGCAGATCATCGGCCATCCCGGCGGCCATGCGAGCAATGAAATCAGCACTGGCCGGCGCCACCAGAACCAGCTCGGCCCAACGCGCCAGCTCGATATGACCCATTGCCGCCTCGTGCCCGGGATCGAACAGCGCCTCTCGCACCGGGTTACCAGAGAGTGCCTGCAGGGTCATCGGCTTAATGAACTCGGCAGCGGCTCGAGTCATCACCACGCGCACCTCGGCTCCGGCCCGGCGAAGTCCACGGACGATCTCAGCGCTCTTGTACGCGGCGATACCGCCGCTGATACCGAGCAGGATACGCCGACCACTGAGCACTTGAGCGTGAATGTCATTCATAATGAACGGATTCTAGCAGAAACCCTTCCCCTTCCGTCAGCCATCGCGTTAGTATCGCCAATGTATACCCACTTACGACAAGGAGGTCGAAATGGCGATTACCGACTGGCCGGCCGAGGAGCGTCCTCGGGAAAAACTCTTATTACGCGGTGCTGCCGCACTCTCCGATGCAGAGTTGCTCGCCATTTTTCTGCGCACCGGCCTACCGGGTAAGAGCGCAGTCGATCTGGCGCGCGAGCTGCTGCAACAGTTTGAGGGCCTGCGCCCCCTGCTCGAGGCCAACCGTAGCGAATTTTGTCGTGGCAAGGGCCTTGGCGAAGCCAAGTATGTGCAACTGCAGGCTTGCCTGGAGCTATCCCGACGCCATCTGCTCACCACCCTGCAGCGCAGTAATGCCCTGACCAGCCCTGGCCACACCCGCAACTATCTCAGCGCCCAGCTTCGCAATCGTCAGCAGGAAGTTTTTGCTTGCCTGTTTCTCGACAACCGCCATCGAGTACTCGCCTATGAGGAACTCTTCTATGGCACCGTAGATAGCGCCAGCGTCCATCCGCGTGAAGTGGTGCGTCGCTGCATTGCCCATAACGCGGCGGCCGTGATCCTGGCCCACAATCACCCCTCCGGCATCGCCGAGCCCAGCCGTGCCGATGAGCAGATCACCGAGCAGCTCAGACAAGCCCTTGAACTTGTCGATGTGCGGCTGCTGGATCACATGATCGTCGGTGACGGGGAGGTCATCTCACTGGCTGAGCGCGGACTTTGCTGAGCTGAGGCGTTGCCCGTAGCCCCGGCAGTAAGCCAGTCCAGAGGACACGACTAATCACCTCACGGCTCGTTACGGGCACACGCGCAAAGTCCCCGAGCAAGAAGGCGAGGCGCATATCGAGGTGATTGAAAACGGTATTCTGGATCGGTAATGCTCAACCGACGCCAGGGCCCCCCTTTATTCCTAACTGGCCCACTAGGTAATGTATACTTCCTTTACGCCATATCCGACACCATCAGGAAGAGGCCGGCTTCCCTCTCCACGGTGCTCGATGAACCGCAAAAAACGTCCTGATTGCGGCTTGGTGCTTGCCACGGAGGCTCGGATTTGGTATAAAATCCGGCTTCCTGCCCCATAGGGTGAAAAGATTTCAGTATTGTTGGAGTTCAGAATCATGTCCAAGGTATGCCAGGTAACGGGCAAACGACCGATCACCGGTAACAACGTATCGCACGCGCACAACAAAACGAAACGTCGTTTCCTGCCAAATCTGCACAGCCACCGCTTCTGGGTGGAGAGCGAAAATCGCTGGGTAAGACTGCGTCTCACCACAAAAGGTATGCGTATCATCGACAAGAAGGGTATCGATGCCGTTCTTGCTGATATCCGCGCCCGTGGCGAAAAGGTATAAGGAGCTAGATCATGGCAAAATCAGCACGCGATAAGATCCGCCTGGTGTCCAGTGCCGGTACTGGTCACTTCTACACCACAGACAAAAACAAGCGCAACATGCCGGAGAAGATGGAGATCAAAAAATTCGATCCCGTCGTGCGCAAGCATGTTATGTACAAGGAAGCGAAGATCAAGTAAGACTTCACTCGCCTTGCACGAAAAAAAGCCCGGTTTTATACCGGGCTTTTTTGTGCCAGTTGCCACCGCAAATCATCGCTGAACACACGGAAGTAAGGATAAGTGTTCTTCCACGCTCAGCCTCTATCCCGACAAATTAGATAACCACAGTGCGGCGGGTGTCGCTATTGGAGCTCGATGTTTTTAGCTGACACATCCGTGTGTTCCGTGCCATAAGATCTCTTCAGCCTTGTGTTCCAAGCCGGTAGCCCGCCAGCTGGCGGGCGAAGTTCTGCAGGTAGCGGTTCCCGCTCTCTTCCGCCTCACGGCACCACTGCTGCAAAGCCTGCAGCCCCTTTTCCGGATGACTCGCGGCCTGTTGCCAGATCGTTTGCAACCGTTGGCGGTACTCCACTGCCACGGCCAGCGCCTGACTTTGTCCCAGCACCGTGCCAAGGCAATGACGACCACGTTCATCCAGCAGCTTATCATCACGCAGTAGCGCCGTTCTGGCACGCTTGAACATGCCCTTGAGATTGCGGTTGTTCGCCACTCGCTTGAGCTCTTCCCGATGGATCCGGGCCATTACCTGACGACCATAACGAGCCAGCACCTGCAGGCGACTATTGATGATGGCACGCACGGCCTCAGCATCCAGCTCTTTAGCCTGACGGCTGATCCGTGGCGGTGAGGGGGAAACGCGCTTGACCTTGGCCAGTCGCACTGCCTGCAACAAACGAATGTAGAGCCAGCCGATATCAAACTCCCACCAGTGGTATGAGAGCTTGGCCGAGCCCGGCCAGGCGTGATGATTATTGTGCAGCTCTTCACCACCGATGAGGATGCCCCATGGGAGGATATTGGTGGAGGCATCCTGGGCCTCGGCGTTGCGGTAACCGAAATAGTGACCGATGCCATTGATCACTCCCGCCGCCATCAAGGGGATCCACATCATCTGTACCGCCCACACGCTTAACCCGATCGGCCCAAGCAGCACAAGATCGATACCCAGCATCAACACGATGCCCAGATAGGGATAGCGGCTGTATAACCTGCGCTCCATCCAGTCATCCGGCGTCCCTTTGCCATAGCGCTCCAGCGTTTCAGCGTTGTCCGCTTCCTCTCGATAGAGTTCGGCACCACGCAACAGCACCTCCTTCAGCCCCTTGACCTGAGGGCTGTGCGGATCGGCCTCAGTCTCGCATTTGGCATGGTGCTTACGGTGTACCGCCGTCCACTCCTTCGTCACCATACCAGTGGTCAGCCAGAGCCAGAGCCTGAAAAAATGGCTTACCAAAGGGTGTAACTCCAAAGACCGATGGGCTTGATGACGATGCAGGAAGATCGTCACCGCGGCGATAGTAATGTGGGTCATACCCAGCGTGATGAGAATAACCTCCAGCCAGGAGGGAGAGAGAAAACCGGTGAGTTCCAATAGGATAACCTCGATATTTGGCGATTGACGTGATGCTGTCAGGGCAAATGGCCGACAGATACAACCTTATTTGCCTAGTGTTGTGCGCAATAGCACATTGGTCTCTGACATAAAGGTAATATTGAGACCGCAAATGGCAAAAAAAGTTACGCAGCTCACAATAATGAATGGTCAAGGATGAAAATGAAGCACGAGATTGCCATAAGGATCGACCTGACATCGCCAACCCGGCGCCAACCAGGTCGTTGATACCTGTTCGGTGATCAGTGCCGGTCCTTCGAACTCCTGCCCGGGCACCAGCGCATCCCGCGACCATACCGGCACAGCCTGCTCAATGCCATACAGGCTGGTGAAATCCACGGGTTCAGCCATGACTCCTCCTTTTCGCGGCATCAGCGGCACCTGTGGCTGGGGTCCTTTTAGCTGCATTCGCAAGTTAACCAGCTCGACCGGCAAATCGAGATGATGACCATAGCGCTCCTGATGAGCCAAATGAAAAGCACCGATACCTGCAGCACAGCCACCCTTCCGCTCCCATGGCACGGTCAATGTGTAGGACTGACCACGGTAGCGCAGGTCGAGTTTTGGCTGGGAACGAATTCCGCTCAGCGCCACACCCTCCTGCATCAGTGAGCGCTCACCCTCTTGGCGCAAGTTTTCCAGCTGCACTGCGATCTCCTCATCCCCCATCTGCTCAAGCAGCCCCTGATAAGTGCGCGACAACAGTCGTCCGCGCGGTGCACACAGCATCCCAAGCGCCGACAGCACCCCGGCGTGTGCCGGCACCAGCGCCTGTGGCATTCCCAGCGACTCAGCCAGCGCACAGACATGCAAGCCTCCGGCACCGCCGAAAGAGGTAAGGGTCAGCCGGCGCGGATCGATACCACGCTGCACAGACATCACCCGTAGCGCACGGGCCATATGCTCATTAGCGATACGGATGATCCCTTCAGCAGCCTCATGAAGCCCGAACCGCAGCTGCCGGGCAACACTCCCCACCACCCGCTCCGCCGCGGCCTCATCGAGCCGCATTCCACCACCTAGAAAAGCCTCAGGCAACAAACGGCCGAGCACAAGGTTGGCGTCGGTCACCGTAGGCTCATTGCCGCCCTTGCCATAACAGGCCGGTCCTGGATCAGCTCCGGCCGATTCGGGCCCTACCTGCAGCAGACCACCCTCATCGACACGGGCAATGGAACCTCCGCCGGCACCAATGGTATGCATGTCGACCATCGGCACTGATACCGGCCAATGGCCTATATGCCCCTCAGTGGTCAGCTGCAGATCGCCATCAATCAGCGCCACATCCGTCGATGTCCCACCCATGTCGAAGGTAAGCAAGCGCTCACGCCCTGCCAGCTCCCCGACCGCTCTTGCCGCCGAGAGGCCGCCTGCCGGACCGGAGAGCAACATCTGCACTGCCCGCTTACCCGCCAGCGACGCCTCAATGGTGTTGCCGGAACTCTGCATTACCGAAATATTTGCACCCGGCAATCCCGCCTCCAGGCGTGCAAGATAGCCCTCCACCAAAGGCCCCACCCAGGCGTTGAGCCAGGTGGCTATACCTCGCTCGTACTCTTTATACTCGGGCAGGATGGACGAAGCGCGGGAAATGAAGATCCCCTCCGGGACGGCCTCCTCAAGCTGGCATTCGAAACGGTCATCGAGGAAGGAGAAAAGAAGATTGATGGCCACCGCCTCGGGCCTGAGCCGCTGTAGCTCCTCGACCAGGTGCTGCAGGTCTGACGGCGTCAATGGCTCAACGACATGACCACCGGCGCCGAGCCGACCGCCCGTCTCCAGGCACAGCTCGGCGGGAACAGGTGGCTTGATCGGGGCAGGCTGCAAATTATATAGTTCACGCCGTGCCTGACGGCCGAGGGTGAGCAAGTCCCGGAAGCCACGGTTGGTGATTAATACGGTGCGAACACCTTTACCCTCGAGGGCGGCGTTGGTGGCCACGGTGGAGCCATGCACCATCTTCAGCTCACCGAGCAGCTCCCCCTCAATACCGAGCTCGCGTACCCCTTGCATAATCGCCCGTTCAGGCGCCTCAGGAGTAGAGAGCACCTTGTGCACATGCAGGCGCTCGCCGTCTAACAGCACGAAATCGGTAAAGGTACCGCCGGTATCTACACCTAATAGCATCGAAGGTATCTACTCATTTGCATGTGAAGTATGGTGACTAATGATTCTCTTCCCGGAACTTTTGTGCAGGTAAAAAAACTAACTACGAGGTAAGCCGCGCCCTCACTCTTTTACCCTTAGCGCGGTATGATACCGAAAACCACAACGATGATCTCACGGCCCACCCGTGGGCCGGAGCAACAAGAAAAACAGAGGTCTCATGGAACACGACAGCTTAATCAAGGTTGAACACCTGTCGCGGCGCTACGGCGACAATCTCGCCGTCAACGATGTCAGCTTCGAAGTCAGGCGCGGCGAAGTACTGGGCTTTCTCGGTCCCAACGGCGCCGGAAAATCCACCACCATGCAAATGCTCACCGGCAACCTGGCCCCCAGCGCCGGGCGCATCACCATCAATGGCGTCGACATGCTGGAACGCCCCAAGGAGGCCAAGCTGGCTCTCGGCTTCCTGCCGGAACAGCCGCCGCTCTATCGCGAACTGAGTGTCGATGAATACCTGACCTTCTGCGCCCGCCTCAACCGCATCGGCAAGAGCCACGTCACCCGCGCGGTGCAACAGGCCAAGGAGCGTTGCGGACTGACCGAGGTGGGAAAAAGACTGATCAACAATCTCTCAAAAGGCTACCAGCAGCGGGTCGGCATCGCCCAGGCGATCATCCACTCACCGGACGTGGTTATCCTGGACGAACCCACCGTTGGCCTTGACCCGATCCAGATCCGCGAGATCCGCAAACTCATCCGCGAACTCGGCGGCGAGCACAGCGTGATCCTCTCCACCCACATTTTGCCTGAGGTACAGGCCACCTGCGACCGGGTGCAAATCATCAACAAGGGACAGTTGGTTCTCTCCGACAGTATCGATGGTCTTACCCGACGTATGCAGACCTCAAGCTTGCTGGTGGCCCTTCGACGGCCGCCGACGCCGGAGCAACTACAGGCGATCAGTGGCGTGCAGTCGGTAGAGACCCTTGAAGACGGACGAATCCGCCTCAGTCACGACCCGGATCAAAATCCAGCCGAGGCCCTGGTCGAACAGGCTGTGGCACAACACTGGGGGCTCTATGAGCTGACCCCTGAGCGTCTCTCTCTGGAAGATGTCTTCGTGAACATCACCACCACCGAACAAAAGGAGGAAGTCGCATGATGATCGCCACCCTCGCTGCGCGAGAATTGCGCAGCCTCTTCCTCTCGCCACTGGCGTGGACCATCCTGGCAGTAGTGCAGTTCATCCTCGCCTGGCTGTTCCTCGGTCAGCTCGATGTCTATATCGCCTACCAGGCACAGATCGCCATGATGGAAAATCCACCCGGCGCCACCGAGATCATCGTCGCCCCGCTATTCTCCAGCGCCACCATTATCCTGCTGCTGGTGATCCCGCTGCTCACCATGCGTCTGGTGAGCGAAGAGCGTCGTTCACGCACGCTACCGTTGTTGTTCTCGGCGCCACTGTCAATGAGCGAGATCGTCCTCGGTAAGTACCTTGGCATCCTGGGTTTTCTCGCCATCATGCTCGGTCTCATCACCCTGATGCCACTCTCGCTCATGACTCTCGGCACACTCGACTTCGGCCTGCTCGCCTCCAACCTCATTGGCATGGTAATGATGCTTGCCGCCTTCGCCGCCGCGGGGCTGTTCATGTCCACACTCACCGCACAGCCAACGGTCGCCGCCATCAGTGCCTTCGGCCTACTGCTACTGCTGTGGATTATCCAGATGAGCGGTCAATCTGCCGCCGAAAGCAACACCGTATTCGCCTACCTCTCACTACAGCGTCATTACGAGGCGCTGCTACGAGGTCTCTTCAACAGCAGCGACATCCTCTACTACCTGCTGTTTATCACCACCTTCCTGGTCCTGAGCATCCGTCGCCTGGATGCCGACCGCCTGCAGCACTGAGTTAAAAAGGATTCGACGTACGATGGAAGTCAGCAAAAAAAGTCTCCGCCAGGTGCGCCTGCAGAGCTGGAGCTTTGTGGTCCTGTTCCTAACTGTCATCGGCCTTCTCGCCTGGCTCAGCACCCGCTACAACTACCAGGCAGACTGGACCGCCAGTGGACGCCACACCCTCTCAAAAGCCAGCGCTACTCTGCTTGAACAGCTTGAGGGACCGGTCACTCTCACCTCCTTCAGCCGCAGCGATGATATTTCAGGGTTGCGCAAGCGCACCGGCGAGTTAGTGTCACGCTACCAGCGACTGAAACCCGACATCCAACTCAACTTCGTCGACCCCGACGAGGCCCCCGAGCTGGTACGCGATCAAGGCATCACCCTCGATGGCGAGCTGGTGGTTGCCTACCAGGGACGTAAGGAAAACCTCAAGAACATCGGCGAACAGGCACTCACCAACGCCCTGCAACGCATGATGCGCAGCGGTGAGCGCCACGTGGTTTTCCTCGGCGGCCATGGGGAGAGACGCATCAACGGCCAGGCCAATTTCGATCTTGGCCAGTGGGGCAAGCCGTTGGAGGAGAAGGGTTTCTCCTTCTCAACCCTCAATCTCGCTACTGAAGCGGCCATCCCTGAAAACACGGCCGTGCTGGTAATCGCCGGGCCGCAGGTCGAACTGCTACCGGGCGAGGTCGCCCTGATCCAGGCCTATGTCGCGGGTGGCGGCAACTTGCTGTGGTTCAGCGAGCCGGGTGAGAGCAAAGGTCTAAGCCCCCTGATCGAACAACTTGGGTTGGATTTCCTGCCCGGCACTCTGGTGGATCCAACCGGGCAAATGCTCGGTATCAGCAACCCGGCCATCATTGTCGTTGGCGAATATCCACATCACCCGGTCACAGAAGGTCTGGCCACGCTCACTCTCTTTCCCCAGGCCCATGGCATCGCAAGCAAAGAAAAAAACGAGTGGGAAACCACGCCGCTGCTACGCAGCCTGCCTCGCAGCTGGTCCGAAAGCGGCCCACTTGAAGGCACGATTGAATTTAACGAGGAAAGCGACATCGTCGGCCCACTCACCATCGGCATGCTACTGACCCGTAAGACAGGCGGTGAAACCACCGATGGCGAAAGTGAAGAGCCCGGCCACACCCAGCGTATCGCGGTTATCGGCGACGGTGACTTTCTTGCCAACAGCTATCTTGGCAACGGCGCCAACCAGGAACTGGGGGATCGCCTGCTTAACTGGTTAAGTCACGACGACACCTTCATCACCATCGCACCCCGCACCGCACCGGACACTCAGCTGGAGCTCACGCCAACCCTATCGATGGTGATCGGCTTCGGCTTCCTGCTGCTGATCCCCGGCCTGCTGCTCGGCAGCGGCATTACCATCTGGTGGCGACGGCGGAAAAGATGAGGTTGCCGGTGGAGCCCGGACAAACGTACGCCGAGGGGACTCGACTCCTCGGCGTTAGACCTTGCGATTTATAATGCTGATTTATGATGAATGAAAATGAGTAAAAGAAACCTTCTCAACCTTGGACTACTGCTGCTCATCGGCGCGTTGGTGCTGCTGGTTATCTATGAGCCCGGCATCGAGGCGCCGAAAGAAAATCCACGGCTTATTGAAATCGGACGCGATGCCGTCAAACGGATACACATCGAACGCCAGGGACAGGAAACCGTGACCGTAGAACGTGATCCACAGGGTCACTGGCAGATGCTCGAACCACTGAGCATTGCCGCCGGCGAGTTCCGTCTCAGCTCCCTGCTGAATATCACCGAGCAAAAAAGTCTTGGCAGCTTCCCCGCCGACACCGCCCGTCTTACCAATTACGGCCTCGACACACCACGTGTCACCCTCACCCTGAATGACACGATAAAACTCGCCTTCGGCAACAACACACCGCTCGACCAGCGTCGTTACGTACAGGTCGGTGACCGGGTACATCTTGTCAGCGACACCCTCTATTACCATCTCATCGGTAGCTACACCACCTTCATCAGCCAGCAATTGCTGCCCCAGGGCACCACCATCGACACGATTAGCCTCCCAGGTCTTACCGTGCGCCGGCAGGAGGATCGCTGGGAGGCCGATCCCAAACCCGAAGCTTACTCCGCCGATCAGGTCACCGCCCTCATCGACGGGTGGAAGCTCGCCAGCGCCGTGCAGGTCAAACCTTACGACGGCAAGGAAGGTGAGACCATCACTATCGGACCAAAAGCAGGGGCGCAACCCATTATCTTTCTCCTAACCGCACGCAGCCCCGATCTTGTGCTCGCCCGGCCCGACCTTGGCATTCAGTACCATCTGGCCGAAACCAGTGCCGATGAACTGCTCAAGCTGGCACCGCTGCAAAAGCCGGCTGAGGAGTAAAAAAACCGGGATGGATCCCTGGAGAAACAGTACCGATGTGGGGGTATTTCCATTTCAGCTGTCACTCACTCAATAATCCTCACTGACTTTTCAAACCCGGAAGCACAATTAGCACCAGGTTGCCGTACTCCTATTCATGCCGATCCTCACAAGGTATTCGTAGCGTCGCATGCAGTACGAAAAGCAAGCACGTAGCCCTCTCAATCGGTTAACGACTCCTTTCGCTCGCCATTCCGCCCCTTTCGTTTTTGACATGCAATAGCCGTGTTCTAGACTCAGAGAACACAACAAGACTTCAGTCTGATACGCATCGCTCGGGTGCGTTCGCCCACACTTCGCAGGAAAAGGAGTCTCCATGCCGCGGCAAGTCATCGAACCGCAATATCGGATCGAATACCTGTCCATTCTCGATTCAGAGTGCCGACTCGATCAGGAGCTGGAGCCCGAGCTGGACGATAACACCCTCAAACACTTTTACCGCACCATGCTGCTGGCCCGGCGCTTTGATGAATTTCAGCTCAAGCTACAACATCAGGGACGCCTCGGCACCTTCGCCCCGTCAAGCGGCCAGGAGGCGGCGCAACTCGGCGCCGTCGCCGCCTTGCGCAAGGAAGACTGGGTGGTACCCTCATTTCGCGAACTGGCCGCCTACCTGTGGCGCGGGACTAAACTCGATCAGATCCTGCTCTACTTCGATGGCTACAACGAAGGGGCCGATCCCGGCGAAGGTTCCCGCGACCTGCCAACCGCCATTCCGGTAGCCACGCAGATCCCCCATGCGGTTGGCCTGTCCTATGCTGCGCGCTATCGGGGTAGCGATGAGGTTGCGATGGTGTTTTTCGGTGACGGCGCCACATCTGAAGGTGACTTTCATGAAGGGCTCAATTTTGCCGGTGTCTTTACCACCCCCACTATCTTCGTCTGCCAGAACAATCAGTGGGCCATCTCGGTACCGCGCGAACATCAGACCCATTCCAAGACCCTGGCGCAAAAGGCGCTGGCCTATGGCATCCCAGGTATTCAAGTGGACGGTAACGATATCCTTGCCGTTTATGCCGCCGCCAGCGAAGCGGTAGAACGAGCCCGCAAGGGCAAGGGGCCAACGCTCATCGAATTGCTCACCTACCGCCTCGCGGCGCACACCACGGCGGACGATCCCAAACGCTACCGCAACAAGGACGAAGAGGAAGCATGGAAAAAATGCGATCCATTGCGACGTTTTCGCCGCTATATGGAAGATAAGGGGCTGCTCGACAGCGGCGCTGTCGCGGAGATGGAAAAGGAGATCGATGAGGAGATGAAGCAGGCGTGGAGACGTGCCGAAACACGCATGGCCGAGTTGACCGACCCGACCGTGATATTCGATCACCAGTTCGCCGAAATGCCCGCTTATCTGCAGGAACAACACGAGGCATTTATTGCACTTCACCATGGCAACAGGGATAGCGGAGATGGCTAAGCTGACCATGGCCGAAGCGCTTAACCTTGCCCTCAAACAGGAAATGGAAAAGGACGACAGCGTGATAGTGCTTGGTGAGGATGTCGGTGTCGACGGTGGAGTATTTCGCATCACCGATGGACTCTACAAAGAATATGGTGAACAACGCGCCATCGATACACCGCTCGCTGAGTCAGCCATCGTCGGTATCGCCATCGGCATGGCAATTAACGGCCTGCGCCCCGTACCCGAGATCCAGTTCTCCGGTTTCAGCTACCTGGCCCTGACTCAGCTTGAATCTCATGCCGCGCGCATGCGCTGGCGCTCACGAGGGCGGTTCACCGTACCGCTTGTGGTACGCATGCCCTACGGTGGTGGGGTCCACGCACTGGAGCATCACTCAGAGAGCAAGGAGGTTTTCTTTTCCCATATACCCGGCCTCAAGTGCGTCATTCCCTCCAGCCCACGCAATGCCCGCGCCCTGCTGGTCAGCGCTATCCGTGATCCGGACCCGGTGGTGTTCATGGAGCCCAAGGCTCTTTATCGCGCCTTTCGCGAAGAGGTGCCGGAGGAGGAGGAGACCCTGTCGCTCGGTAAATCCCTGCGGGTGCGAGAAGGGAAGGACATCACCCTTATCAGTTACGGCGCCATGCTGCACCGAACACTCGAGGCCGCCGAACAGCTGGCGAAAGAGGATGGGGTAGAAGCCGATGTGATCGATCTGCTGACCCTGTCGCCACTGGATAATCAGCTGTTCAGCGACTCGGTACGCAACACCGGGCGGGCCGTCATCGTCCACGAAGCGCAGCGCAGCTTCGGTGCCGCCGGCGAGGTCATTGCCCGGCTGATCGAACACGCCTTCTTCTATCTGGAGGCACCGATCGAACGGGTCACCGGGTACGACATCACGATGCCCTACTTTGCCCGCGAACACGAGTACCTGCCGGATGTGCCGCGCATTCTGGCGGCGGCTCGCCGGGCACTTTCCACATAAGACCGAGGTGTTGCATGAGCAAGGAGTTCCGACTGCAGGACCCTGGGGAAGGCATTCACGAAGCCGAGATCGTCGACATCTATATCAAGCCCGGCGATCAGGTCAGGGATGGCGACATCCTGCTCGATGTCGAAACCGACAAGGCGGTTGTTGAAGTGCCTTCCCCGTTCACCGGCACCATCGATGAGGTCAGGGTGAGCAAAGGTGATGTGGCTGAAGTCGGCAATGTCCTCTTTACCTACACCAGCGAGGAGTCCGCAGAGGGGGCGGGCAAACCTGAAGAGCAAGCGCCCGGCGAAACCACAGAAGAAGAAAACACCAGGGAGGCGAAATTCGATCTGGCCCGCGACCTTGAGAAGGCCATGAGCGAGAAGCAGGCCGAAAGGGAGGGAGGCGATGAACAACCTTCACGCCGCACCGGCGCCCCCATCCCTGCCGCTCCCTCAACTCGCCGTCTGGCCCGCGAACTGGGGGTGGTGTTGGAAGAGGTTTCTCCCAGTGGTCCCCATGGCCGGGTTACCGATGAGGATGTGCGTGCGGCAGCCGTAGGCAAACCCCGGAAAGAGGAGAAAAAAGCGGTGGCAAAAGCACCCTCCCCTGAAAAGAAACCGGCAGCGGGCGGTTTCGAACAATGGGGTGAGGTGGAAACGATTCCGCTTCGCGGTCTGCGCCGCAAGGTGGCTGAGCATGTGAGCGAAGCGTGGCGCAGTGTGCCCCATGTCAACCATCAGTCACTGGTCGATATTACCGAGCTGGAGGCACTTCGCCAGCGCCACAAGCAGGAGGCGGAAGCTGCCGGTGCTCACCTGACGACCACAGTCTTTGCCATTAAGGCAGTGGTGGCCGCGCTCAAACGCTTTCCCCGTTTCAACGCCAGCCTTGATGCCTCCGGTGAGAATATTGTGCTCAAGCACTACTACCATATCGGGGTGGCGGTCGACACCGAGCAGGGTCTGCTGGTGCCGGTGGTGCACGATGCAGATCAAAAAAACCTTATCGAACTGGCGGTGGAGCTCAGTACCCTGGCCGAACGTGCCCGCGGCGGCAAACTGGAGCTTGAGGAGCTGCGCGGCAGCAGTTTTTCCATCACCAATCCGGGGATGCTTGGCGGCACCGCCTTCACCCCGCTCATCAACACCCCCGATGTGGCGATCCTCGGTCTGGCACAAGCGACGCTGCAGCCGGTGGTGCGTGGCACTCTCGAGAAATACACCATCGAGCCGCGCCTGATGCTGCCGCTGTGTCTGGCCTTCGATCACCGCGTCAACGACGGCGCCGATGCCTCGCGCTTTGTCACCACCATTGCCGAGGCGCTCTCCGATCCGGAAGAGTTGTTGCTCAAGGGCTGACAACGATGGAGCTCACATATGGTCATGGGTGAACTGCCGATGGAGACCGAGGTGCTGGTCATTGGCGGTGGCCCCGGGGGCTATGCCGCGGCCTTTCGCGCCGCCGATTTGGGACTGGACGTCACGCTGGTAAGCGATGAGGCACGTCTCGGCGGGGTTTGCCTGCTGCGAGGCTGCATCCCATCAAAATTGTTGCTGGAAATGGCTGGGCTGCGACTTGCCGCACGGGCGTCCGCCGAACACGGACTGCGTTTCGGTGAACCGGAGCTGGACCTCAACGCCCTGCACCAATGGAAAGAGGAGGTGGTTGGGAAACTGAGCCGCGGCCTCGATACCCTCTGCGAGCAACGCGGTATCCAGCGCATCCAGGGGCGCGCCCGGTTTGCCGGACCGGACAAGGTCCACATCGACAACAGCGAATCCCCCTCGGTCACTTTTCGGCACGCCATCATTGCCACCGGCTCACGTCCACGCTCACTCCCCGATATCGAAATCAGGCCCGACTCTCGCATCATGGACTCCACCGGTGCGCTTGCGCTCAAGGATCTGCCGGAGACCCTGCTGGTGATTGGCGGCGGTTATGTCGGCCTGGAACTGGGGCTGGTCTATGCCTCGCTTGGTTCGCGCGTCACCCTGGTGCAAAGCGGGGAACGCCTGTTGCCTCCGGCCGATGCGGATCTGGTGAAGGTCCTGAGCAAACACATCGAACCGCTGTTTGAGGCCGTGCACTACAACAGCCGTGCTACCGCCATGACGGAAGAGAACAACAGCGTCAAGGTCACCATAACGGGTGAGAACGACAGCCGCGAGGAGCGATTTGAACACGTCCTGCTGGCCGTCGGTAGGCAACCCAACAGCGACGACCTGGAACTGGAGCAGGCGGGGGTCAAAACAGACAAGGCCGACGCAATCATCACCGACCAACAGTGTCGCACCAGCAATGAAAATATTTTCGCGGTGGGCGATATCGCCGGCGGTATGCTGCTGGCCCACAAGGCGATGTACGAGGGCAAGGTTGCCGCGGAGGCCATTGCCGGCAAACCAGCCGCCGCTGACGCCCGCGCCATCCCCGCCGTAGTTTACACCGAACCGCAGCTCGCCTGGTGTGGCCTTAGCGAAGAGGAGGCGGGGGAAGGGAGATGTGTCCTGCGCTACCCGTGGAAGGCTAACGGCCGCGCCCTCACCCTCAACGCCGGATATGGGTTAACCAAATTGCTGATCGAAGAGCAAAGTGGCCGCGTACTGGGCATGGGCATTGTCGGGCCGCAAGCGGAGAACCTCATCGCCGAAGGGGTTCTAGCCATTGAGCTCGGTGCTATTGCCGAAGACTTCGCGCTCAGCATCCACCCCCATCCCACCCTCAGCGAAACGGTCAGTGAAGTCGCGGAACTGTTTATGGGTGTTGCTACCCATTTCAAGCGGTGATTGAAACTGTCATGACTACCGATTTCACCGTGCCACCTTTTCCGCGGAGCGTGCAAAGCCTGTCATAAACACGACCGCTCCTTGGCATGATGCCAGCCCGATAAATTGCCTATCTTTACCGTAGAGCAGAGCGGGGGGAAGCCATTGAGACCCGTCTCTCCGGGTTATTTCTACGTTATTTTGTTCGACTCTGATTCAACATGGCCTGAACATCACTGTTCAGGAGTAAGCACACACCACACTTCAACAAGGCCCGAAAAGGCGAACCCATGAAAATACATTTCCTAATCTTTCAGACGCATCTGTGCCCATGGATACAACAGATGTTTGAACCAGGTACCGTGATACTGCCGATGCAGCAGACCGTGCAGATCACGACTGTTCACAACCCAGCGCAGGAAATACCGATAACCGCGGTTGCCAAGCATGGCGAAAACAGCCCGGTTAACCTTTGCTATCCTTAATTGCCGAGCGAATGCCTCTTGCCATAGCCGGCTGTAATCCTCACCGCTCAGCAGGCTTTGCGCAGCGAGCACACCGGAACGAATGGCATGGCGCATTCCAAAGCCCCAAAGCACGTCCTGAAAACCGCCCTGCTCGCCC
The DNA here is from genome assembly GCA_041562215.1 of Thiohalomonadaceae bacterium. Lineage (GTDB taxonomy): Bacteria > Pseudomonadota > Gammaproteobacteria > Thiohalomonadales > Thiohalomonadaceae > JBFEYJ01. Next base: position 167 of record JBFEYJ010000004.1, on the reverse strand, counting down.
GCCACCGGGTGGCTGTCGGCAGAGACAAACGCCGGCCAATGAAAGCTCGCGACGCCACCATGAGGGTGCGGTTTATTCATCACCAGGCCGACCCTGTTTTCAAAGGCGGCCACTGTACGCCTGACATACTCTTGCTGCCGAGAAAAACCGCTAAACATGCAACTTTT
>JBFEYJ010000003.1:0-48046 GCA_041562215.1 Thiohalomonadaceae bacterium | reverse complement strand
TCCTCGCTCATCTGCGGCGGACCGAATTCGAACTCTTCGTTTTCATAATACTGTTTGCGTAATTTCGGTTCGTTGATCTTGCTGTAATCACAACCGACATCGTAGAGAATCCGTCCGTTTTTTGTCTCGATCAAATAAGCGAGTATCGGTGCCTCGATAATGATTCCCGCACCATGTCCTCGCGTCGACAGGGATTTGTCGTAGCGGTGAGTAGCGGTAAGAATGGGCCAGAATTTTTTAACCTCTGTCATCGCATCACCAAAATATGTGTTCCTAGGCTTAAATCATTTATTTGTCATTGCGAGGAGCGGTAGTGACGAAGCAATCTGCTTGCTTGGTACAACATGAGATTGCTTCGCTTAGGCTCGCAATGACAAAACCTGAACTGCCTGTCATTGCGAGGGACGGTAGTGACGAAGCAATCTGTCATTGCAGACCTCACAATTGCCATACATCAGGTAGCGCAAATCACATGCCAGCAGATTTTCTTCGTCAGTCACCAGTAACACTATGATTCGATTACGTATTACTGAAGTTTGCCCTGCTGCATACGCACCACAAGGGGGAGTTGCCCTATTTCCGGCACGAAAAAAGGGCGCAGGGAGGCGCCCTCAGAGGGAATGTCTGTAAGTGCTTGCTCAGTGCTCTATCAAATCACGATAGGCATGCCAGGAGGAATAGGCCAGTAGGGGAAAAACGAGGATCAGACCAAGGAAAATCGGCGCTACACCAAGCCCGGTGAAAGCGGCTATCAGGACAGCCCAGAGAATAAGGACTGAGGGATTCTTCCTTACCGTATGGAGGCTGACAACCATTGCCGTTATCGTATCCATCTCCTCCTTGTCGGTCAGCATAGGCACGGAAACGACCATCAACACATAGGCCACGGTTACAGCAGTCAGGCCGATGAGGCTGAACGAAATTACCATCGGCCAACGGATAGAGAGAAAGAAGCTCTGCCAATCGAGCCTGGCGGCAAAAGCGAATGCCTCATCGCCACTCATGGCGTAGGCCATGGCGGTGACCTGGGACGAGACCACGAACCAGCCCAGTACAATGATCGTCATCACCATGCCAATCCCGAAGAGCGATCGGCGGTTTCTACGCCAACCCCGCCAGGTATCGTAGAGCCTCACCGGCAATTGCTGTTCCAGCCGATGGCTAATCTCATACAACCCAACCGCAAGCAAGGGGCCGATGAAGACGAATCCGGCCATCAGGGCAAGCGCGAACAGGAAGAATCCCCTCATTTGCAAGAGCTGGAAGATTGTCAGCATCATCAACGCAACCACAAGACCGTACGCCAGGCTAATTGCCGGTGCCTTGACGAAGTCCCCCCACCCTGCCGCCAACCACAGCCAGGGCTTGTCGCTATTGACCCGGTGAATCGCAGGAATGGCGGCCTTGGGAATAGACGGGATTTGGACGTGCCACACCATTGGCGTAACTCCAGGCGCACCCTGTATCGGCAAACAGGAAAGATGGCCCTATATCCAAAAGCTAGCAGCGAATCCGCTCGCTTCAAAGCATAGTTCCGGATGGCACCAACGAAAAAGGCCGGGATAAACCCGGCCTTTTCGCAACGTGTGGATAGCGTTGTTTACTTGCTGTTTTCCACCATGTACTCGACAGCGGCCTTCAGGTCGTCATCGGAGCAGCTACCGCAGGTACCGCGCGGCGGCATGGCACGCAGACCATTAACAGCGTTGTTCAGCAGAGTGTCCATGCCCTGGCTGATACGCGGGGCCCAGGCAGCGGTATCACCGAGCTTAGGAGCGCCGGCAGCGCCGGTACCGTGGCAGGCAAAACAGGTACTCTGGTAAATATCCTGACCGGAACGGGCGCCACCAGCAGCAGCAACCGGGGCTGCGGCTGCGGCGGAGGCGGACGCTTCCGGCACGATCGGCGCACCGGTGTTCAGTTGGGCAACCGGCTTAATGCGCTCTGCAACGGCCTCATCACCCATGTCAGCATTAGAATCTCCCTTCAAAGCAGATCCCACCAAGGCGTTGATACCTACGGCTGCAACTGCAACAACAATGAGTACGCCCACGCTAAAACCGAAATTGGAATTTACTTTGCTCACATCGAACTCCTAACTAATTGATATTTAATAAATCATTTCCCCGTCAGCCCCAACAACCAGGCGCACCAATCATGCCCAATGGAACTTGCCTCATGAGCGAAGGCGCCGCCCTGCAAGCCGAGAATCGGCACATAACGGGCTAAAAGCGCATTAGTATATCTTTAAATATAGTTTTCATGGAAATTCCTGGACCACAAACTCTTTTTTTTCTACAAAACATCCACAAGCACATCTCCGGCGATGGACGCCGGCCACCTACACCGGTATCCTTATGGGCTTCATTTGCGACATTGTCCAAATGAGCGCCACAGCCACACCGCAATTAGTAGTACAATCTATACCATGCGCCCGTAGCTCAGCTGGATAGAGTACCGGCTTCCGACGCCGGTGGTCGGGGGTTCGAATCCCTCCGGGCGCGCCATATAATCAAAAGACCCTCTTCGCGAGGGTCTTTTGCGTTGTAGTGTGCGCCGAGAGATCCTGATAACAAACTACGATTCAATGGTGTTCGGGGTGGAGACCGAAAGGAGTATGCACTTGCGATCTATACGACGTTGTTAACGGCATCTCTCCATCGCACCATATTCAACACCGGGCTCACGGCGCAATGCTCCATCTCTGCACAACACCGTCTCAACCCGTCCTGGCACACTTCTGTCAAACAACTGCACCGAAACAATGGAGGCTTTAAACTTAAATCACGCGCGGATCTGAACGCGCGAAGAAAAAGTATTGCCAACCTGAGCTTCCGAAACGGTGAATAGACACGCGGTTACATCGCTTCGTATTCCAGGTAGGTACGATTCATGTTTGTGCGGTGCAGATCACTGAAGTGCTCCAGGTGCTCGAACGCAGGCATCCCGGTGTAACGGTTCAGCACTTCTTCCATCGGTTCCATCTCCTGAGCTGCGGCGCCGATAATATCGTTTAGAAAGTCGTAGTAATCACCACACTCCCGGCGCGCCTTGGCGATATCGCTCACTGCACCATGGCCGGGCACAATATACTTCGGCTTCAATGCCTCCATGGCGCGGTAGGCCTTTTGGCCATTGACAACGCTAGACCATGGAAGAAGGGCAAATGCCCGGTCCACATAAACCAGATCACCGCTAAAGACGACCTTTTGTTGCGGCAGCCATACCATGCTATCGCCCGGATAGTGAGTGTCTGTGTAGAAAAGCTTGAGCTCGATACCGCCGAGGGTCAGGCTGACCTCATCACCGTCGAGTGTACGTGTTGCAGGCATCGGTTTTGTGCCCTTGAGGCGCTTACCGATAAACCCCTTGAGAGCTTCCATCTGCTGGGCGGCATAGTTTGCCTGGGTTTTCGCAGTACGCGCCATGGCGATGATCTCGGCGCCTTTCTCTGCGAAATAACCGTTGCCCAACCAGCGATGGTCCTGACTGCCTGTATTCACCACCCACTTCACCGGCTTGGATGTCACCGCAGAGATGGCCTGCGCTATACGCTCCGCTCCCAGGCTGGACGCACCGGAGTCAATCAAGATCACCCCCTCTGTGGTGACAATAAAACCGAGGTTATTATTCAGACCGTCATTGTCGACGCTACGCTGTCCAAGCGGACCGATGATGGCATAGACATTGTCGACGACCGGCAGCGCAGTGGGTGAATAAGCGTGGGCCTGGAGCGAACACAGGCAAAGCACGAATGAAATCGTGGCATAAAAGCAGCGCTTGAACATCAGGGTCTCCTGGGTTGTTAATATTATAAAATTCTCAGGTGCCAGAGCAGATATCCGGCCGTTTCGGCATCTTCTTCGGCGCAGTTAGATCATCACTATAGGGTGCGACTGATCCAGCCCCCTCAGCGATGCCTTCAATACATCCCCCATTCCGGCAGTTCCGGGTGCAGCCGGAGTCGGCCCATCCCCCTGCTTGAGGTCATTCGACATGTCGGCCTTGCGCAATGCCCCCGGATGATGGGGTACTTTTGAAACCAACGCAGAGTTCGTCGCGATCAACCGGCAACAACAGGCGGCGCATGCATGTTTCACCGGGGAGGGAATCAATGCCCCGAGTATATCTACTCGAGTCGATATAGCAAGTGCAGTCGACCAAGAGACGCAGGGAAGGAAGCACCAACTCAATCGGGGGTCGCTTGCCCGGTGGTCCCATCTAACGCCACGCTTTCTTCCGGTGATACCCGGCGGCACCACCGCATGACATGAGAGGTAGGGGCCATGCCTTCCCCGTAATCCATTGGTCTCCAGGCGTAACGTTAAATTTCACTCTAAAAGTGCTGCAGTGGGATCCACTACGCATTGTCGTTGCTATCATGAAAAAAGAAAGGCGGCGTAGGTTCCGGGTGGGTGGAAAATAGCGCAAATCGCAAATGTCCCTGATCATTTTCAAACCCGCTTACGGATGCTGATATGTTCGCGCCATAGAGTGGTGTGGATAACAACGCCAGGAATATCAGATGCCATTTTTTCATTGTTAGCCCCCCCTGCCAGTTCACTCATAGGCCAGTGCTTGATGAGTGGTCACTTTCAACGCATTCCGCGCAGGAATACGACTCGCCATCCAGCCAAACAGAAGCGTGGTTATCAGTGTGATCAACAGTCCCTGTCCGCTCACGACGAACCTCAGGTCTGCCCCACCAAGCATCAGATCCCCAAAAAAAGCGGCGGCCATACGGCTCAAAGGCCAACTCAGCAACAGGCCGAGCAGGATACTGGCCACGCTGAGCAGCATACCTTCGGTCTCAAACAGTCTGAATACCTTGGCCGGTGTCGCACCGATCGCCCGCAATACGCCTATCTCCCGCGTCCGCTCCATGATGCTGATACCCATGGCTGAAGACATCCCCAATGCACTGACCAGTAGCACCGTAAAAGCGAAGAACAGCAACACGCTGAGAACGATATTGAGATGGTCGTAGATGATCTTCATGCGCTCGGCATGAGACATCACTTCCAGAACGGGTAAATTGGTGGCAGCCAGCCGTCGCTCGATCTCCTGCTTCAGGGACACAACCGCTTCGTATTCTGTATTTTTCGCCGCAAACATGATGCTGTTCGCTTGTCGATCCGAATTAACCGCGTTGAAGTAGTACTGCTGGTCGATGTAGATTTTGGGTTTTTCAAATTCCTCCACCAGCCCCACAAGTGTCATCTCGACCTGCCGGCCTTCCAATAACATGGAACGCCTGCCACCGATCGGCGGAAAATTCGATTGCTCCCATGCCTGCAGGTTCATCACCATCTCGGCGCGTTCCTGTCCCTGCAGCCACTGTCCTTGCACAATCTTTGGCTTCAGCAATTCGCTTCCCTGGGGCAAAGCAACAATGCCAGTCCCGCTCCCACCCGATACGCCCCGTGTCTGCAACTCTCCGTGTCCGCCATTCCAGAATTCCAGTTGCCGAACATTGCCCATCTGGCTGAACAACGACTGTGCCTTCGAAGCGGAAATCGGCTTCTTGAGCACGACGCGCACATCGTAGCGCATGGTATCGCTGGTCTCTTGCAACAGCGTTACCAGGGACTGACGCACATTGAAGCCGGTGCTGAAAATAGCCACGCCCAACGCCATCGTCAGCATGGTGATACTCAGTCGTTTTTTCTGCCGCAGGGTGTTACGGAACGCCATGACCAGACTACGGGGCATTCGCTGGAGTGAGCGCATTTTCGATTTTTTCCAATGGACCTTTATCCCGTAATCACTTAATGCATCGCGTACCGAAATACGGCTCCCTTTGCTCAAAATCGGCAGCGACAGTGCCAGTGGCAACAACAGGCTGATAGCGACAATCGCTAAATACAGGGTCCAGGGTAGTTGTGTCGTTAGGATATTGAAGTTGAGTGCATAGGCGACAAAGTAGGAAAAACCATAGCCGGACAACAGGGCCAAAGGTATCCCTATCAGTCCGGCGATCACGCCCACCACCAATACCATGAACGCATAAATCTGCATGACCTGAGCGCGTGATCCCCCTATCGCCTTTAGCACCCCGATTTGCCGAATTTGCTTAGACAATAAAGCGGACATCAGTTGGGAAACCAGCACGGCCGCCATCGCAAAGGCCAATAAACTGATCCCCCCCTGCAGCAACATCAGGGTATCGAGCTGCCATTGGTGTGGATGCTGGTTGAAGGCGGGGATCTCAATCCTGCTCAGGTGGATCCCCTGAATCGCCAACGCCTCGGTCAGCTGTGCTACGGCCCGTTCAACCGCCTCTTTACTCGTCACACCTTTAAAACGGAGAATTAAACGTTGATTGCCAGGCGCACCTATCAAGTTCGCAAACGTCTGTTGATCGGTATAGGCATAGATAAGATGATCCTGTGTCGCCGGTGCCTGGGCCGGATCGAAAACAATGCCGCTGATGGGAACATGCACCACACCACTGGGTAAACGCAACCTGGGACGTTTCACCCGGTCCAGATTTGAAATGCGCAAGCCATCGCGCTCCAGCAACAGGCTTCCCTGTTGGGCTGCAATCGCTCCCTGCTCCGGAGTTATCCTGGCCAGTCTCATATGACTGAAATCATTCACTCCATAAAGCCACAGAGGGATCCATTGGTCTGGAGATACTTCGATCCGCTGAATGGAAAGGTCGCGAAACTCCGCCTCTTCAATCTCCGCTCTTGCCCTGAGCGCCGCCATGTCCAGTTTGTGGAAATCGTGTGAGGTCAGAATGGCGTGCGCAGGGAGGGTATTGAGATAGTTCCGGGTCAAATCCTGTGAGAGGACATAATAGGAGACGAGTATCGAACCAACCCCCCAAATACCGACCACCAGGGCCAGGATCACCATCGAAAACCGTCCAGGAGCATGGCGGATATCGCTGATCGCTTTTTTCAGCCGCATGTTCATCATGAGGCCTTCCTGGCAATTTCACCGGCAGGATGGGCCTCATCAATCCGCCCATCTTTCAGGCGGATGATCCGGTCATAACGAGCAGCGAGCTCCTGCTCATGAGTCACTACCAACACCGTCTTGCCGGACGCTGATAATTCCGTGAACAGGTGGTGGATGGCCGCAGCATTCTGGCTATCTAGATTACCGGTCGGCTCATCAGCCACCAGAATAGGCGGATCGTTGGCCATAGCCCGCGCAATCGCCGCCCTTTGCTGCTCCCCTCCTGACAGGGCTGCCGGCAGTTTGTCGGCATGCGAGGCAATTCCCACCTGGCGCAGCATGGCCGTGGCTTTACTCTCTCTTTCCTCCTGGGGAACCTTCCCAACCAGGTCCATTGCCAACAGGATATTTTCCAGAACCGTCAAGGTGGGGATCAACTGGAAAAACTGAAACACGATGCCGATATTCCCACCACGCCATTTCGCCAGCGCACTTTCATCCAGCTCGTGGAGGGGCGTGTCATTGATGTGGATCTGCCCACTGTTCGGCCGGTCGATGCCGGTCAGCATATTCAGCAAGGTGGTCTTGCCACTACCGGACTTACCGACGATAGCAAGGTGTTCTCCCTGTGCGATTTCCAGATCGATGTCCTGCAAAGCCGGTACTCGCCCGGCTCCCGAGGTATGCCATCTGGAAACCTGCTTTAACACGATTTGAATTGTCATACTTGCCTCCATTCTCTTTCCCGACACGAAACCCTTCCTTAATAACCACCAAGACGCACTTGCCATGATTCTTACGGATTATGACTATACAAGATAGCGCTATACGGTATAGCTATCAATAAGGAAAATCATTCACAGGAGCGTTGCCGCCCTCAGCGGTTATCCCTATACTCCGCCAAACACCAACAAATAACTTAAACTTCAAATACTTATGTCAACCATCGACCTGCTGGTACTGGGAATCCTGATGCGCGGTGCGAGAAACGCCTACGAGGTGGTGCGCTTTATCCGCGAGAAGGAGATCCACCGTATCCTCAAGATCAGCGAACCCGCGGTGTTCAAAAGCTGTCGCCGTCTTGCCAAGGGTGGCTTTCTGGATGGGGAAACGGTTCGTGAGGCAGGAGTGCCCGACAAGGTGGTGTATCAGGTCAATAGCAAGGGGCGGGAACGCTTCTACGAACTGATGGCGCACTTTGCAAAGGACTTCAAACCCTTCTATCTGGACTTCAACACGGTGATCTGGAATATCGACACCTTGGAGAAAGACGAAGGGGAGAAGGTGCTATTGACCCTACAGGAGCAGTTACATCAAGCCAGGGAATGGATCACTGAGCACGAAAAAGAGGTTCGGGATCACCTTCCTTTCGGACCGCGCCAAATCGTCAAACAATACCTGATGACGATCCGTGCACTGGCGGAGTGGATAGATCAGGCTCTTGTCGATTTCAGGAAGGGGTGAGTGGGCGGCGACAATCCGCTTTATACTTCACTGTTCCCTTCCCTAACGGTTAAACCCTTTAGCGACCGCTACAGGGTCCCGAGATCGCTCCGCCGCCATGTTCGCCATGGATTTCGTCGAAGCAGCATCCAGGTTCGATCTGGATTGTCGAATGCAAAATATCAAAACGCTTGACCAGCAGTGTCTTCAAACAGGTGAGTACTTCGGCACAGTTCTCCTGTGGCGCCACCGTCACATGCATGGTCAACATTGGCCACTCAGGGGTCAGCGACCAGACATGAATATGGTGGATATCCTGCACCGCAGGCACCGCTTCGGTAAGCGTGCTTCGTAGTAGTTCAACATCGACATCCTCAGGTGTTCCCTCCAGCAGGATGTGGGCAGAATGGCGCACGACAAACCAGGCGCTGCGCAGAATGAGGAGTGCCACCAGCAGCGATAGCAAGGGGTCGATCGGCATCCAGCCGGTCCACAGGATAATAATGGCGGCAACGATCGCCGCCACTGAACCGAGCAGATCACCCATCACATGCACTAATGCACCACGCAGGTTAAGATCATGGCTAACACCGCGATGGAGAATGGCAAAGGCCGCCAGATTCACCAGCAGACCTATCACCGCTACCCACAACATCATACCGCCGAGTACCTCGACTGGCTCTCGCAGACGTTGTACCGCCTCGAAGGCAATCCAGACCACCAATGCGATAAAAGCAACGCCGTTCATCAACGCCGCAATGATTTGCATGCGGTGATAACCATAGGTTCGCAGGGCGTCAGCCGGACGGCGCGCGGTGGATGCGGCCTTCCATGCCAGTGCAAGTGACACGGTGTCGGTTAGCATGTGGCCGGCATCGGCCAGCAGAGCAAGGGAGCCGGAAACCAATCCGCCAATAACCTCTACTACCATAAAACCACTTACCAGTAACATCGCCCATAACAGGCGCTTTTCGTTGTTAACCGGGTGGTGGTGAGACTGGGTCATAAAGGCTCCTTGGCTTATATCATTAATAGTCCGTTAACACTTCCGATGAGTCTGCCATCTATAGCGCCAATATAAAAGCTCTCGGGACACAGCCTGTAAAAATAAACGCTGTTGCAGACTGACTCCAACCTCTTCTTTTGCCGCATCTCTTCGGACTTGAGGAGAATACAACCGGAATACATTAATCAACTGTTCACGCGGTTTGAGTATCGAATTAATATCCCTGGCGGCTTCTTGCAGCCTTATAAACTCCGCCTGTTCTCAAGGCAGGATTAGATCGCTGGGTAACTCTATCTCCATTGCTATCGGCAGATGATCAGAGTGTGCATGGTTGAGCACAGAGCACTGCACCACCTGTAGTTCGGAACTCACCAGAATGTGATCTATATTTCGCTCCGGACGCCAACTGGGAAATGTGTGTAAGACTTCCAATGGCTCATGGAGGTGTGTAGTCCGAAACAGCATCGCCATCTCGGCACTGTCCGGGGCACAGTTGAGATCGCCCATCAACACGACATGGCGGTACTGGCTCACCAAATCGGCGATATAACCCAATTGGCGCATACGGGCTCGCGGACTAAGTGCCAGATGAAGCATGATCACCACCAGCGATTGATCCCCATGGCCGTAGCGAACCAGCAGGGCACCACGTCCCGGCACCACTCCGGGAAGCTTATGCTCGGTGATCTCAGTAGGTCGGTAGCGACTCAACAGACCATTACCGTGCTGGGCAATGCGTCCCAGGTTGCGGTTGAGCTGGTGGTACCAGAAAGGGTAATGCGCCTTGTCCGCCAGGTATTCAGTCAAGTCGATATAATTGGTCCGGTGACTACCGGCATCCAGCTCCTGCAGGCCGACGATATCGTACTCTTTGAGCAGCCTGGCAATATGATCCAGGGTATCGAAACGGCGCCGCGCCGGCAGGACATGCTTCCAGACCTTAGTCAGATAGTGGCGGGGATGCACGCTGTTGATCCCGACCTGAATGTTATAGCTGAGGAGGCGTAGGCGATGGCCTGCTGCCTGGCCTGTCAAGGCTGTCTCCATGTATTTCCTGTCTAACGCATTAAATTGGACAAATCATCTCACCAAGTGTAGCGGTGAGCTTGAGGTTCTCAGTGTAATCCACCGGGCAATCGATAATCGTTACATTGTCGCTCCCCAGGGCGTTTTTCAAGGTCGGCAATAGTTCCGCCGTTTTTTCGATACGCAGTCCCACGGCACCGAAGGATTCAGCGAGGCGGACAAAGTCGGGATTGTCGAAATCGACATGGGAGCTGCGCCCGAACTGACTCATCTGCTTCCACTTGATGAGGCCGTACCCGCCATCGTTCCAGATCAACACCACCAAGGGCGTCTTCATCCTTACTGCGGTCTCGATCTCCTGCACGTTCATCATGAATCCGGCATCACCGGTCACTGCAACCACCTTGCGCTCTGGAAAAGCCAACTTGGCGGCTATCGCCCCTGGTACGGCAATACCCATGCTGGCAAAACCATTGGAAATAATACACGTATTGGGTACTTCGCAGCGGAACATGCGCGCCATCCACATCTTGTGGGCTCCTACGTCGCAGATGACAATGTCCTCCAGCGCCATCGCGGTGCGTAAATCCCAGATGATCTTCTGCGGCTTTACAGGAAAACCCGTATCCGTGCTACAGGCATTCATCTCCTTGATCAGTGCCTCGCGCAGCGGTCGCAGGCGGTGGCCCTGATGCGGCGTGGCCAACTCGGCGATGCGGATCAACGCATGCTTGATATCACCAACCACACCAACCCTGACCGGATAGTAGGCATCCACCTCCGCAGGCATCGTATCGATATGCACGATGATGCGATCGCGGCTCGGATGCCAGAGGTAGGGGTGATATTCGACCAGATCGTAACCGATGCAAATAATCACATCGGCCCCCTCGAATCCACAGTGCACATAATCCTTGGCCTGTAAGCCGGCACTGCCGAGCGTCAGGGGATGTCGAAACGGCATGACTCCCTTCGCCATAAATGTGTTCGCTACCGGGATATTGAGCTTTTCGGCAAAATCGGCCAGTTGCTGCCACGCCTTAGCCCGGATCACCCCGTTTCCGGCCAGAATCAACGGCGATCGCGCCTCGGAGATCACTTGCACCGCCCGCTCGACCTGGCTTGTAGCCGGTTCCGGCAGCAGCGGATTTTTTACCGGCAGGGGGTAATCATCCACCACCATCTCGGCAATATTCTCAGGAAATTCAATAAAAGCAGCCCCGGTCTTCTCAGTCTGGGCAAGTTTGAAGGCCTTCCGCACCACCTCGGGGATAGTAGCGGGTGTCAGCAAGCGCGAGGAATATTTGGTTACCGGCTGGAACATCTGCTCCAGGTCGAGTACTTGGTGTGACTCCTTGTGCAGACGGTGAGTGGCTGCCTGACCGGCAATCGCCACCAGCGGTGCATGATCCATGTTGGCATCAGCCACACCGGTGATGAGATTGGTCGCTCCGGGTCCCAGGGTGGAAAGGCACACCCCTGCGCGCCCGGTCAAACGACCGTAGACGTCAGCCATAAAGGCGGCACCCTGCTCATGCCTGGTCACAACGAATTTGATCGGTGATTCGAGCAGGGCATCCATGATGTCCAGATTCTCTTCCCCGGGTATACCGAAGATGAATTCGATCCCCTCGTTTTCAAGGCATCGGACAAACAGTTCGGCCGCCTTCATCTGAGCCTCCGCTAAGGAGCTTGTGGCCTAGTGGTATGCTATCACTGTTGCGCCGCGGCGGCTTCCTTCTCCACCAAAGCATTGACGATGCGCATCATGTTGTCATAGCTCTTGGCCTTCGGCCCATCCACGAGATATTTTCCGTTCACTACCAGAGCCGGTACTCCGCTCAGGCCATATTTACGGCTCAGGTCGGCAGCACGACGCACCTTGGTCTGGACAGCAAACGACTCAAAGGTTGCATCGAAGGACTTACCGTCAACCCCAATCCCGGCGAAAAAGTCCCGGATCTCCTCCTTGCTGTTCATACGCTGATTGCTGGTATGAATGGTACTGAAGAAGGGGGAATGGAACTTGTCCATTACGCCAAGCACCTCAGCCGTGTAAAAGGCGGTGGCATGCAGCTGCCAGCGGGGATTATTAAAGATGGCCGGGATCTTGATGAATTCCACATTCTCCGGCTTGCTCTTCTCCCAGTCACGCAGCGTGGGCTCGAACTCAAAGCAGTGTGGGCATCCGTACCAGAACATCTCCACCACCTGCACCTTGCCGTCACTGCCGCCGGGCTGAGCGGGGTTCACCAGAGCATAATCCTCGCCCGCCGTGTATGATTGTGCCGCAACGGTGGCGCTCATGCCCATGGCGGGCAGGGCCAGTAATAATCCTAAAAATAATCTGCGTATCACGTTTTAACCTCCAAATTATGGCTTCTTATTGCCCACGCACTGCGCAGGCGATGACTGCTAATATAACCGATGGCACCGCTGCTGCACATCACAGCGCTTTCCCCCAACCGGAGTGTGCTTTATCCTATACCTATCCCAACCCTAGGAGCTGGCCATGGGCGAAACAACCAACATCAATCTCACTGAATTTCTCAATCAACAGTACCTGTGTGAGGCGATGACCACACGTGAGGTACAGAAACTGTTAGAGTTCACGGAAGAGGTCAAGTTCAAGAAAAATGAGATCATTGCCGATATCGGCGAAGTCGGCGAGGCGCTTTACTTTGTGGTCGAGGGTGAGGCCGCCCTGCTGCAGCATGCTGAGGGAGAGACCGTCGAGATCGGCCGTGCCAAACAGGGCGGAATGATCGGCTCCATGTCCTTCTTCGACCGCCAGCCACGCTCAGTGCGCATCATCGCTATGAGTGACAACACCCGTCTGATTCGTCTTAGCCGCACCATGTATGCGCGCCTGCGCATCGAGCACCCATTCATCGCCGTTAATCTGCTGGAAGATGCCATCGTCAGCCTCGACGCGCTGTTCCGCAGGGTGAGCCAGGATGTGGCTGCATTCTCACGTTATGTCTACGGCGGTAAGATGCGCTGAACCCGGAAATTGGCAACGGAATGCTATGTCGGGAAAATGCTTGATACTCGCCTTAACTCCGGTGGCTATCAGGATTGAATTCTCCTCTGACAACAATAAAAAAGCCCCGCAGGCGGGGCTTTTTTGTTGCCTGGTCCAATCAGATTATTGAAAATCCAACCTCTGGCTGATACCCAACCTGCAACTTTACCTTTCCGTGTAGTCAGTATATTCCGTGGCCATTCATCAAAGCTGGCCGTAGGAGTGCAACCCGGAGAGGAACATATTCACACCAACAAAGGCAAACAAGGTGACGAACAGGCCGACAATGGCCCACCAGGCCAGCGGCCCGCCACGCCAGCCCTTGGTCATGCGCAGGTGCAGCCAGGCGGCATAGTTGAGCCAGACGATAAGGGCCCAGGTTTCCTTCGGATCCCAGGACCAGTAGCCGCCCCACGCCTCGGCCGCCCACATAGCACCGAGCACTGTGGCCACGGTAAAGAAAGCAAAGCCCAGTGCGATCGCCTTGTACATGATGTCATCGAGTTGCTCGAGGCTCGGCAAGCGGCGCGCCAGCAGGCCTTTGGGGTTGCGCTCCACCAGCAGGTAGGCCAACCCCAGCATCGCCGCCAGAGCAAAGGCGCCGTAGCCGACGAAGTTGGCTGGAACGTGGATCTTCATCCAGTAGCTCTGCAGCGCCGGTACAAGCGGCTGGATCTCATGGGCGCCGCGCTCGAAGGTGTACCACAGCAGAAATCCCACAGCACCACTGATAACCGTAAGGGCGAAGGCGCCCATTGCACGGTTGTTATAACGACGCTCGTAATGCAGGTAGAGCAAAGCAGTAATAATGGCAAACAGGATGAACACCTCATAGAGGTTGCTCACCGGAATATGGCCCACATCGTGGCTGATGAGATAGGACTCACGCCAGCGCACCATCAGACCGACCGACCCCATGGTTGAGGCGGACCAGGTCAGGGCGCTGGCAACCCTGCCGCTGAATGCCGAACCACTGGCGAGAGCGAACCAGTATGCCAGCGTCGCCATCACGTAGAGCGCGCTCATCCACATGATCGCCGATTGGCTGGAAATAAGGAACTTGAGGAAGAAACTGGTCTCATTACGCGACAGATCTGTCCCATAGAGCGCGACTGCGGAGAGGCTGATGGCCGCCACCACCAGGCTGAAGCTGCGCATCGGCTTCCAGAGCCAACCGAAGAGCACAAGCCCCGCTGTGGTACCGAACAGGATACCCACCTCATAGCTATCCATCAGTGAGGAGTACTGATTGTAGGCAACAAGGCTTCCCGCCAGTACCAGCACGGCCCAGATCCAGTCAAACAGACCCAAGCGCTTGAGCAGTGGCGCCTTGTTGAATTCGTTTTCCAGATATTGCTCGGTTACGGACATCGATCCACCTCTTACCGGATGCAAGGCACCCTATGGATTAAATCGCCCCGCTGCGCCGACGTAAATCGTGCTGCAGGAATGAAAACTCCTTGTCGAAATCACTACGATCGCGGTGTCCCGCCGCGGCAAACAGCACCATCGAACCGTTCTCCTGATCCGAGATGAACAGCCAAAGGCGTCGATGGTGTAGATAGAACATGAAAAATACACCCAATATCAGCATGACGCAGCCAAGGTAGACAATGTTCTGCCCGGGCGCTTTGGTGATCTGGAGACCGGATGCTTCAATGTGTTCAAACTCCTGGAGCTTGATGTACATCGGTGCTCCATAAGGAGCAAGCTGAGAAAGTGCGTTCAGGGCATCGTCAAAATAGGCGGCGTCACTATCATTGACACCGGCGCTGATGTCGACACCCTCCTGGCGCAAAAGATCCACGTAGAAGCTGCCTAAGACGCCCTGAATTGTCTTGATATAGTAGGCTAACGCATCGCTGCGTTTCTCCTCCTGGATAGTCTTTTCTGTCTGCGCAACGATCGCATCGACGCCATCGTTAACAAAGGTTGTTACCAGCCCGACAATCGAACCGGTGAGCTGCTCATAAAGCGGATCTTCCTGCGTGATGCCCATCTCACTGGTGAGCTGGCGGCGCACCTTTTCCCTCACCCTGGCCTCATCACGCACCATGGCAAGGAAAGCCATGAACCGGTCTACCCCGCCGTCGGCGTCAAGCGGAACATGCAGGAAGCGATAGTCCTCTGCCTGACTCATGCGCATACCGCTCAGAAAAAAACTGCGCCCATCCAGCATCACCGGAGTCATGTAATTAACATATTCCCGAGCTTCGCCATTGGCCGCTCTCAGCCGATAGATCACACTGGGACCGTAATTATGGAACTTCTTGCCGCTAGGATCATTCTCTGATGCCGGGAAGATGTTAAACAGCTTGAAATCGCTGACCTCAAGGTTGTAGTCGCCGCGCGGGGTAGTCAGTCTTACCTGGGAGTTCACTGAGGTATCGATGTCCAGAGGCTCCTGCTGCGGCATATCCAGTGACCAAGACTTGAGTTTGAGCTTCGAGCCTCCGTCAGAAAAACTGGCCTGGTAGATCGCATGACCCTTGTAGATCAGAGGATGATTGACGGCAATATCCCGCCTTAGCGGCTCCTCGAGATCCTCGTCGTGAATAAGAATGGTGCTCTCGAAGGACTTGGGCATCCCTGAGGAATAGTGCTCGATACGAAAATCCTCCAGCTCAATACTGAAGGGCAATTTCTGCACCAGATAGCCATCGCGCAGGCCGATGAAGAGGAAGTTGGCGCGCCCTCCTTCAGGAATGTTCACACTGCCTCGGAAGGAACTGCTATCCGCGGGAAGCATGCTTTGCGGTGGGATCTGGCTAACGGGAATATCACGGGTTTCGGCCTGTATCTCGCCTCGCATCTCCGCCAGCTTAAGCGGCAGATTGCCGTCAATAAGTCCGCCGACACAGATCACCACGATCGCGACATGAGAAAGCAGGTAGCCGAGACGGCTCACCGAGCCCTTCATCGCGGCCAGCACCACACCATCATCACGCTGCTTTATGCGTAGACGATAGCCCTGTTCCTTCAAGCGTTTAGCCAAATCGGCGGCTGTATCGGCTGGAGCCGCAGCCACGGCCCACTCATCCTTATGCCTGAAAGCACGCAATGACTTGGCCTGTACATCCAGACGGAAGTGGCGCATATCCTTGATAATGGAGGGAGTATTCCGATAGACGCAAACACTGGTCGATACCAACAGAAAACCCAGCAAAAACAGGAACCACGGGGCACCATAGATATCGAACAGGCCAAGGCTCTTGAAAACTTCGAACCAGTACGGCCCGAATTTCATTACATAGTTATTGTACGGCTCATTCTGCTGCAGCACTGTGCCGATCACCGAGGCGATCGCTATAGCCACCAGCAGGGTGATTGCCAGATTCATTGAGCCAAGGAACTCGATGAGTACCCTGGAGAGACGGCGTTGAGATTTTAGCCGTTGATTTACGTTATCGTTCAAGTGCGTATAACCATCTGGTTCAGGGCGACGAAATCTACGCCTTTGATAGCACGAAAGCGGAAAAGTTGCGACAAATCGCTTAAATAAAACAAATAAAGACCCTGAGAAAATAAAGGGTGGTCCGAGGACCACCCTTTAATAAATACTACAGGATGGAGCTGAACTCAGTGCAGTCCGGAAATATACTCAGCTACAGCCTCAATATCGCTATCGCTCATCTTGGCCGCAACATCACGCATCATTTTGGCAGGATCGTTGGTACGGGTACCTGAACGGAAGTCCTTCAGCGACTTGATAATGTAAGTGCTGTGCTGTCCACTCAGTGCGGGGAACTTGGCGCCCGGATTACCGGCACCGGAAGGACCGTGGCATGCCATGCAGGCAGAGATCCCCTTGGCCTTGTCACCACCCTGATAGATCTTTTGTCCGAGAGCCGCTTTCTCGGTATCTGCAGCTGAGCCGATGGAGCCGGTGTTGCCGGCGAAGTAGGCCGCCAAATCGGTCATATCCTGTTCACTTAATGGCGCGGCCATCGGGCTCATGGTGGGATCGGTACGTGCTCCGGACTTGAAGTCCGCCAGCTGCTTGGCAATATATTCAGCATGTTGACCGGCCAGTTTCGGGAAAGTCGGTACCATGCTGTTCCCATCAGTACTATGACAGGCGGCACAGGAGGCAGACTTGGTCTTTCCCGCAGCGGCATCACCTGCTGCAGACACAGTGCTTACAGCACCAAACATTGCCAAAGCGGCAAAAGCTAGTTTCTTCATCGGTTCCCCAATTTACTGATTTAGTTATCGATCTCTTCAGTCTTATTTGACCTGTGAGACCATGTACTCAACAGCGGCTTCGACATCAGCATCAGCCAGATCGGAACGACCACCCTTGGCAGGCATGAAACCACTGTCACCCTTGAAGCCTTCTTTGGCATGTTTCTTCAGCACATCCAGTCCTTTAGCGATACGCGGAGCCCAGGCACCCTTGTCGCCGAATTTCGGTGCACCGGCAACGCCAATGCCATGACAGGCAAAACAGGCACCGTCGTAAGTCGCCTTGCCATCAGCCATCACTGCCTGACCGGAAAGCATGAATACTGCGCCAATGGCGGATGCTATGATTGTTTTTTTCATGTCCTTTACCCCTAGTATCATTTTGGAGAGGGTGCTCCCTGACTTGAGAGTGCGCCCCATCGTGTGTTGTCGTTTTGGACTCATCTCGCCCATGATACCATTATCGTTAGCTTGGAAAAACTGAAAAATGGTGCGTTTATATACCAACTCTTCCCCCCTTCGGTCAACACGAGGGGCAACCCAAACATCCTCACTGGCAACCGACATGCATGGAACCAAACCCGTCAATCCCTTCCGCCTGGCTACTTTTCTTACCAGTGCCAACCATCTCGACCAACTACCGCCTGATGAAGGAATGGAAGTTGCTTTTGCCGGACGCTCAAATGCCGGTAAATCCAGCGCACTCAATACGTTAACGGATCATCGCTCGCTGGCCCGCACCAGCAAAACTCCCGGCCGCACCCAGCTCATCAATTTCTTCAACCTGGATGAGCAGCGGAGGCTGGTCGATCTGCCCGGCTACGGTTATGCCAAAGTACCCGAAGCGGTCAAACGCCACTGGCAGCAGGTATTGGCCGACTATCTGCGGGTGCGCCGTTGCCTGCGTGGTCTGGTGCTGTTGATGGACATTCGTCACCCATTGAAAGAATTCGACCGGCAGATGCTCGATTGGTGCGCACACCAGCAGATGCCTGTGCACATCCTGCTGACCAAGGCCGACAAGCTCAAGCGCGGCCCGGGCGGCAACATCCTGCAAAAGGTCCGCAAGGCCCTCAAGGAAGACTATCCGCTGGCGACGGTACAGCTCTTTTCCTCGCTCGACAAACAAGGCGTCGATCAGGCACGAGAAAAGCTGGCCGGCTGGCTTGAGATTGGCAATACCCCACAGGACTGAGGCAAAAGACGAAAAAAAACCCCGTCGCGGATTGGGAAGGAGAGTGCGACAGGGGTCAAATAATCCCGGCAATGGGGGAAGCCGGGGTATTGCCCTTCCACCAGGAGTGAAGTGGAAGGAACGTATTGTGATACGCATAACTTAAGACATGAAGGACTGAGAATAGTTCACATTTAAATTCAAAAGAAATATGGCGAACACCGGAGAGAAAAAAACCCCCGTCGCTAATTGGGGAGGAGAGATGCGACAGGGGTTAAGTAGTCCCGGCAATGGGGGGAGCCGGGAGAGCATTTCACCAGGAGAGAGTGAGATGCACGCACCGCAGTGCGCTGAAATTTAAGACAAGGAGGTCTCCGGAAAAGTTCCAAACAGATTGCAGGCGCCACCTGCCCGCTCTCCCCTAAACCTAGTGCGCCTCATCCCAATTGGCCCCATTTCCGGCTTCGACCAATAGGGGCACCCGCAACTCAGCCGCTGAGCTCATCAGTTCGGTGACCTTTCGGGAAGCCGCATCGACCTTTTCCTGAGGCACCTCGAACACCAGCTCATCGTGAACCTGCATGATCATGCGGACATCCCTCTGCTGGTCCAACCAGGTATCCACGGCCAACATCGCACGCTTGATAATGTCGGCGGCAGTACCCTGCATCGGGGCATTGATTGCAGTCCGCTCAGCATACTGACGACGCTGGCCGTTGCTGGACTTGATATCCGGGATATAGAGGCGGCGACCGAAAACAGTCTCCACATAACCCTGCTCACGAGCCTGCTCACGGGTCTGATCCATATAAACCTTCACCCCGGGATAACGGGCGAAGTAAAGATCAACATAATTCTGTGCCGCACCGCGCTCAATGCCCAGTTGCCTGGCCAGACCGAAGGCGGACATCCCGTAGATAAGACCGAAATTGATCGCCTTGGCGCTGCGGCGCTGATCACCACTGACCTCATCCAGCGGCACTTCAAACACCTCTGACGCGGTGGCTCGGTGAATATCCTCCCCGGCGGCGAAAGCCTTGAGCAGTCCTTCATCGCCTGAAAGATGCGCCATAATGCGCAGCTCGATTTGCGAATAGTCGGCGGCGACGATACGCGCCCCATCAGGCGCGATAAAGGCTTGGCGGATCCGTCTTCCCTCAGCGGTACGCACTGGAATGTTCTGCAAATTGGGATCGGAGGAGGAGAGCCGTCCGGTGGCCGCCACCGCCTGTTGGTAAGAGGTATGCACCCGCCCGGTGTGGG
Source organism: Thiohalomonadaceae bacterium (assembly GCA_041562215.1). GTDB lineage: Bacteria > Pseudomonadota > Gammaproteobacteria > Thiohalomonadales > Thiohalomonadaceae > JBFEYJ01. The sequence goes on along the minus strand of JBFEYJ010000003.1, from coordinate 28,018 downwards.
GATTGATCATCCCCGGGAGTTTGTCTGTGTAAGTGGACTTCAGCTTGGACATCGAGCGATGATCGAGGATTAAACGCGGCAGCGGGTAATCCAGCGCCAACTCTGCCAGCACATCCTCAGCGGTGGAGGGCTGGCCCTTAGGGGTTTTCTTCAGCACAGGCAACGCCAACTTATCGAACAGCAGGGCCTGGATTTGTTTAGGCGAGCCGAGGTTGAAGCGCTCACCCGCCTCCTCAAAAGCCTGCTTCTCGATGGCATCCATTTTCCCGGCAAGCTCCCGGCTCTGCTGCTCCAGCATCGCCTGATCAACCAGCACACCGGTGCGTTCCATTCGCGAAAGGACCGACAGCAGCGGCACCTCCAAGTTGTGATAGAGTCCGGCCAGCGAGGGTATCACCTCCAGTCGCGGCCACAGGCACTGGTGCAGGCGCAGAGTGATCTCCGCATCCTCTGCCGCATAAGGACCGGCCTGTTCCAACCCCACCTCGTTAAATCCGATCTGTTTGGCCCCCTTACCGGCCACCTCCTCGAAGGTGATGGTCTTATGGCCGAGGTATTTGAGCGCCAAAGAGTCCATGTCGTGGCGGGTGGCGGTTGATTCAAGCACATAGGACTCAAGCATGGTGTCGTGGGCAATGCCTCGCAGGGTAATTCCGTGGTTGGCAAGCACACTCATGTCATACTTGAGATTCTGCCCGACCTTGTGTGCATTCTCATCTTCCAGCAAGGGCTGAAGCTTCGCCAGCACCTCCGCCCGAGGCAACTGCTGTGGCGCACCGGGATAGTTATGCGCGACCGGCACATAGGCCGCCGAACCGGCCTCAACCGCAAAGGAGACGCCGACGATCTGCGCGTCCATATAATTAAGACTGGTGGTCTCGGTGTCGAAAGCGAAAAGCGCCGCTGCCTCCAGTTTTTCCAGCCAGTGATCGAAGCGCTCCCAGTCGAGTACCGTTTCGTACTCAGCCTCTGCAGCCGTGCGCTTTTCCTGTTCCCGGTCACCGCCGGCGCCTTCTGCGCCAAGGAGCTCAGCGAGCCATGTCTTAAACTCCAGCTCCGAGTAGAGTTCGCGAAGGACCCCGGTATCGGGAGCCTCACGCTCAAGTTCCAACGGCTTCAGGAGCATCTCCACATCACATTTAATAGTCACCAGCTCACGCGAAAGCGGCAACTGGACTAGGCTTTCCCGCAGATTATCCCCCACTTTGCCCTTGATCTCGTCAGCATGAGCCATTATTGCGTCTAACGATCCGAACTTTTCCAGCCACTTCACCGCCGTTTTCGGTCCCACCTTGGGCACACCGGGCACGTTGTCCACCGTGTCACCGATCAAGGTCAGGTAGTCGATGATTTGATCCGGCGGAATGCCGAACTTCTCCACCACCCCCTGCGGGTCCATCACCGTTTCGGTCATGGTATTGACCAGGGTCACGTGCTCGTTGACCAGCTGCGCCATATCCTTATCGCCGGTCGAGACCAGCACCTTCATCCCCTGCTCTTCGGCCTGTTTGGCCAGGGTGCCTATCACATCATCCGCCTCAACCCCGTCGATAGAGAGCAGCGGCAACCCCATGGCACGCACGATAGCGTGAATCGGCGCGATTTGACGGCGTAGCTCATCGGGCATTGGTGGCCGATGCGCTTTGTATTCCGGGAACATTTCATCCCTGAAGGTCTTACCCTTGGCATCGAACACCACCGCTACATGTGCCGGGTCGTAATCATTAAGCAGACGGCGCAACATGTTGGCCACGCCATAAACGGCCCCAGTGGGCTCACCTTTGGAATTGGTCAGCGCAGGCATGGCATGAAAGGCACGGTAGAGATAGGAAGAACCGTCTACCAATACCAGTGTGTGTTTATCCTTATTCGGCATAACAGCTGTCAAAACTCTTTGTCACATCAGGGGAGGCAGGATAAACCATCTGCGAGCCGGAAGGGATAGTGGATACCGTCAAATGGACTGGCTGGAGCTGGAAGGACTGGAGAATCTCACTGAAGCCATGGGAGCCATGGGAGCCATGCACAGCCACCGCCAATCTGGCAGGAAGTGCGAATAAACAACAAAGTTAAATATCCCTGCAACCATAGCAATTATTATCCTGACTGTGGTACAGTCAAAAACCGCACAAAACCATAAAAACAGTAACAATTACAATGACGTAGCATCAACAACCCAATGGACACGAATACACCGAATGTGGACCGGAAACCGCTGCAAACCGTGCTGAAAAGATCCCTCAAATTCATACGCTTTCTGGCCTCAATGCCGGTTGCGGTTTCACTGCTGAGCCTGGTCGCGCTCGCCAGCATGATAGGTACCATCCTGGTACAAAATCAGGATCAGGACTTTTACATTTCCACCCTGGGGCCTACCTGGTATCGCCTGTTCGATAGCCTCGAACTTTTCGACATGTACAGCTCCTGGTGGTTTCTCGCCATCATGACGCTACTGGTGTTTTCGGTCAGTGCAGCGCTTCTGCGCCATGGTCCACGCTTCTGGCACCTCGCTCGCCCCCTCAAGGCCATGCGACCCTGGCCGGTCAAAAGCGACGCTGAATTCAGCCTGAAATTCGCACAGCCACTCAACAACAATCAATTACAGACCCTGTGCCGACGACACGGCTTCCGCGAGTTTATGCAACAGGAGGGTGAGAGTCTGTTACTGGCACGCAAGGGACGGCTTGGCCGTTTGGGCTTCTTCTTCGTCCACGGCGGTATCGTACTGATCTGCGTCGGTGGGCTGATCACATCACAGCTCGGTTTTCGCGGCACGATGAACATTCCGGAAAATGACAGTGACAACATCATCTATGTGCAGGAAGGTAAAGAGTTCCGCCGGTTGCAATTGCCATTTCAGGTGAGGAACGAAGAGTTCAATATAGACTTTTACCAAAACGGTATGCCCAGCGAATACAGTAGCCGGCTGAGCTTACTGCAGGACGGTCAGGTAATAGCGAACAAGCGCATCACCGTCAACGATCCTCTGCGCTATAAAGGCATCTCCTTCTACCAGTCCTCCTTTGGCGATGCCGGATCAACGGTCAACTTCACCCTCCGCGACCTGACACGTGAAGACTTTCCCTTGCAGAAGGTGGAGTCAATCGTTGGCAAGAGCCTCGAAGACGGCGTCGGCCTCAAGCTCACCATCAAGGAGTTACGCCAGCACAATGTGATCAACATGTCCAAGGAGAGTGAGCACCCGGTACTGAGTGATGTCGGACCTTCGCTGGACATCCTGTTCCAGTCCCCCGCCAGCGGCAGCATCACTTACCGAGTCTACCTCTCCTACCCCAACATGCTGGCCGTTGCCCGCGCCGGTGAGATGATCCATGGTGATCTCGGTTTCTCTCCAGCCGACAACCGACATATGGAGCTGCTTGCAGCCTTCCTCAATCAGCTGAGTACGCTGGAGAAAGAGATCACACCTGACAGCCGCCGTGCCGCCTTTGCCGAGGCGTTGCGCAGCATGAACATCCCGATGGAACAAGCGGCCGAATACGGTCCACGGATCGTCCATGCCGAACAGGTACTGCGTAAATACCGCTTACCGATGTTGTTCAGCTTCGACAGTTTTGTGCCAAAAATGTACACCGGTCTGCAGGTCACACGCGATCCGGGCTCACCACTGGTATGGAGCGCCTGTGCACTGCTGGTGCTCGGCCTGTACCTACTTATCTACCTGCATGAGCAACGACTCTGGCTGCGTCTAAGCCATGACGGTCGCCACATCGAGGTCTGCGCCATTCAATCCCACCATGACAAACACCCACTGCAGTATCGTCTGAAGCGCCTGCAACAGGATATGGCCTCCCTCGGCGGAGTTGAAGCGAAGGTAAATCCCCGATGAGCGAAAATGTACTGCCACGTCTGCAGCACAGCCTCATTGCCAGCCCCTGGCTCCACTGGCTGGGCATGCTGACACTCACCCTTGGGCTAAGCGGGCTTGCGATCTTCGCCGAAGCCGACAGGCTCACGCAGGGCACACCCTTAATTCAGTTGCTCTCCTACAAACTTACCAGCTATGCCAATGTGCTGCTCGCTGCCGCCGCTCTGGTCTATGTTGCTCACCTGCGGTTCACCGCCGAACCGGTCGGAAAATGGGCCACAGGACTGGCCACCGCCGCCGTTGTCGGACTGCTGGTAGCGCTGCTGACACGCTGGTTTGAAAGCCATCAGGTGCTTGAGGAAGGCCATGTACCGATCAGCAACCTGTATGAGGTCACTATCTTCTTCACCGCCCTCACCACACTTCTCTATCTCATCCTTGAAAGCCTTTATCACTGCCGCTCGGCAGGCGCCTTCGTCATGCCCATCGTAATGGCCGGAGTAGGATTCGAGCTATGGCTGGTGAGCAAGGGCCAGGCCGATCCGCAGAACCTGGTGCCGGCACTGAAAAGCTACTGGATGCACGCCCACGTACTGGCCAATTTCATCGGTTACGGCGCCTTTGCCGTTGCCGCCGGCAGCGGCATCATGTATCTGGTGCGCCGGCACGCAGAAAAACCGGGACGGAGGGACGGTATCGCGATGCACGTGCTGCCCGGACTGGTGGAGACCGATGCACTGATGTACCGCGCCATCGCTATCGGCTTCGTCACCTTCACCATTGCCACTATTCTTGGTGCCGCGTGGGCCTACAATGCATGGGGCGGTTACTGGTCCTGGGACCCGAAAGAGACCTGGTCGCTGATTGTCTGGCTGACCTATGCGGCATACCTGCACCTGCGCTTCGTCAAAGGCTGGGCAGGTGATCGAATGGCATGGTGGGCGATCCTCGGCTTCGCGATAACCTTATTCTGCTTCCTCGGAGTCAACATGTTCCTTTCCGGATTGCACTCTTATGGCCAGCTTAGTTAAGCCCTGGCGACCCGCACTGATCCTGCTGTTGCCACTGTGGCTCAGCGGTTGCGGTGAAGAGGTGGAAGTGATTGACCTCGGGCCGCTTGAAACGCCTGAAAATTACAATGATATTTCGCCCTCGGTACCAGCCTGGCCGCGAGAGGTGAAATCACCCGAAGAGATCGCCTCACGCTATTCCAGCATCACGCTTGCCGTGCACCGTCCCGGTGAAAGACAGCCGCGTCATTTGCAGGTCCCTCTTGAAGGAGAGCTTGTTGACGGCACCAGCCACCTTACGGCACGCGACTACCTGCCGGCCTTCCTGATCCGTCAGAGGACGATCACCAGTGATGGGGTGGAAGAAAAGAATCCTGCTGCCTACGTGACCTGGTTCGAGGGTGAACAACTGATATTCGAGGGCTGGCTCTTCCGTGACTACCCATCTTTCAATCCACCACGAAGCGAGGGCTTCCAACTTGAACTTCTATCCGCGCAATAAAGCCATGACAATCCGCCCACCCATCCAGAGAAGCAGCTTACTCGCCTTAATCCTGCTTCTTGGCGCCTGCGCCGACAAAGCACCAGTGGCCAGTCCGGTACTCGACCAGCCCTTTCCCTCCGTCACACTTCAGGCTCTCGACGGCTCGGAACTGGCGCTCACCGATCTACGGGGCAAACTGGTCATTCTGCACGTATGGGCCACCTGGTGCCCGCCATGCCGCAAAGAGATGCCGGGGCTGGAAAGGCTGGCTCGAAAACTCGATCAAAAGAAGTTCGCGTTACTCGCACTCTCGGTCGATGAGGACGCCGATCCGGTAAATGAATTTAAAATCAAATATCACATCGACTTCGCCCGTCATATCGATCCAGGTATGCACATTGCGCATGACATACTTGGCGTCAAGGCCTTTCCGGAAACTTTTCTTATCAGCCAAGACGGGACACTGCTGCGCCACATGATTGGCGAGCAGGAATGGGACACACCGGCAATGCAGCAATTACTGCTCCAGGCCTATAACGGTGAGCAGTCCAAGGTGGGAGCCTACTGGTGAAGCAACGACAAGCAGCCTTCTGATGCTTACTGAGGAACAGTTGCTCAACGCCACCACCTTTCTGAGATAGCATCCAGCAAACGCCTCATTATCAATAACCTGGCTGGCTGTCCATCAAATAACAAGGCCTCTAGCCGCCTCGACGACGTTCGCACTTTTATCAAGCCGATAAAAAAGAATATGCTAATATAATAATTTTCTTTAATATCAACCACTAAGCAATAAACAAATTTGACAAAGTTCACACTTTCGGATTTAATGGCAACACCTAAGCACAGACGTAGCCAGTCCACGCAAGTGGTGTGTAGATCGGAAACATGACCGATTAAGAGTCCAGAAAGACTACACAGGCAAAAATACCGCGTATGGGGCGATGGGGGACAATAAAAATAATATAATCAGTCGGCCATGTGCCGACTTTTTTTTGCCGCAATCCGGCTGAATATGGAAAAATGCAGCGAAAGGATGCCTCGCCCGCTAAGCCCTCTTATAATGGCAATCATCACCACTACAAAAAAGTGTTCGTACCCCCCATGGATTTCAGACCCCCCCCCCCGCTACCGGGTAAGACCGCCAACGACAGCATGCTTACGCGTGAATCGTGGAAGATCTTCCAGATTATGGCGGAGTTTGTTGAAGGGTTCGAGCGCCTGGCCGAGATCCGCCCATCAGTCAGCATCTTCGGATCTGCCCGGACACCACCCGAACACCCCTACTACAAGCTGGCCGAAGAGATCGCGCTAGCGCTCTCCGATGCAGGCTTTTCAGTAGTCAGCGGCGGCGGGCCCGGGATCATGGAGGCGGCCAACAAAGGTGCCTATGCCGGAAAGTCCCCTTCCATCGGTCTGAATATCCAGCTCCCGCACGAGCAGATAGGTAACGACTACCAGAACATACGGCTTTCGTTTCGCCACTTTTTTTCGCGCAAAGTCATGTTCGTCAAGTATGCCGCCGCTTACGTGGTCATGCCGGGAGGCTTCGGAACGCTCGACGAACTGGCGGAAATCCTCACTCTGGTGCAGACCGGCAAGACCCGCCGTATTCCAATCATCCTCGTACACGAGCCGTTCTGGCGTGGACTCATCGACTGGTTCAGGCACACCCTGATAGAAGAGAAGGTAATTAACCCCGAGGACATGAACCTCATCCAAATCATCAATGAACCCAAGGCGGTGGTGAATGCCATCTTTGAACATTATGAAACCAGCGGTTTCGAGCCCTCTGCCGAGGAGCGCGAGATCCTGCTTGATCTGTAAAGGACATCACATGCGTTATCTGCTGCCCCTGTTAAGCCTCGCCCTTTTCACCATCACCACCCCGCTGTCCGCTCAGGAAGAGGTACCGGCACCACCGTCACTACCGGAACAGCAACAAGGCGAGGTGGCTGACGCCGCCCCACCGCAGGATGAAGAGCTGCAGCCGGAGGTGACCATTATCCGCCGCGGCAAGGATATGGTGGAGGAATACCGCGTCGGCGGCCGGCTCTACATGGTTAAGATAATCCCAAACAAAGGGCTACCCTACTATCTGATCGACAGTGATGGCGATGGGGTCCTGGAGACCCGGCGCAACGAGCTGGACAATCCCGAGGTGGTAAAATGGCGCATCTTCAGCTGGTAAGGGGTTCATGCACACATCCAGGGGATTTTAACAACGGTTCTTCACCCGGCTCTCGCTCACACCCGTCAGGCTGTATCGGTAACTCAGCCTATTGGGCAATCCACTGGAAACCGGCATGAGCGATGGAGGACTGATGTTGCAGAGAAATCGTGAGGTAATGTTACCTGCCTGAATATTTATGTGTTCCGTGGAAATCTGGATTTTTTTTCGCCGCCGGTATGTCAATCCGCAGCCCGGACAGATAAGATCACGCCTCTCAAGTACAATCCAAAATTCGATATGTCAGTCTATACCCCTGTTGAAAGGGACGAACTGGAAGCCTTTCTACTCAACTACGAGCTAGGTGATCTGGTCGATTACCAGGGCATCAGTGCCGGTATCGAGAACACGAACTACTTTGTGACCACCAGTGAAAAGAGCCTGGTGCTTACACTATTCGAGAATCACACGGCTGAGGAACTCGGCTATTTTCTCGATCTCATGGCCTTCCTTGCCGAACACGCGGTACCAAGCGCGCACCCCATTGCCGACCGTAATGGCCATTACTTGCGCACACTCAACGGCAAACCGGCTGCACTGGTCATGCGACTGAGAGGGGCCAGTATCGAGCATCCGGGCACAGCCCACTGCCGAGCTCTTGGTCACGCCCTCGCCCATCTTCATCTCGCCGGGCAGCAGTTCAGCGGCCATCGCGACAACGACCGCGGCCCACATTGGTGGCACACCACCCGCGACGTCATTGCCGACAAGCTCAGCGACAGTGAGCGCACATTGCTCGATGAGGAGCTCGCTTTCCAGCGCACGCACCGTTTCGATAGCCTGCCCCGTGGTGTGATCCATGCCGATCTGTTCCGGGACAATGCCTTGTTCGAAGGTGAGACCCTCACCGGCATCATCGACTTCTACTACGCCTGCAACGACGTTCTACTCTATGACGTGGCCGTCACCGTCAACGACTGGTGCAGCAACGCCGACGGCGGTCTTGACGAAGAGAAACTGCGCGCTTTGCTCTCGGCCTACCGCAAGATACGCCCCTTCACCTCAGAGGAGCAGTCCGCCTGGACGGTGATGCTGCGAGCCGGCGCCCTGCGGTTCTGGCTTTCACGCTTACAGGACCTGCATTTCCCCCGCGAAGGGGAGCTCACCCACACCAAAGATCCCGGCGTATTCAGGAACATCCTTCAGCAACACAAAACCCGGGCGGCACGCCTGCAGGAACTCTTTGTCCTGGCCTGAATACATGAATGCGATATATGTGTTTGAGTGTAACCCCATCACGGCAGGGGGAAGGCCGCGCCCCCTCCAAACTCCCCCTGGACAAAACCACCAAGGGAGGGCGAATTCCCCCTCCCCTGAACGGCCGAATCGACTTTGTCACAGGGCACATTTATGTGACACATCTCTCAGAATCACGCTAACTCCTTGTCTGACGGACAATATGTCAGTTATCCACATTACCTGTGGATAACTTTGTGGATAGTTTGTGTTCAACGGGCTCCAGAGCGCATGACAGCGTGGCTCGCCACAAATTGTTCATATTCTGACCGAACAAAAATACTCTAACAAAAACAGATACTTAACGACCAACACAACCCACGTGATACGTAAGTATTTACTTACTTTAGCGCAGCCAATATCCTCCGCTGCACAACTGTGCATAAACCCGCCTGGCTAGTTCAATTTTCCCCATTGTCAAGCCAAAACGCTATTTTTCTCACCGTACCAAGGGTAGGGTACTTCCGGGGCATTTTAATTCTCCGCGACCAAAGTGAACTTCGGGTGAATTGCACAACGTCACGGGCTAGAATAGGCAGCCAATCGACGTCACAACTACAAAAACTGAAAACTGTGAACACCTTCGTCCGCATTGCCCGCCTTATTGACCAGCTCAGTGAATGGACCGGCCGCACCATCGCATGGCTCATCTTGGGGATGGTCATCGTCACCTTCGCTGTAGTGCTGCTGCGTTACCTGTTCAACATCGGCTGGATCGCCATGCAGGAGTCGATTACCTACATGCACGCATTGGTGTTCATGCTTGGCGCGGCCTACACACTGCGCCATGACGGCCACGTGCGCGTCGACATTTTCTACCAAAAGTTCAGTCCTAAAGGACGGGCCTGGGTTGATCTCATCGGTACCCTGCTATTGCTACTGCCGGTCACCCTGCTCATCGCCTGGATAAGTTGGGAGTATGTCGCCGATTCCTGGGAGCTGAAGGAAAGATCAAGAGAGGCCGGTGGCATCCCCGGTGTCTACCTACTAAAAACAGCCATCCCACTGATGGCATTGTTGCTGGTGCTACAGGGTGTATCCCTGGCGCTGCGCTCGCTGCTTGTCCTGCTCGGCCATACCGAAGCGGCCCCGTCACACGATGCGAGCACGGAGGTCTAGCGATGGGTGGGGAAACCATGGCCATCCTTATGTTCCTCGCCATCTGCTGCGTGCTGCTGCTGGGTTACCCGGTGGCCTTCACCCTCGGTGGCACGGCGCTGGCCTTCGCCATGCTGGGCAGTCAGCTGGGGTTGTTCGAGGTCTCACTCCTTGAGCTGCTGCCCAGCCGTGTCTACGGGATCATGACCAACGAAACCCTGATCGCGGTCCCGTTGTTCGTCTTCATGGGGGTAATGCTCGAACGCTCAAAGGTCGCCGAGCAGTTGCTGGATACCATGGCCGCCCTGTTCGGCCCGCTGCGTGGAGGACTTGGCATCTCCGTCACTCTGGTCGGAATGTTGCTTGCCGCCAGCACCGGCATCGTCGGTGCCACGGTTGTTACCATGGGTTTGCTCTCGCTCCCGACGATGATGAAACGCGGTTACAGCCCGGCGCTGGCCACCGGAACCATTTGCGCCTCCGGCACTCTCGGGCAAATCATCCCGCCCTCAATAATCCTGATCCTGCTCGGCGATGTGCTCTCCTCCGCCTACACGCAAGCCCAGCTCGACATGGGCATCTGGTCGCCGGAAACCGTTTCGGTCGGCGATCTGTTCGCCGGCGCGCTCATTCCCGGCATCATGCTTGTGGTGTTCTATATCGCCTACCTGCTGCTGGTCGCCTGGCTCAAACCCACCGCCTGTCCTGTTCCGCCGAAAGACGAGCGCAGCGCGTATGACCGTGAACTCTTTATTCGGGCGCTCAAGGTGCTGGTGCCCCCGCTGCTACTGATCCTCGCGGTGCTCGGCTCAATCCTCGCCGGACTGGCCACTCCCACTGAAGCGGCATCGGTCGGTGCGGTCGGCGCCATTTTGCTGGCCGGCGGTCAGCGCCAGTTCAACCTGGGTACACTCAACGAGGTAATGCGCTCGACCACCCAGATTACCGCCATGGTATTCCTGATCTTTATTGGCGCATCACTCTTTTCCCTGGTTTTCCGGGGTTTTGGAGGCGACGAGCTGGTCAAAGCGCTGCTCACCGATCTCCCCGGCGGCGTCTTTGGCGCAATGCTGGTGGTGATGCTGGTGATGTTCCTTCTCGGCTTCATCCTCGACTTTATCGAGATCACCTTCGTCGTCGTCCCCATCGTTGCCCCGATCCTGCTGACAATGGGCCTCGACCCGGTATGGCTTGGCGTAATGATCGCCATCAACCTGCAGACCTCGTTCCTCACCCCGCCATTCGGCTTTGCCCTGTTCTACCTGCGCGGTGTCGCCCCGCCCGAAATCACCACCCTGCAGATCTACAAAGGCGTTATCCCTTTTATCCTCATCCAGCTCACTGCCCTCGGGGCACTCTCGCTATGGCCTGAACTGGCCACCTGGCTTCCAGGAGTGGTGTACGGAGAGTAAATGAAAGAAAGTATCCTGATTTTTTGAGAGACCCTTTAACCATCATCGATGAAACTTGCCAGCCCGAATATTAAGTAATAATCCTGTTACCAGGTTCAACACGGCTGTGATAACCGTCTTTATCACGTTGAGGAAAAACAGCCAGGTGCTCGAGATCGAGGCGGATGCCGATCTTTTCTCCGAGTGAGTGGCTGTGGTGGCTCTGCACCAGGCAAAGGATCTCTCCACCGCTAGGGAGGCGTAAAGTGTAAAGATACTCGGCGCCACGAAAGGCGCGCTCGGCCACCACCAATTGCAACGCGCTCTCATCATCGTGCACCACATCGTCTGGACGCAACAGAACTTCGACCTCACAACCCGGTTTACACGCCGGAGGCAGCCTGCCCGGCACGATGCCCAGTTCTGTCTCGATGCGGCCACTGTCCACCACCTTGCCGGGCAGCATTGCGCCCTGGCCGACAAAGTCAGCGACAAAGCGATCGGCCGGTTCGTGGTAAATATTGTAAGGAATGTCCCACTGACGCAGGCGCTGCTCGCCGAGTACGCCGATGCGGTCAGCCATGGCGAAAGCTTCAAGGTGATCATGAGTGACCAGGATCGCGGTAACACCGTCACGCTTGAGGATAGCACGCACCTCCCGGGCGAGTTGTTCCCGCAGATCACTATCGAGGCTGGAGAAGGGTTCATCCAGTAGCAGGATCTCCGGGCGCGGCGCCATGGCTCGGATGAGAGCGATCCGCTGCTGCTGGCCACCCGAGATCTGATGTGGATAGGAGTCGCGTAACGCGCTCAACCCCACCAAATGAAGCAACTCGTCCACTCGCGTATCGCGCTCTTTGCTGTCCCATTTCTGCAGACCGAAGGCGACATTCTTCGCCACGGTCAGGTGGGGGAACAACGCGAAATCCTGAAATACCATGCCGATGTGGCGCTGCTCAGGCGGGAGCTGCACACCGGGGGCGGCGACAGTGCGCCCGTGCAAACGGATCTCGCCGACGGTCACAGGCTCGAAGCCGGCGATCGCTCGTAGTAGGGAAGTCTTACCGCACCCCGAAGGACCTAGCAGACAGCCGATGCCACCGCAGGCGAGGGAGAAGCTCACCTCCCTAACCACCGGCTCTCCATCATAACGAATGGAGATATTGTCCACTTCCAACTGCATGCTCATTGTCTATTTCCGTTGTTCATCATTTCATTTATTCGCTGTTAGCTTGCCCTGCCCCAATAGAAACTGCTTCCAGCCGCGAACGAACAGGGTCTCATCAACCCCGTCGAGGCAATCCGCGGCTATTCTGTCTTCACTTTTTGACCGCCCTTGTTTGAGTGATCGAAATGCTCAGCAGGATCACCGGCACGATGCCGACAGCGACGATAGCCAGCGCGGCCGGAGCGGCATCAGCGAGCCGCTCATCCGAGGCAAGCTCATACGCACGTACCGCCAAGGTATTGAAATTGAACGGCCGCAGAATGAGTGTCGCCGGCAGCTCCTTGAGCACATCGACGAACACCAGTAGAAGCGCGGTGAGCAGGCTACCCTTGAGGATCGGCACATGCACCCGTCCCATTATTTGCAACGGACGCAGGCCAAGCGAACGGGCTGACTCATCCATCGACGGGCGAATACGCCCCAACCCCGCCTCCACAGTCTGTAGCGAGACCGCAAGAAAACGCACCACATAGGCGAACAAGAGCGCTGTCAGTGTCCCACTCAGCAACAGTCCGGTGGAGAGACCGAATTGCCCCCGCATCCAGCTATCCAGGGTATTATCGAACCAGGCAAAGGGGATGATCACCCCCACCGCGATCACCGTCCCCGGCACCGCATAACCAAGACCGGCAATACGCACCGCCAGTTGCAGCAAACGCCCGCGCAACATGCGCCGGCCATAACCAAGAAACAGCGCCAGTCCCAGGGCGAGCAAGGCGGCCATAGCGGCCAGCTGCAGGCTGTTGCCGATGAGCACGGCAAACTCCCGATCGAGGCTCTCTTCAGCCACAGTCATGGCCCACACCAGCAGCTGCCCGGCCGGGAGTAAAAAGCCGAGGAACAGCACACCGAAACAGAAAACGAACGCTGCAACCGCGTGCCGCCCGCTCAGCGGAATGCGACGAATTGCCTGATGGCGCTGGCTGGTGTGGTGGTATTTCGCATGCTTGCGTGAACGCCCCTCCAGAAAGATCAGGGCAAACACGAACACCAGCAGTGTTGCCGAGAGCTGCGCCGCCGCCGGGGCACTATCCAGACCGTACCAGGTACGAAAAATACCGGTGGTGAAGGTGGAGACGCCGAAATACTGCACCGTACCGTAATCGGCGAGGGTCTCCATCAACGCCAGCGACAACCCTGCCACAATCGCCGGACGGGCAAGCGGCAGGGCTACTCGCAGGAAGGTCTGCAACGGCGTGTTACCCAGGGTCCGGCTGACATCGAGCACGCACAAGGACTGGTTGAGAAAAGCGGCGCGAGTGAGCAGGTAGACATACGGGTAGAGCACAAGCGATAGCATTAGCGCCGCCCCCTCCAGTGATCGGATCGGCGGGAACCAGTAATCCCCGTACCCCCATCCGGTCCACTCACGCAACGTGCTTTGCACCGGCCCGGCGAACTCGAACAAACCGGTATAGGTGTAAGCGATAATGTAGGCGGGGATCGCCATCGGCAGCAACAGCGCCCACTCAAAGAGACCGCGCCCCGGGAAGTGGCACATGCTGGTCAGCCACGCGGCGCCCACGCCGAGCACCAGGGTACCGACTGCCACCCCCAACATCAGCAGCAGAGAGTTGATGACGTACTCCTGGAGCACCGTATCGACAAGGTGTGACCACACCTCACCGGCGGGCACGAAAACATAGCCCAGCACGACCAAAAGCGGCAGTGTCAGCAGCAGTGCAAGCACAAAAATGCCGGCGCTCCAGGGTGAAATTGCGCTCATCCTTATCTTCATGAATTTATTTCATTCACCGGGCTAACGGCATGCGCCTGGCTGTTGTCTCGCTCGGTTCTCCATGTGCGTGGTATAGCCGTCTCACACGACAACGTGAGACGGCGATTATTTCCCCTTGCCAGGAGACCGGCCACCGACCTGAATACTTCCCTCATAACCTCTCACCAGCGCTTCACCTTTATCTCCAGCCGGCGCGATCCATTAACCTTACCGCTTCAGGATTGAGTTCACCCAACCGACTGAGATTCAGGTCATCGGCCTTAAACTCGCCCCATGACTGCAGCGTCTTGCTCATGGTAACCCCTTTGCGGATCGGGTACTCGCCGTTGACCTCGGCATACCACTCCTGGGAGGCGTCACCGGCAAGGAACTCGATAAGCCGGATAGCGTTTTCCCGATTCTTACTTGCCTTCACCAGCGCCGCACCGGAGACGTTAACGTGAACGCCACGGCCGCCCTGATTAGGCCAGAATACGGCGATCCTGGAGGCTATTTCGCGCTCATTGACATCTTTCGAGGTCAGCATACCAGCCAGATAATAGGTATTGGCCACGGCAATGTCGCACTGCCCGGCCACCGCCGCCTTGATCTGATCGCGATCACCGCCACGTGGAGGACGGGCGAAGTTCTTTACCAGGCCTTCGGCCCAGACTTCGGTCTGCTCAACCCCATGGGCGGCAATCATCGAGGCGACCAGTGACTGGTTATAGATGTTGCCCGATGAGCGGATACAGATGCGCTCCTTCCATTTGGGATCGGTCAGCGCCTCGTAGCTGGAGAGTTCCGTCGGGTCGACACGTCCCTTCACGTAGAGGATTGGGCGGGCTCGCAGGGAAAGCCCGATCCAGTGTCCCTCAGGATCACGATACTGCGCAGGGACAAGCCGCTGCACGATTTCCGATTCGAACGCCTGGGTCACCCCTGCCTCCCTAGCACGGTGAAGACGCCCGGCATCGGTGGTGAGCAACACATCGGCGGGAGAGTTGCGCCCTTCACTACTCAGGCGCTTAAGCAGGGCATCTGCCTTGCCGGTTACCAGATTGACACGGATGCCGCTCTCAGCAGTGAAGCGCTCAAGCAACGGTTTAATCAGGTTTTCGTTGCGAGCTGAGTAGAGGTTTACCTCTCCCTCGGCAGCGATGCTGAGCGACGGCAACATCCCCGCCAGGGTGAGTAAAAGGGCAGTCAGTATCGTGTTATGACGCATCGAAATACCTCCGGAAGGGCTGAAAGGGCAAGCATGAACTAATGCTAATACGAATCATTATCATTAACAACCTTTTAAACTTCCTCTACGCCACCTCGGCGCATCAGTACTTCGGACTACCTCCATGTCCGATGTGATAAGGATAGGGGATAACTATCGACTTCCTGGAAACAGTCAATTTCACATTGTTCCACTCATGGACTAGGTTTTCTTGAGTGCAGACATGTCATTCTCTGTTGAGGGCTAAGGCCGCTAAATTCCACAAGGGCGAGCTCAAGACCCGCGACCGAATACTTACCAGCACCGACACCGGGGTAAGCTGGCCGGCATACCGGTGGTGGCCGGCATCGTCAACGCCGCTCGCTCATCCGGCCTACAGTGAAGAGGTGGAGGTTGCGGAAACTATGCGGGCATCACTCGTCGGTGATCTGCAGTAAACGTTTTTCCATTGTGAACGTTGAAAGTAACCATCACCACAGAGAGTCAGAGGATATACCCATACAGTCACCACATTTCAGAGAGATTAGAGACAATCACCGGGGATGATCAATCAGCGGTAACACCCCGGCCTCCGTCACTCTGTAGTGAAATTTATTATTGGCCAAGAAGGAATTAACCATGGCAAACGAAGGCTATCACGAACCTCTCAATGATCTGAGTGAGGAAACACGCGACATGCACCGTGCCATTGTCTCATTGATGGAGGAACTCGAGGCGGTTGATTGGTATAACCAGCGCATCGAAGCCAGCAAGGACAAAGAACTGCGTGACATCCTTGCTCACAATCGCGATGAAGAGAAAGAGCACGCCGCCATGCTTTTGGAGTGGATCCGCCGTCGCGACAGCAAGTTCGAGCA
This sequence comes from Thiohalomonadaceae bacterium, assembly GCA_041562215.1. Lineage (GTDB taxonomy): Bacteria > Pseudomonadota > Gammaproteobacteria > Thiohalomonadales > Thiohalomonadaceae > JBFEYJ01. The sequence continues at coordinate 11,710 of JBFEYJ010000003.1, read as the reverse complement.
CGAACTCAAGGACTACCTGTTTACGGAAAAACCGATCGCCCAACACCCTGATTAAGCTTGAGCTGAAGCCGGTCGGCAAATCCCTGGTTCTGTTGCCCCACGGACATCGAGCTAAAGACGACATCAAAGCCGGCAGGACAGTCGTGCCGATTTGGCGCAGCAGATTTGCGGCATCAGGCTATCGGCCTTTTCACAAGGCGATCTCTTTTAGAGACTAACAATAGCCTGATAGGTCGCGTAGTTATGTTACCGGTTACTTAGCAGCATAGATCGCAACACACATGTGACCATATCGGCTATGGTAGCCACAAGCGACCCCGGTATGGCTCAACTGGCGCTTGAGAAGGTTTGTTCGATGACCGCGATCTGGAACACCATCATCGACAAATAGTTGAGAAACAACATCCCTGCCGTTGCTGTATCCATAGGCAATATTTTCGGCTCCAGCTGAAAACTTGTCACGAACGATAACACTCGCCACTCGCTCGGAAAAACTGCGGCCGGCACTGCTCTCATGCCCAACAAGCCCCTTTTCGCCAGTATCATCCACATGGGCGCGAGCGAGTACCGCCAGTTCGTCCGACCACGTTAACTTACCCAACGCTTTTTGTTTTCGGAGTACAGCGATCGCCTCATTCACCGCACTCGGCCCCTCATTAGTGACAACCCCGACCTTACTATCCAATGGATAATAGACATCGCCGGACATTCTTCCGGTAATGTCCTTAAGAACCTTTACATATGCCCCCGGCGCAGAGCGCAACTTATTTGTCTCGTTAAAGACATGACGCGCCAGGCGCTCGTACTGATCCTCATCAATTGACGGCCTGACCGCCGTATTACTACTCCCGCAGCCTGACAGGAATACCAATGACAGAGCGACAGCCACAACGCGCTTATAACTCAGGAAAGGACTGATTTTTCGGACAGTCACAATAACACTCATAAAATAAAACTCACTCAATTAACGTCAGGAAATACTGTCACTGAAGAAACACACTACCATTCAATAAATATGGTTAATGGAAGTTTGTGACGTCACCAGTCAACGGCCTATTCTCGCGTGAAAGGCAGGAAACAGATTGTGAATTACCCCTCAAATGTGTCGGTGACTGCAGCCAACAACCATCCAAACACAATCGATTACCCGCTAAATCAATGGCTAAACCTTCAGGAGCAGAGAAAATCGAGGATTTTGGATTCCCTACACCACCGCAGCAGCCTGTTAAAGCACAGTTAAGATGTCCCTTTGTGACAAGGAGCCAGCATGAATTGTGACTGACGTTCCATAAGTTTACTTCATTCCGTCAAGACTCAATCCAGCCAGTCGCAGACAAGGCTGCTTGACTGAACTGCACAAAAAGAGATGGCCATATGGATGAGATCGGTTCAAGCAAGAAAGGCATCAGATCGATTTCTTCTCGTTGGATACGCGAACAGTGACTAGTCCCTGAGGAAATAATTTTCCCGACAGGCAACGCAGCAGTGCCCAAAAGATGTTTCAGACCCAGAGCAGAGATTTAGCGCCAATAGCGCCACCCCTCCAGGTAGTGCGTTAGTACCAGGGGGCTATCAATGGAGCTGGCCAACGGTTCCTGCGTCGGCAACATGTCCTTACCGAAGCTGAACAGCGGTTCTATCACGTCAGGCTGCAGGAAACGGGTTTCGGTGCTCAATTGAGTTTTCTCCGGCTGCAGCGGCTGATCGCTTGCCAGGACAAAACCCCACTCCCCGAAGGCCGGGACGTAGGCGTGATACGGTATCACTTCCTTGAAACCGGCACTCTGCAAGCTGGCAACGATGCTCCAGAAAGCTTCACGGGCGTAGAAAGGACTGGTTGCCTGAGTGACAAACACACCATCCACAGTGAGGTGGCGCCGTGCCACCCGGTAGAACTCACGGCTATAAAGTCGTGCAAGCGAGACGTTCTTTGGATCGGGAAGATCGGTAATGATCAGATTGAACCGTTCATTGTTTCGGTCGAGAAAAACAAAAGCGTCCTCCGAGATGGTTTTTACCCGTGGGTCGCGAAAACTATCACCGTTGAGTTGACGAATGTGAGGATTGTCCCGTGCGAGCCGGAACATCGCCGGATCCAGGTCGACAACCGTCAGCTGCTCCAAGCGTGGGTACTTGAGTAACTCGCGAGCCGCCAGTCCATCGCCACCACCCAGCATCAGCACTTTCAGTGGGCCGGAGACCTGGGCGGCGGGAATATGGATCAGTGGTTCATGGTAGCGATATTCATCGATGGATGAGAACTGCAGGTTGCCCCCCAGATATAGTCGCAGGTCCGCCTTGTACTTGGTCAGCACAATATTCTGGTACGGAGTCTGCTCCCGATAGACGACCCGGTCACCATAGATGTCTTCGCTCCAACCTTTGATCAAAGGTCCAGCTGCCGCCAGCATTCCACCAAGCAGCAACACTACACTGATACAGGCGGCATAAAACACACGCCGCCGTTGCAGACCGAGCACCTCAGCGAACGCCCAGAGGTTAAGAAAACCCACAGCCATGTTGATCAATCCGACGATCAGGGCGGAACGGAAAACGCCGGCAAACGGAACAAGCAGGAATGGGAACACCAATGTCGCGATCAATGCGCCAAAATAATCTAGTGAAAGGACATTGGAGAGATTGAAGCGCAGCTCGTAATGGCGCTCCATGACGCGGGTCAGTAGTGGTACCTCCAGACCGGTCAGTGTGCCAATGGCGAGGATCAGCAAGAACACAGCAGGGTAGAACATGGAGGTATAGGCGAAGGCTGCGTAGAGCAGCGGCACGCTTAGGCCACCAACCACCGCCAGGGCGATCTCCACACCGATGAAGGTGGCGAGCAGGTGGTCCTTTATCAGGCGCGATACCCAAGCACCGAGCCCCATCGCCGCCATATAGAGACCGATTGTTAGAGAAAACTGCTTGACGCTGTCGCCGAGGAAATAGGAAGCCGTTGTACTGATTAACAGTTCGTAGACGATCGAACAGAGCCCGGCGATCAACACCGAGGCGATCAGGACCGACTTTTCACTCACACGTAACCGGCTATCTGTGGACATCTACCGTTGATCTGCCTACTTTCCGCCACTGATGCCGCCAGTGCGGCCAGGACCACCCAGGCTGCCCTCTCGAACACTGTTACCCACGTAGTGACTTCGGGCGCCACCCCAGTACCAAAATGAGGGGCCGGAGTTGTAACCGCCATAACCGGCGTAGCCGTAACCGTGGCTGCTTAAGGGAAAGAGCAGGAAATAGAAGGCAGCGATGCCTGCCATGAGGAAGAGAATACGGGTATCTTTAAACATAATGCAGACTCAGTAGCAGTTGGTTCAGAACAGCGATCGCAGGATACCGCCACTGAAAAAATTCAGCAGTACACTACTAATCAGCAGTAACATGCCCCCGGCGAAGTGCGGGATCGAGCTGCCTACCTTCGACTCAATACGGACACGCATATCGGGCAGAACATCCAGTCCGATATTCGACTCAACATTGAAATTAAAGAAGTACTCACCAGGTTTCGGGATCGTTAGTTTGTTATCGAAATACTTCTCCTGCTCCGTCCATCCCCCTTCGGAGTCGTACCCGGTTTCGAAGTAAAGCTCATCTCCGAACCCAGTCAGGTACTCCCGGTTTGCATCAAGGAGTTCGCCGGTGACGAAGGACCATGCATAGTTAGTGCTGATATTCTGGGTAACATCGATTTTTACCACTGTATCCGGTTCAGTAACCTTCACCGGACCCACAGTGCCGCCGCTACCGGGCAGAGTTTGTTGTTCGGTGATCGTGCCCTTGCCGTCCAGGAACAGAGCGGTGATCAGAAAGATAATCGCTGCGGTAAACATCACTCTGCTCATACGTTGACGGAAAATCTGTTTTTCTTCAAATGGTGTCATGGTGTCAAACAATCATTATAAGGATCACGGAGAACCCGATAGAGACAGCGAATTCCAGTACACCGGCGCCGATGTTCCTGTCTCTGGCAATTTCGTGGTTGAGTTCGGCCCCGGGGAGCATGACCTTGTCGAAGAACAGGCGCACCCCGATCAGATAGAGAATGATGGCACTGACCTGCACTGCCACGTCGATACCGTTCTCCACCCAGCCGATGAAGTCCCCGGCGACAGCGTTCATGACAATAAGACCAATCGCAATCAGAGCCCCGGAGAAACCGATGCCGGCGGCGATATTCCCGCTCTCCAGTTCATCATGCAGCGAATAGGGAACAGTACGATCATAAATTACGGTAAACACAACCAGGGCGATCTGTCCCACCGCATAAAACACCAGCGCGGTCAGCAGCCCACCGCCCTGTCCGTGAATAGCGCCGGCCACCACCAAAGCAGCGGAAAGGTAGCTGGCCATCAAAATCGTTCCAACACCGACATTCCGGTCTTCGAGCAGCTCCTTGCTGACTGAGAAATGCGGCAGGAGGAGATGTTCGTTGATCAGTCTGGCAATATTGAGTAAGAGCACACCAAGGAGTGTATAGCCGCCGACGATGACCAGGTCGGAAAGTAGCCCCTTTGAAGGACCCAGGTAGGCGCCGACGAAGATGATCACCACACCAAGATAATAACCGGCAAGTGAGACAGCGACAGCGATGTTGTCTTGCTCCACCAGCTCGTGATGAACGTCATAGCCTGCAGAGATATACTTGGCCAGACGGGCAAGCAGGAAGATGACGACGAACAAGACCAGCATCCCTGCCCCATGGACCAATGGTTGGGCCAGGACACTATCAATTGGTTGCATTGTCTTCCGTTCCGAGGCTGAAGATATCGATATGTGAAGGTGAAAGCGCCTGAGACAGATACGCCAGGTATTCACGCTCACCCCAGCGCTCGATTCCGAGGAACCACTTGCCGTCCTCGCTTTCAAAATCCCAGTACTTGAAACTCTCCGGTCGGGAATTACTACCGTTGCGCAGGAACTGGGCCTTGCCCCAGTCCTCATACTCGTAGGTGCGGCCCTCCAGCTCTACCTTGCCTTCGTCGCGCCTCTCGATCTCATCGAGCTTTTCCGGAGTGAGACCAAGTTCTCCGAGCTTTAGTTGGCGCAGGCTGACGGAGATTTCCAGGTCGTCGTCCTCCTCGACCTCTATCCAGACTTTCCCTTCACTACTCTCCCCCTCAAGCTCGAACCACTCAAAGCCGTCCTCGCGGTAGAGGTGTCGACCGACGATCTCCACATCCAGGTCAAGCAGCTGAGAACCGGCCCAGGAGAGGTGAAGCACCCCCCCGGGACCAACGTTCTGAATTGTCAGTGGAAGGCTCTGAGCTGAATTGGTGGAGCCGCTCGCGGACTGACTTTGACTGCGCTGCCAGGCGATGATGCCGACAACGGCAACCACCAGCAACACCAGAATGATAAAAGTGCTCATAAATAACTACCTGTACTGTTCTGAATCTGACGGCAACAATCCCTCGATGCGATTTCCGGCGAGAGACAACCTTTACTCCCCCTGCAATCCGATGAAATGCGTTTTTATGTTTCATTCATTGGTTTCAGGGCTTGAGAGTATGACCCAAACAGGCACCGTGCAAGGGCTTAATTGGTATCTCCGATTCCAGCCAGTCGAGTTTCACCGACTTGAGTGCTTCTCTGAAGATCTCGAAGTTACCACTCACTTACCACACCGTCACCGCGTGAACTCTTTTGCTATAACTTTGAAGCAGGCTATGCAGAATCGCCATGTCCGTGAGGCAGGAGTCGAAGATAAGTGGCTCTTTGGCACTTTCAAAGTGACTGTTCATGGTTATCCTTTCCGCAGACAGCATGGGTATTGGGTGTACTCCCCATAAGGGGTATATGATAACACCGTTCACAACTCAGGGTGAACGGCTTGATAACCGTAAATTCAAAAGCGCGCAGAAGTCGCTTACTCATCGGGTAAAACCGTTCGTTATTTTGGTCCGCATCGCTTCAGGATTAATCAAGACCATACTTCGATGCTAAACCTACCTTGCTCCTTGCGATCCAGGCAAAACCTTTGACACAGCAAAAAACGCCACTTAACAATGCTTCACGGCTAACGGACTCACTTAAACAACATCCCCTATGATTCATGAGCTAACGGATCATCACAAAACCTTTGCTGAAGAACCATTTTACAACAACTTGCATTGGCCGGAGATTGGCTGAGCCGGTCTGCATTCACCCTTGAACTCTAAAAGTGTTCACTCAGCCTTACGTCACTCAACTCCTTTCGCAACGACCTGTTAAACAAGGCAGGTCCGGCAAAAGTATAAATAACGATCCCTAGCCAGGCATAATGGATAAGGCCGGCGATATCAGGCCGCTCCATGTCATGAAATCCCATCGTTGCAATACGGTAGATGATATATGCCAGCAACAACACTGCGATAGAACGGGTATTCCCGACACTATTCATCCAGACGTTATATCTCCACCACAAACCCAGCACAGGATTTTTACGTGCCTTGATCCCTGCGAGTAAGGCCAGGGCCGAGACATTATCAGGCGCATGTCGCAGCGCTAAGATGGCATGATCTCTTGATTCTTCAACTTTCCCTAGGCGCAACAGTACATTACCCATGGAGACAAGCCCATCGACGTTCTCGGGATCACGAGTCAGCGACTCATAGGCATATCGCTCAGCCTTATCTAGTTCACCTCTATCAATATAGAAATCACTTAATTCCGCCAGCACTTTCGGTGATTCCGGATCGAGTTCGAGCGCCTTCTCAAGCAAAGGAAGGACCTCATTCATCTTACGTCTAAGCTGATTTAGATTGGCCTGCAGTAAATAATATGGCGGATGATTAGGGTCCATCTCCATCAGGAGACTGGTATGTTCCTGAGCATCATTGAACGCCCTCTGAGCGATATAAATATTGGCCAGCGTAAAATGCGCCAGCTCTGAGTCGGATTCCAGCGCCAATGCTATTTTCGCTTCATGCAATGCGGCGGACAGGCGCTTGGTGTTAAGCAGGCACAATGCCAAATAGGCATGCGCTTCAGCTAAATCCGGTTCAAATGCCAGGACCTGCCTCAGCGTATCAATAGCACTGTCGGCCTGTCCGGTCTCAATCCGGCGAATCGCCAGCGCCATTAATCGATCAATATCCATACGCTCAACTCATCATCATTCTAAAAAATGCGGGCATAGCAGCAAGCACCTTGGGGGAGATAAAAAAGGCGGCAACGATCACATAGATCCCGTTTTTCAGTACTCCGCCGTAATACTCATAGATCGCAATGCTATGCCCTTGTAATGAATAAAGGACATAGGTCACACCCAATTTCCACACTACCAGCAGAAGCAACAGATACTTCACATACTGCTCTGCAATCATCCCCCGACTTACAACAAAGGAAAGTCCCGCAACCAGCAGCGCACATACCGCGAGGCCACCGACCACCATGAACCACTCACGGCGTCTCGTTGGACTCCCAACTGCGAAACCATTGAATAAAAACCAGCTCCACGACAACCATACGCCGCCAAACATAACAGCAATGAATGGCCACAATGGATTAACGGCCAAATGGGCCATTGCTCCCGGTGCCGGTTCATCGGCGATTTTATACCCACTGACCTTCATGATATTACCTAATCTTTGCCATAACGTTTCAAAAAGTCGAGAACGTCATTATATTGCCCACCATCATTCGCATATCTTGCGTAATTTCTGGCCGATTTAAGCCACTCCAGTGTGGTCGGCTTAATTTCCTTTAACGCTGCTTTAAAGTGGGCATTATTAATGAGTTGCTCGGCCTCCAGCTCAATAGACTCTTCAATGGCTTCATCGACAGCCGTTTCGACCAGTTCGCTAAGATCGGCGCCGGAGAAACCGGATGTTTTCCTGGCCAAATAGTCCGTATCAATATTTGCTTCTGTAGGACGCTCTTTGAGCAAGTGTTCTAGAATAGATTTTCTAGCGACGACATCCGGCGGTGGAACAAATATCACACGGTCAAAACGACCCGGGCGCCTGAATGCGGCATCCACCGCCCACGGAACATTCGTTGCCGCCAGAATCAAAACCCCGTGATTATTTTGAGCAAAGCCATCCATCTCGGAGAGAAACTGACTCACCAGCTTCGAAGAAGTGCTATCCCGGGTATTTTGACGTTTCCCACCCAGTGCCTCGACCTCATCAAAAAACAATACCGCCGGCGATGATTCCCGCGCCCTTTCAAACATTTCATGAAGCTTTCGTTCTGACTCGCCGATATACATGTCGAGCACATCAGCGATAGAGACATTGAAAAAGTCAGCCTCGCATTCACCGGCTGTAGCCCTGGCCAACAACGTTTTACCGCAACCGGGGGGGCCATACATGAGAATTCCGCCGCCTACACGTTTTCTAAAACGCTTAAACAGGCTCGGTTTTTGATATGGAAGAATGATTTTTTTATGAATCGTTTTCTTAACGCTATCCAACCCACCGATAGCGTCAAACCCAATCGGTTCCTGCCGAGGCTCTATCAGCCTATCCAGCTCCGTGACATTTGTATTATCGTTGGAAATAACCTTTAACCTGGTCCCTGTGCGAGTAGACGAAAAATCAACCACATTTGCCTGTAGGCTGGCTGCCAACTCTGGATTTTCGAGTGTTGAATTTTCACGGATAGCACAGAGGTAAGCCTCGAGCCCTTCAGCGCGCCGCCCCAAAACAAGCAAGACACGGGCCTTAAGCATCTGAATTTCCGGCGTAGAACCATCCAAACAGGCCAGTGCAGCCTCTGGTTTATCGCAATCCAGGTAAACCTGACCGGCTGCAAGCGCCAGTTCATCACGTCCACTATAATCACCACCATAGCCGGAGATGAGTTCCATCGCCTCCGCTAACTCGCCACGTTCCTGATGCGTACTGATCACTAGCGCTAAAAGCGCCTCATTATCAGGAGTAAGCTTTAATGCGGCTTTTAACTGATTAAAACTACTATCGTCCATCACCTAACTCTATGATTATAAAGCAAACAACTTCAATCCGTACAATGACGCAGTCTCACAAACCCGTCTTGATTCCCCTTCTGATATGTCCTTACACGGCGAGAAACTAATAATGGCTTTGAGATTCTCGCCACTGATACAACATACCTATAATCACCGCCTAAATGAACCCTCTATTGTTATCAATACCGAGGCTAAAAGACATCCAGCTCCCGAGTTCCATAAGCATAAGCTCGGATTCAGGCCGTTATACTTAAAGTGAAAGGTGAGTAAACACCAGCACCAATTATCAATTACCGCTACAAATTATTATGTGACTCCATAGGTCCACTCAAGGTAACGTAAAGTTCCCGATAGAGATATTTGATAGCCCGAAATTAACATCAAGTATGCCAAAGCTGGCAGGATCGGTATCAGTTAACCTCTGATCTATCGTGTAATGGGTAGTGGAAACAGGATCCTGAACCAAATACCAGGCGGACTTGACTAACTCGCCGGCGAAAGCATCACCGTCTTCAATCAAGATGGAGTCTATATAATAAGTTCCTGATGGCAACGGTATATAGATATTTGTCGTTGCCGACCATGTTGTACCACCAGTATGAATTAAATCTAAATATCCCACACCGGAATTATCCGCTTTTGAATACACCCATAGGCCGACACTGTAAATCGGATCCGGACCTGTGGCATCAAGCTCTATCGTCACATCATAATTAGTCTGAGCTGGATCCAAATAGTTTTGTGTGTAGCTGACACGTGGACTGGATAGCAGATATGGATAATTTGTGCTTGTATCATCCGAGGTGCTCGCATCCCCCCCCCCTCCGCCACAGGCGGCGATACTGACAAGAGTAACAACTAAAACAAGCTTAAGTGTTATTTTTTTCATTACATACTCCTTCCGTCATCCCTTATTGTCATACCCGAGCCTTCTAGCATGCCAGGCAAACCAGTAAAAGGAAGCGAGTCGCATTTTTCAGAACCAGCGCTAAATCGCACCTCGCTTTGAGCAATAATCGAGAAAATTCCAAAGAATGTTTAAAATCGCACATCTTACAGTGACCGCAACTAGTGACTGCACACTGTGTAGACTCCGTACGCTATTTTTTGACTTATATCATTTTTTGAGCTATTTATTCACAGTCTTGAATTTCCACCTCAGGGCGCACAAAAACTCTCCGCCAGTTTCTAGCGGCTATTGCGCGGCACTTCATAAACAGGAACATTTCTCTCATACCGAAAAACACTCCTTCGAAAAAATATCTGAGCGAAAATTCAACCTGGTTAACGTGACATCAAATCACAACATCCTCCTGATAAAAAACCATGACTGAAGTACAACCGTTGCTAGCTCGTATCGAAAGCCAATCATCGCCTCCCATTGCATTGGCTTGATGCGGTAGAAGTAGAACACGCGTGCTTTTCTATGCATGCTCACTGAATCTCCCGGCTCTTTCAATTTAGGTTTTGTTACTTGGATTAATCCTCAGCACACGAATAAAAGCTGTTCATGAATGAGTGACAGGACAGAACTGTTTTATATTCAGGAATTGACTAATATCTCGAGTCAAGGATGCGCAGGAGAGGTGCTCTGGTCACCTGAAAGGAGAAGCTTTGATACTAGGATGAATACTGTCATGAGCAGCCTTAACCCGCGCTCATTCATTTCACTTTCAGCACAACCACTTAACTGCATCAGGAAAACGGCTCGTCAATGAGCAAGTCGCTGTTTGCAGTACGCGATAGCTTGCTGAGGGCGTATTATCAGAAGGGAATACGCAACGCGAGATACCGGCTATCAGGGAGGATAGAAAGATTGACTGTTACCTGCTGCGAAAGAAATGCATCGTGCAGGAAAACAGCGATAAAATTACCTACTGCTGCGCTAACCAGTTGATCGGAGGGGTAGTGAAGCCCCATCTCAATACGCCCCCAGGCACTGACAGTCGCAGCAGCATAAGCGCTCGTGTTTATGCTGATTTTCGCCCAGCGAGGCATTTCGACACTTGCAACATTCCTCCGTGTAAGCGCTGCGGCAGCGAATGGGCTGGCAGCGTGGTGAGAGCCAAAGGCATCATTTCCGCTCCCATCAGGATACTCTCGGTTTACCCGCTCGTTCATTTGTGTAGTCGTATAGCGTGTAGCGAAAAGCGCACCGCTCTCCACCAACACCCTCTTGCCCGTATCTTCCCACCCATCGTCAACCGCTGCCGCTGTGCCGAAAGTAAGAACGTATTCAAAACTCCTCAAGGTGTCGGTGGTTCCAGCCGCGGTGTCATCCTCTGAGAATAGCGGCCTGTGCTCCATCGCATAGTCGGCTACCTTGGCATCATAATCACTGGCACGAAAAGTGACAGCACCCAGCAGCAGAGGCCAGGTTCCATAATCAGAGAAAGCCGATCGTGCCGCACGCAGGAACCGGTTGGAGTGACTACCATCTGATACTGCAACATCACGTTCAAGAGTCGTTGAACAACCGTTGCCCAACAACAAAGTCGCTAAGGCGAAACAGAAAAAAAGTATTTTTGGGTATTCCCTGTGATTCAGCATTCTTCTTACACGGAGATTACTAAGAGGTTAAGAATAACATGTTGCAGATATTACAGTGATATGACGCACTAAAATCCACTGATTCCGGATACAGGCGTAATGTTACTGAAAACAGGTAACGCGGCGAAAACACTGTGTTTTCCTACATAAGTCTCAAGGAAGCTGCTGAAGAGTCTACTTAGTTAGTTGTAAAGTGAACCAATGGACAAGAAAAAAAACCCCGGCAGCAAACAC
>JBFEYJ010000002.1:0-62680 GCA_041562215.1 Thiohalomonadaceae bacterium | reverse complement strand
TGTGCGGCATCACTGGTCTAAAACCGACCTACGGCCGCGTCTCACGCTACGGTATGATTGCTTTCGCCTCCTCGCTTGACCAGGCTGGTCCGATGGCGCGCAGCGCTGAGGACTGCGCCTTGATGCTGGGCGTGATGGCCGGTTTTGACGAACGTGACTCAACCTCTGTCGAGCGCGACGTACCGGATTACACCGCTGGTCTGGGGAATGACCTTAAGGGACTGAAGATTGGGATCCCAAAGGAGTACTTTGGCGAGGGGCTCGACCTGGAAGTGGCCAAAGCGGTCGAAGCGGCTATTGAAGAGTACAGAAAGCTCGGTGCCGAAGTGGTGGAGATCTCTTTGCCAAACACTAATCTGGCGGTGCCGACTTACTATGTGGTCGCGCCTGCCGAGTGCTCCTCTAACCTCTCGCGGATGGATGGGGTGCGTTTCGGCCATCGTTGCGACGATCCGAAGAATCTCGAGGACCTCTACAAGCGCTCCCGTGGTGAAGGCTTCGGCCCTGAGGTCAAGCGCCGTATCATGGTCGGAACCTATGCACTCTCTTCCGGTTACTACGACGCTTACTACCTCAAGGCACAGCAGCTGCGCCAGCTTATCTCCGATGACTTCCGAAGGGCGTTCGAGCAGGTTGATGTGATTATGGGGCCGACCGCCCCGACCCCCGCCTTCAACTTGGGCGAGAAGTCGGACGATCCGGTGGCTATGTATCTGGCTGATATCTACACCATCGCGGTAAACCTGGCCGGACTGCCCGGTATGTCGGTGCCCTGCGGCTTCGTCGGGAATCGTCCCGTCGGCCTGCAGATCATCGGCAACTACTTCGACGAGGCACGCCTGCTCAACGTGGCACACCAGTACCAGCAGGCAACCGATTGGCACAACCAGGCCCCGGAGGGTTTTTAAGCGATGGAATGGGAAGTTGTCATCGGGTGTGAGATCCACACCCAGCTTGCAACCAAATCGAAGATCTTTTCCGGCGCTTCTACCGCCTACGGCGCCGCGCCCAACACCCAGGCCTGCGCTGTGGATTTGGGGCTGCCCGGAGTGTTGCCGGTGCTGAATAAGGAAGCTGTACGCATGGCGGTTAAGTTCGGCCTCTCGGTGGATGCGGAGATCGGTAAGCGCTCGGTGTTTGCACGCAAGAATTATTTCTATCCCGATCTGCCAAAGGGCTACCAGATCTCCCAGTTCGAATTGCCTATCGTCGGCAAGGGGCGCCTCGATATCGAGTTGGAGGACGGCACCGTCAAGACCGTCGGTATCACACGCGCGCACCTCGAGGAGGATGCGGGCAAGTCGTTGCACGAGGACTTCCACGGCATGACCGGTATCGATCTGAACCGTGCCGGTACACCCCTGTTGGAGATTGTCTCAGAACCTGACATGCGTTCGGGCGCCGAAGCTTCAGCCTACATGCGCAAGATCCACTCGATCGTCACCTATCTTGGGATCTGCGACGGCAATCTGCAGGAGGGCTCCTTCCGCTGCGATGTGAATATTTCGATGCGTCCCAAGGGGCAGGAGGAGTTCGGTACCCGTGCGGAGATCAAAAACCTTAACTCCTTCCGTTTCGTCGAAAAGGCGGTGGAATACGAGATGGAACGTCAGATCGCCATTCTCGAATCGGGCGGCAAGGTGGTGCAGGAGACCCGCCTCTTTGACCCGGACAAGGGTGAGACCCGCTCCATGCGTTCCAAGGAAGAGGCCAATGACTACCGTTATTTCCCCGATCCGGATTTGCTCCCGGTAGCGCTTGAAGACGACTACATTGAGGCGGTGCGCGCTACCCTGCCGGAGCTGCCCGATGCCAAGCGCAAGCGCTTCGTCAGCGAGCTGGGCCTGAGCACCAAGGACGCCACCGGTCTGACCGCTTCCAAGGAGACGGCCGATTACTTTGAAACATTGCTTGCCACCTCCGGCTGTGAGGCTAAGCTTTGCGCGAACTGGGTAATGGGTGAGCTCTCCGCCGCTCTCAATCGCGACGGCAAGGGGATCGACGAATCACCGGTCTCCGCCGAGCTGCTTGCAGGCATGCTAAAGCGAATTGCCGACAACACCATCTCCGGCAAGATCGCCAAGGAGGTGTTCGAGGCGATGTGGAACGGCGAAGGCGATGCCGACACCATCATCGACAACAAGGGGCTCAAGCAGATCACCGATACCGGCGCGCTGGAGGGGATCATCGATGAGATCATCGCCAACAATGCCCGGCAGGTGGAGGGCTATCGCGCCGCTGAGCCGGAAAAGCGCGGCAAGATGATCGGTTTCTTCGTCGGGCAGGTGATGAAGGCCACCGGCGGCAAGGCCAACCCCGGTCAGGTCAATCAACTGCTCAAGTCCAAACTGGAAGGTTGATTTTATAGCCACTGGACACACGGAATACACGGAAATCCAATTGATTGTGTTTGTGTGTTCAGTGATTTCCATGTCCATGAGCCGTTTTTATGAGTGATCAATTACAGCGATTTTTGTTTGAACAAGCCTCTGTTCGCGGTGAACTGGTGCAGCTCGATGCGGCGTGGCAGGCAGTACTTGAGCGCCATGAATACCCGGAGGCGGTGCGCGAGCCCCTGGGGCAGATGATTGTGGCCAGCGTGCTCCTGGCGGCGACGATGAAATTCGACGGTTCGATGACACTGCAGGTACGTGGAAACGGGCCGATCACGATGCTTGTTGTCGATTGCAGCCCGCGCCACGGAGGCGATGAGGAGGGACCGCTCTATCATGTGCGTGGCATGGCGCTCTGGGAGGGTGACGTGCCGGATGGTGATCTTGCCAGTCGCTTCGGTGACGGCAATCTGGCGATCACTATCGATCCGGGTCCTGGCAGCAAACGTTATCAAGGCATTGTTGCCCTCACCGGTCATTCGATAGCAGATGCCATCGACGACTACCTGGAGCGCTCCGAGCAGTTGTCGACTCGGATGTGGTTGACGGCCGATGGCAAGCGTGCCGCCGGTATGTTGTTACAAAAGCTGCCGGCAGGGAAGGAGGATGGCGAGGACTGGAACAGGCTGTCCATGCTTGCCTCCACTATCACCGACAGCGAGTTGCTGGAGCTGGATCAACAGGAGTTGATTCACCGCCTGTTCCATGAAGAAGATGTGCGGCTATTCGATTTTCAGCCAGTGGCTTTTCATTGCAATTGCACGCGCGAGCGGGTAGCTGATGTGCTTCGTAGCCTGGGTCATGATGAGGTGATGGATATTATCCGTAGCGAAGGCAAGGTAGATGCCGGCTGCCGGTTCTGTAACCGCCACTATAATTTTGATGCGGTGGATGCCGAGCAGCTGTTTGCCGAACTGCCCCAGCCGGAGGGCGGTATTACCCGTCATTAAGGTCTTTTTCGCCTTATTCCAGTCTGTTTCGTCACATCAGCGCGTAAAATTGATGTTCCGGCAGCAGGGAGGGGCAGTAGCGGGATAGCTACTGACAGGTCAGGGGGTGGTCGTGCCCCAGCGCTCCTCTAGTTGTGGTAGGTTTTTGCGGTGGGTAATTATGACCACTTCGTCACCGTCACGTATAAGCTCTTGGGTTTCAGGAATGACAAAGCTGTCATCACGGTAGATGCAGATCACGCGGCTTTGAACGGGTAGACGCAGGTCCATGAGTTTGCCGACATCGTCTTCGTGGGCGACGAAGGAGAAGACCCGTGCCTCATCACGGATCATGGTCGAAAGCTCAAGCGGATCACGCCCCTCGAACAGGTCGGCCAGATAGCGGCCGATGGTGCGGGCGGGGATGATCGTGTCCTCCAGTCCAAGTTCGATGCAGATGTGCTCCAGCTCCGGGTCCTCGATGCGGGTGACGATGCGCTCGAAGCCGAGCGAGCGCCCTACCAGGCTGGCGAGAATGTTGGTCTGATCATTCCCGGTAAGGCAAAATAGCATATCGGTGTGCTCAGGATCCGCTTCGTGCAGGATGGCCGGTTTGCTGCCATCGCCACAAAGAAACCCACTGTCAAGCTCCGTGGCCAGGCTGTCAAGGCGTTCTTTGTCGTCATCGATGATGACCACCTCATGGCCGTGCTTGAGCAGGAGCCGCGCCGTCATCAGCGTTAGTGAACCCGCCCCGATCAGTACCGCTCTCATCAGCTCTCCGCCCGTCTGCCGATCCAGCTATAAGGATACAGTAGTACCAGAAGGGCGACGATTTCCAGCCGGCCCAGCAGCATATCGACACACAGCACCAGGCGTAGCTGCGGTTCCAGTTCAGGTCCGGTTATTCCGCTTGAGAGGCCGACGGTTCCGGTGGCTGAGACTACCTCGAACAGGGCGTCGAGCGGGGGGTAACCGTGGAAGACGAAGATCAGCCAGGAGATGATGTTGACGGTGACAAACAGCAGGATCAGCAGTAGTGATCCCTGTATATCCGTTTCATCCAGGGCCCGCTGGCCCAGCTTTGGCCGCATCACCGCATGGCTGGGCATAGCGATGCGTTGAAGCAGCAGCTGGAGCAAGCGCAAGAGGATCAACAGCCGCAAAATCTTGACGCCGCCTGAGGTGGAGCCAAGCCCTCCACCGATGAACATGGCGATGATGATCACAAGCTTGCTGTCATCATTCAGACTTTGGATTGGGAGCGATGAGAAGCCGCTGGTCGTCTGCGCGGAGATCCCCTGAACAACACCGTGGAATATCGCATCGCCCCAGGCCATGCCACTGCGGTAGAGCAATAGCGAGATAAACACGGCGGCAAGCAAACAGGTGAGCAGCAGCAGACGGAGTTCGACATCCTTCAGGGAGGGTAATACATGATGCTGACGCAGGCGATAATAGAGGTGTAGCGGTACCGCACCAAGCAGGCCGAACAGAACAACGGCCATGGCCTGGTTGGCGTGAGCCAAACCATGCAGGCTGTCATCATAGGGAGAGAAGCCGCCGGTGGAAACGGCAGCCAGGGCATGGGTAACGGCAACAAAAGGCTCCATGCCAAGCAAAAACAGGCCTAGTCCCGCCAGCAAAGTCAGCAGCAGATAGACGCCGAGGACACGTCTTGCATGGGTACGAGCGGTCGTCGCCAGTCCCTCACCGGTGGTGCTTTCGGCGAGTCGGCGGCTGGCGATATGGTGGCCCAGCAGCAGGGCGACGGAGAGCGCCACGATACCCAGACCGCCATACCATTGCATCCAGGCGCGGGCAAAGAGGAAGCTGCGCGGCAGGTGCTCGACGCGCCCCAGGGTGCTCAGACCGGTGGTGGTGACCGCGGAGATCGCTTCGAAGAGTGCCTCCCCCCAGCTCAGGCCAGTGGCCATCATCGGGTAGCTCATGAGCAGCGGCGAGAGGATAAAGGCCAGCGTGACGATCACCATGGCTTCGTTCTGCTGCAACTGGCTGGGTGTGGGCAGCTTTTGTGACAGCAGTGAGAGAAGCAGTAAGAGCATGATAACCGCTGCGTAGCGCCCGGCGATGGCATAATCGCCAAAGACCAGGGCGGCGATCAAAGGGACGCCGCTCAGCAGGGCAAGAATAAAGGCGAGTTGACCAAGGTACTTGCCGATGGCCGCCAGGCGCACAGCATAGCGGAGAGTCAGGCGACCTTCAGCCATGTTGCATAACGATGCATGACGGGAATGCGAGCATGAGCTAGGGCGCTAATCCGCTAAACACATCGAAATATAGCCCAAATGGAAACTACTCGCTGGCTGCGGTGGCCGGTGCGATACCCACCTGTTGCCCACCCGGTCGTAGGACTCTACTATTGAAACGCGGAATAAAAAACACGCTGGTGAGAACATGGCAACGCTGAAACGCATGGTGCTAGATGTACTTAAACCGAGGCATCCCAACATTATCGACTTTGCCACGGCTATCGCTGAGCTTGGCCAGGACTACCGCGTAGTGGTTAAAGTCGACGAGGTCGATGACAGGACTGAATCGGTAATGCTGTCGATCGAGGGTGAAAATCTCGATTTCGAGGCAATTCAGCAGAGCATCAAGGCACTAGGCGGCTCACTGCACAGTATCGACGAGATCGAGGCCATCGCAACCGGGAGCACTGAGACTCATCGTCATGAAGAGCCCCTGTCCTGATGTTCAAACAACTGCTCCTGTGGCTGCATATCTCCCGTAGCGGAAAGATTGCCCGACGTTATTTCGTGGTGAATGGTTTCGATGGCGCTTTGACCCTGTTGGGAATGAATGTCGGCTTCTATCTCAGTGGAGAGGACAATCTGCCGGTAATCATCAGCGCCTGTCTCGGTGCCTCGGTAGCGCTGGGGGTCAGTGGCGTGAGTAGCGCGTATATCAGTGAGTCCGCGGAGCGTGAGCGCGAGTTACGTGCGCTGGAGGAGGCGATGGTTCGCGATCTCAGTGATAGCGATCATGGCCGCGCCTCGCGCTTTGCTCCGTTGTGGATTGCCGGCGTCAACGGCATGGCCCCTTTCGTTTTCGGCCTGTTGATTATCTTTCCGCTGTGGCTTGCCGGGAAGGGGGTAGCACTACCGCTCGGCGCTGTCGAGATGGCACTGGCCACAGCGATGGTTATTCTTTTTTTTCTTGGGATTGTGAGCGGGCGCATACAAGGTAGCTTTTGGTTGTGGAGCGGATTGCGCACCCTGACTATCGCTTTGCTTACCGCTATAATTATCTTCCTCATCAATCCCTGATGTTCTCGAACTGTTCGGATTTTCTCTCGATGCATACACCTGCTAACCGGCCTGTCCCCTCAGTGGCTAAATCTCTTAAGATTAACGCTCTTTTGCTGCTGTTTTGTATGTTGATGATGCCGACACTCGTTCCTGCCGCCGCGCTGGGCGAGGATACATTCTTTCCTGTTTTCAACAGTACAAAGGCCCTTCCGGCGAATAGCAAAAGTGAATTGCAGGCACTTGATGAACGAATGTCGGCCATCGAAAAACAGATGGCTGATAAGGCTCAGGATGAGAAACAGCTTCGCTTATGGCTTAAGGAAATCAATGAGCTAAACAGTTCGGTTATCGCACACATCGAAACGCTGGAACAGCAACAGGAACAGCTCGATAGCGAGCTGGCGACACTGGGTGAGGCGGTTGCCGATGAGCCGAAGATGATTGCGGACCAGCGTAAGCAGATCCAAAAACGCAAGAATGATCTTATGGGGCAGTTGTCAGGCTATAAGCTGTTGTCCCTCCATGCCGAGGAACTTGCAAAAAAACTGACACTCGAACGTCAGCGTGTTTTGACCGAAAAATTCCTCTCGCGCTCTCCGGGCAGTTTGCAGATCCTGAAAGAAAATGCCGAAATGCTATGGCGCTGGCCTGATGCGGCATGGCGCTATGTAAGTAGTCAAAGCGGCTTGCAGGCGTTGAGCGGCTTGACGCTGACACTGCTTGGCGCTGTGTTGGTCGTCATGCTGTTGGGCGGCGCTGTGCTACGAAAAAAAATCGGTAAATGGTCACGGCAAACCACCACCGGCCATTATCGTTATGCCAGCATGATTATAGCAGCGCTGGGACACTATGCACCGCACCTTTTGTTAGCCTCAGTGTTGGCCATCTTTGTGGTGATAACTTTTCCAGCCGCCCCCAGACCTTTCCTGGCAAACCTTGGTTTGACACTGCCTCTTTTCTTTGTCAGTTGGGCCGTGTTGCATTTTATGTTCATCGGTCGAGGCGACGGGGCACTGTTCGAGCTTCCAGAGCGAGTATCCAGAGGTCTGGCAAGGAGCCTAAAAACACTTTCCCTCCTGATCTACAGCGGCTACCTGATCTTCACCACTGATATTACTCAGCAAATGTCCGAGGCGGAAAAGTTCATTGTGCGTGACCTCTATGTCGCCGCCGTGGTGCTGGTCTTGTTCTGGTCAACGCGTTGTTTCAAGCCTGTCCTGCATGAAAAAGGGTTCAGGGGAATTCATGGCCTGTTTTTCCTGCTCATACTAGGGACATTGATCGCTGAACTACTGGGTTATCGCAATCTCTCCTATTGGGTGTTGCGGGCGATATTCGGCACGGGGATCGTGTTTGCACTCTTCTGGTTGCTCGCACGTTTGCTTAAGGAGTTCTTTGATGGGCTGAATAGCGGTCAGATCTGGTGGCAGAGGGCGATACGGCAATTTTTCGGCTACAGCTACGGGGAGCAGATCGCCTGGCTGATTTGGGTGCGTGCAATCAGTAATCTGGCATTGTGGCTGGCGTTTGCCCATGTACTGCTGCGGGTATGGGGAGCCTCCGCAGAGGCACTCGACGTGGTTTATGGCTATTTCTTTAACGGCTTTCTTATCGGCTCGCTGAATGTGATACCGGCGCGCATTGTTGTGGCTGTCCTGATGTTTGCAGCGCTGCTTGCCTTTAGCGGTTGGGTCCGCAATAGGCTTGAGGAGCGGTGGCTGGCAGGCAGCAGGATGGAGCGCGGTTCTCGCGAGGCGCTGGTAACGATCAGTGGCTACATGGGGGTGGCCATCGCCATTCTTGTCGCACTGAGCGTGGCTGGAGTTCAGTTTACCAATCTGGCGATTATCGCCGGTGCCCTCTCCGTGGGTATCGGTTTTGGCTTGCAGAATATCGTTAACAACTTCGTTTCCGGTTTGATCCTGTTATTTGAGCGTCCGGTAAAAACCGGTGACTGGATCATGGTCGGTGCCACCGAAGGCTATGTTAAGCGTATCAGCATTCGCTCAACGCTTATCCAAACTTTCGATCGTGCGGATGTGATTGTGCCCAATTCCGAGCTCATCTCCGGTCAGGTGACAAACTGGATGCTCTATGACCCACGCGGAAGGGTAAAGGTGCCCGTTGGTGTCGCTTACGGTAGCGATACCGTACAGGTAAAAGATACCCTGCTTGGAATAGCCGCGGAGCATCCCAAGGTCATTACTGACGGCAGCATGACTGAGCCGAAGGTGCTGTTCATTAGCTTCGGTGACAGTTCGCTCAATTTTGAGCTGCGTGCCTTTATTCAGAATATTGATGAGCGTGTGCAAGTGGTGAGCGATATTAATTTTGCCATCGATGCGGCCTTCCGTGAGCATGGTATTGAGATCCCATTTCCGCAACGCGACCTTCATGTGCGGAGTTGGCAGAAGCCGCCACATGGGGAAGGGGGCGGGTAGCAGGAAACGGGTAAAGTCTGTCATTCCTGCGAGGCGGTTCATCCATCAGAGAATCAGGCTTCGGGGAGGTTTTCCTGGAAGACGATAGAAGTGACAACTCGTTGTCACCGTTCACCTGGGGTTAGAACCAGTGCCTCCGCTTGAAATAAACCACCATCACTCCCGCAACGGCGATCATCACAACCCATAGTATCGGGTAGCCGTAATACCAGTCCAGTTCGGGCATCGCCCAGGGGCTGTTGCTCCTTGCGCCGAAATTCATGCCATAGACGCCGACGATGAAGGTGAGGGGGATGAATATGGTGGCAATCACTGTGAGCACTTTCATTACTTCGTTCAGACGGTGGCTGACGCTTGAGAGGTAGACATCAAGCATGCTGGCGGTCATTTCTCGATAAGCTTCGATGAGATCCATGATCTGGATGGTGTGGTCATAGCAGTCGCGCAGGTAGATATGTGTATCAACGGTGATCTGTGGTTGCTCATCTCGAATCAGCAGGTTAAGAACTTCGCGTTGCGGCCACAGCGTGCGCCGGAGAGTCAGCAGTTCGCGCTTGGTATGATGGATTTTGCCCAGGGTTTGTTTGTCCGGGTTTTCCAGCAGTTCTTCCTCCAGCGCTTCGATCTGTTCACCAAAATACTCCAGGATAGGAAAACCACGGTCGATGATGACATCGAGTAGCGCGTACATCAGATAGTCGGCCTTGCGCTCACGTATTTTGCCGCTGTGCTTACGTAGGCGGTCCATTACCGGGTTGAAGGGGTGGGACTCACCACGGTGAAAGCTCACAATGAAGTTATTGCCAAGAAAGAGACTGACCTGTTCTGTATTTACATCGTTATCTTCAGTCACTGTCGGCAGGTTCATGGCGACAAACAGCTGGTCTTCGTAGCTGTCAGCTTTGGGACGTTGTCCGGTATTGATGACGTCTTCAAGCGCCAGTGGGTGCAGGCCGAACAGGTTGCCCAGCACGCGTACTGTCTCGGTATTCGCGATGCCTTGAACATGGATCCAGGTGATGCTCTCTTTTGCCAGAAAGGGGTGGCATTCCCTTGCATCACTGAGATCGAGCTCGGTGAAGTCCTGCTTCGTGTAGTCGATCAGATGGATTGCAATCTGTTCACCAGCTTCCGACGGCTCACCGGTGAGGGTGCCCGGCGGGGTTCCGGGTGGGTGGTAGCGTTTGGTGAAGTAGCTCACGTGTGACTCCCTTGCATCAGCGGTGGAGCAGGCGTTTGCTGAGGCTAATCCAGGCAGGGCTCACGAGCAAGGATAGTGCAATGGTGGCGATGGTTATCTGATAACCGTAATCGCTGATGATGTTACTTTGGATCCCAATGGCGGCCAGGACAAAACTGAATTCGCCGATTTGAGATAGAAGTGCCCCGGCATAGAAGCTGTCTCTCCAGCTTTCTCCCAGCAGACGCAGGATTGCCGCGTTAATGAATGTGTTGGTGAAGAGCACCGCTGCCAGCAGAACTAGGATCAGTTGCCAGTGTGCGACAAAGAATTTCAGATCCACCAGCATCCCTATGGAGACAAAAAAAAGGGCGATGAACACTACACGAAAGGGTTCGATGTTGCGGTGTACCCAGCGGGTTTCCCGTGCGGCGGCTATCAGCATGCCGCCGGTGAAAGCGCCGAGCGCAGTTGAGAGACCAAGCAAGGCGCTGAGCAGCGCCAGGCCGAAGCAGACGCCCAGGGCAGCGAAGATCTGCATCTCATGGTCTTCACCAAGCAGCTTTCCCAGGTTGAGTTGAATGGAATCGCGACTGATTACCACGGCAATGATGGCGATAAAAAATAGCGCTCCGGCTCCTTGCAGCAACATTTGTGTGAGTGAAGTTGTTTCGCCGGAAAAGGAGTCGAGCAGGAGTAGCATCGGGATGACTGCAAGGTCCTGTACCAGAAGAACCCCCAGCACGTCCTGGCCGGTATCGCTCTCCAGCTCGCCACTATCCTGCAGGATTTTAAGCACCACGGCGGTGCTGCTTAGGCTGATAACAAAACCGATAAGGAGGGTGCGTGCGAGTGGCCATTCGGCAAAGTGCCCAATGATCCAGACCAGACCGACGCTGAGCAGGATCTGTAACAGGGTGCCGATAATCGCCACTTTCCAGTTGCTGACCAATCGCTTTGGCGAGACTTCCATGCCAACGAAGAACAACAGCAGGACCACACCAAGGGAGCCGAGGTGAGAAAGGGTGCTTTCGTCGGTAATAAAGGCAAGACCATGGGGCCCCAGTGCGACACCGGCGAGCAGGTACCCAACCACATGAGGTTGGCGCAGGCGCCGCGATAGCAGTCCGACCAGTACAATGGTCAGTGCAGCACCGACAAGATAGGGCAGGATGGGGTCGAGATGCATCGCTAAGCCTGATATGTTTCTATTTTGGCATTTTAGTTAATAATGGTCGATAAACGGGTAAATATCACAAAAGAGTGAGGGTAAGGATGAAAAGTGTATTTCTAGCGACAACGCTGTTGCTGTTATTAGTCGGTTGCAGCGAGGAGCAACAAAACAAGATCTCACGTCTCGGCGTGACCTGGTTGGAGGGTGACTACCGTGTTACTTATGCCGACGGGGAACATGCCAAGAGCTGGGAGGTGCTGGATGGCAAGGTCACTACCGAGCCGGACAAGGGTTATTACTATTTCTGGGCGACGGTGAAAGGCAAGAAGGTTTACGTGCAGACACCGATTGCGCGCACCTATATCGAAGAGATCAATTAGTAGTATTGCGCCCATGTCCACATCATCCCATCGATGGAGGCGATGAGCGGTTCGCCGGTTTCCTTGCGGCGGAGACACACAAAGGAGAGATCGCGATATTTCAAGGAGGGCGTTTCAGCTCTTTGACGATGGCAATCGACTGAGCGGTATCTTTCGGAGAGGAGATAGGGGAAAAAGAAAGGGCCTGACCGAAGTCAAGCCCTTTATTGTATGGTGGCTATACCTAGATTCGAACTAGGGACCCCATCATTATGAGTGATGTGCTCTAACCAGCTGAGCTATATAGCCAAGTCTCGCTTCCGCAAGAGGGCGCAATTTTGCGGTTTTGCGCCCTGTCTGTCAAGCCTCTACGCACCGAATCAGACATTAAAGCGGAAGTGCATCACGTCGCCGTCTCTTACGACATACTCTTTGCCTTCCAAGCGCAATTTTCCGGCCTCTTTTGCGCCCTGTTCACCATTGTAGGCGATGAAGTCCTCATAGGCAGTGACTTCAGCACGTATGAAGCCCTTTTCGAAGTCGGTGTGAATGACACCGGCGGCTTGCGGGGCGGTCGCCCCGATTGGGATAGTCCAGGCGCGTACCTCTTTTACCCCGGCGGTGAAGTAAGTCTGCAGGCCGAGCAACTTATAGCCGGCGCGGATCACGCGGTTCAGGCCCGGCTCATCAAGCCCCAGTTCGTCAAGGAAGGCTTTGGCCTCTTCGGCGTCCAGCTCCACCAGTTCAGACTCGATGGCGGCACATACCGCGACAACCTCGGCGTTCTCTTCCGCGGCGAGCTTGCGCACCGTATCAAGACGGGGGTTATTCTCAAAACCGTCCTCAGCGACGTTGGCAATGTACATGGTGGGCTTGATGGTGAGCAAGTGCAGGTCATAGATCTGATCCTGCTCGTCCTCGGTGAGGCCAAGGGTTCGCACCAGTTTGCCCTCGGCAAGTGCATCGCGCACTTTCTCAAACACTGTCTGCTTCGCCTTGGCTTCCTTGTCGCCGCTTTTGGCGATTTTGGCGACACGCAGAATGCCCTTTTCAACGGTTTCCAGGTCGGCAAGCATGAGTTCGGTGTTGATCACCTCGATATCGTTGACCGGGTCGACCTTGCCGGCGACGTGGACCACGTTATCATCCTCGAAACAGCGCACTACCTGTGCAATGGCGTCGGTCTCACGAATGTTGGCGAGGAACTTGTTACCCAGCCCTTCTCCCTTGGAGGCGCCCGCAACCAGGCCGGCGATATCGACGAACTCCATGGTGGCAGGCAGGACACGCTCGGGCTTGACGATGGCTGCGAGCTTGTCCATTCGCGGATCGGGCACAGGTACCACACCGACGTTAGGCTCGATGGTACAGAACGGGTAGTTTTCCGCCTGGATACCAGCCTTGGTCAGTGCGTTGAAAAGGGTAGACTTACCGACGTTAGGCAGTCCAACGATACCGCATTTAAATCCCATTGTTCAGAGTTCCGGGTTCAAGGTTCAAGGTGTAGGAGCGGCATCCTGCTGCGACAGGGGGCCTCAGGCGAATCGCCGCAGGATGCCGCTCCTACAATAATTTCTGTTACTTTTTCGAATGTAACTGGTTCATCGCCTTTGGGTACTCCCCGTGGAGTACCAGAGGCAGGATATCCATTGTCTCATCAATAGCCTGTCCCAGAAGTCGTTGTTCATCGGCAGGAGCCTTGCCGAGAACATAACCGGTGACTTGCGAACTGTGACCGGGATGACCGATGCCTATTCTCAGACGATAGAAATCCCGGCTGCCACCGAGTTGAGCAATGGTATCTCGAAGACCGTTATGTCCGCCGTGTCCTCCACCCTGTTTCAGGCGAACGGCGCCGGGAGGGAGATCCAGCTCGTCGTGAGCGACGAGGATGTTTTCCGGTTCAATTTTGTAGAAACGGGCCAGTGCAGCGATGGCCTGCCCGCTTTTGTTCATGAAGGTCATGGGCTTGAGCAGCCACAGTTCCTTGCCTTCCGCGAGTACTTTGCAGGCCTCGCCGTGGAACTTGTTTTCGCTCTTGAAGCTGCCGCCATAGCGGCGGGCTACAGCCTCAACAAACCAAAAACCGGCGTTGTGTCGCGTCTGCTCATATTGCGTTCCGGGATTACCCAGGCCGACAATGAGCAAGATTTGCGACGACAACACCGGTTCTCTCTTTTGACCGCAGAGCGAGGATTACTCGCCTTCGCCGGCCTCTTCGCCCTCTTCGGCTTCTTTGCTGGCGCGGGTTTTGTGAATCGCAGCAATCGGCTGGTTATGGTCGACGCCGTGCAGTAGCTCGATCAACTCAACACCGGCAGGCAGTATGATGTCGGTGAGGTGGAGGATTTGCTCCATATCGAGACCGGACAGGTCCACTTCGAGGTATTCAGGCAGGTCCTTGGGCAGACACTGGACTTCAACCTCGGTGATGTTGTGAGTGACGAGGCCGCCTTTTTTGACTCCGGGCGCCTGCTCTTCGTTGATGAAGTGCAGCGGTACGGACATCTTGAGCTTTTCCTTCTCGGAAACGCGCATGAAATCGGCGTGCATGATGATCGGCTTCGATGGGTGGCGCTGCAGGTCCTTAAGGACGGCCTTTTCCTTGCTACCGGCCACATCGATGTTAAGAATGTGGGAGTAGAACGCCTCGTTTTCCAGGTGGTGGAACAGGTTGTCGTGGTCAAGGGTCAGGGAGACGGGATCACTCTCGCCACCATAGATCACAGCCGGAACCTTGCCTTTGTGACGCAGGCGGCGGCTCGCACCTTTCCCCAGGTCACTCCGGACTTCGGCGGTGATATTGAAGTCAACTTTGCTCATTGTGTTTCTCCAGAGTCATAGATAAATAAACCACCCGGAGGTGGTTGTTGCCATCGCTCGCGACCAAGTGATGGCTCCTGATAAGGCCTGTACGGCAGCCTTAATCCGTTTGCCGGTAAGACCGGCGTTAATCCATATAAAGCGTGCTGACCGACTCGTCGTTGTTGATGCGGCGTATGGTCTCTGCCAGCATCTCGGCGATGGAGACCTGGCGGATGCGGCTGCATGCGCGGGCCTCGGGGCTCAGCGGGATGCTGTCGGTGACGACAAGCTCATCCAACTGTGAATTTTCGATGTTCTCGACCGCAGGCCCTGACAGCACCGGGTGGGTGATATAGGCTTTAACCCTGGCGGCGCCGTGTTGCTTGAGCGCATTGGCGGCCTGGCACAGGGTACCGGCGGTGTCGACCAGATCGTCAATTAACACGCAGCTACGGTCGCGTACATCGCCGATGATGTGCATCACCTGGGCGACGTTGGCCTTGGGACGGCGCTTATCGATGATCGCCAGATCCGCATCATCCAGGCGCTTGGCCAGGGCACGGGCGCGAACCACACCGCCGACATCCGGCGAAACGACCATCAGATCCGGGTCTTTGCTCTTCCAGATGTCGCCGAGCAGGATTGGAGAGGCGTAGACGTTATCAACAGGGATATCGAAAAACCCCTGGATCTGGTCGGCGTGTAAGTCAACCGTCAGCAACTTGTTGATCCCTACCGAGGAGATCATATTGGCGATGACCTTGGCGGTGATTGGTACGCGTGCCGAGCGTGGTCGGCGATCCTGCCTCGCATAGCCGAAGTAAGGAATAACCGCTGTGACCATGCGTGCTGACGCGCGACGCATGGCATCAGCCATCACCAGAAGTTCCATCAGGTTGTCATTGGTGGGTGCGCAGGTGGGCTGGACAATAAAAATGTGTTTGCCGCGAACATTTTCAAGAATCTCGACCATGACTTCGGCATCGCTGAATTTTCCGACGATTGCCTTGCCCAGCGGCATGTCAAGGTAGCCTGCAATATCTTGCGCCAACTGCGGGTTGGCATTGCCCGCAAAGACCATCATGTCTGACACCATGAACCCCTTAATGACGCGGCATATTTGGCGCTGCCGCAGGTTGCCGTAAGCAGTAAAAGAATGGCTGGGGAGCCAGGATAATGAGGGCTTTTACCCTCATGTATCGGTGTCGTCGTTTGACGACAATAATATGGCTGGGGCGGCAGGATTACTCGGAGATTCACTCCTCACCCTTCGGGCCGACGTCGCTTATCGCGTCGTCGTTCCCTCGCACTTCGTGCTCGGGTCGAACCTTTTACGGTTCTCATCCTGCCATCCCGATCTGTCGAAAGTGTTGCCTTCGGCAAATCGTATATGGCTGGGGCGGCAGGATTCGAACCTACGCATGACGGGATCAAAACCCGTTGCCTTACCGCTTGGCGACGCCCCAATAAAATAGGCTGAAGTATCTATTTTGCCTTAGCAAAACCTAGACTTCAACGTCCGCAAGCCGCTGCAGTAGCGGAGAGCGGTTACATCCTTTGGCGATAAATCCCTGCCAGCCTTGCGGCCTGGCTGAGAATACCTCTCTGGCTTGTGTTTCCTGCTCGAAGGCAGCGAAGACACAGGCACCGGTTCCGGTCATCATGGCTTTGCCATGTTGACCGAGCCATGCCAAGGCTTCAGCAACCTCAGCGTGGCGTTTTTCCACCACTGCCTGACAGACATTGTCTTTTTGGCCGGTGAGAAAGTCGCGTATTGTGATGGGAGGACAATCCCGTGTCAATTCCGTTGCGTTGAAAATTTCACTCGTCGTGACATGAACCGGGGGATTTAGTACCAAAAACCATGGCTCTGGCAGCTCGACATCGGTTAATTTTTCCCCGATCCCTTCGGCCCAGGCGGCATGGCCGTGAACAAATACGGGGATGTCGGCCCCCAGTTGGAGCCCCAGGTGTGCGAGGCTGGCATTGGGCAAATTAAGTGACCAGATCCGGTTGAGTGCGACCAGGGTGGTTGCGGCATCTGAGCTGCCGCCACCGAGTCCTCCGCCCATGGGCAGACGTTTCTCCAACCGGATATCCACGCCATGTGTGCAACCACTCACTTGCTGTAAGAGCCTTGCTGCGCGGATAACCAGGTCGCTCTCTTCGGGGACGCCGGGCAGATCGCCCATGCGCTGTATCTTCCCGTCTTGTCGGCTGTTGAAGTGCAGGAGGTCGCCGTGGTCGAGAAACTGAAACACGGTTTGCAGCAGATGATAACCATCCTCACGCCGTCCGGTGATATGCAGAAACAGATTGAGTTTGGCCGGTGCCGGCCATGGTCTGCCCGGCATCAGTTATCGCTTTCCGGCGGTTGGGCCGAGAGTTGCCAGTCGCCGATCACCAAGCGTACTTTCGCCTGGTGATTGTTGAGGAATACCCGGCCTGGCAGGTCCACGCCATGTTGAGTTTCG
The DNA here is from genome assembly GCA_041562215.1 of Thiohalomonadaceae bacterium. GTDB lineage: Bacteria > Pseudomonadota > Gammaproteobacteria > Thiohalomonadales > Thiohalomonadaceae > JBFEYJ01. Next base: position 45,653 of record JBFEYJ010000002.1, on the reverse strand, counting down.
TAATTGAGAAACGAGATCTCCCAGCCGGCCTGTTGCAACTGGCTGAGACGTCCATAGTCGTCCAGTGTTTCGATCGCTGTGCCAGGGGCCGGTAGCCCAAGCACCCAGTAGCGTAACGAGGCGACGGGAACTTTCCAGCCGAATCGCTGGTATAGCAGCAGTTCGGGATCCTCGGCGCTCGCTGTTTCTCCCTCGCTTGTTTGCAGCCGTACACCGGTCGTGTCGCCCTGAAGCTGTATCGAGCCCTGACCGAGCGGGACGGTGATATGGATGGTGTAGCCGCCATTGTGCTGCTGCCAGTCTAGGCCGGCATGCCATCCTTCATGGCCTGTCTGGATCCCCAGGCGACCACTGAGGCGCCAGTCATGCAATGCGGCAAGAGCTCGCCGGTGTTCCTGCCACGCTTGTTCCGTGTCAGTGGGCTGGGGGCGGGTGGGGGCTGTGGTGCAGCCCGCTAGCAGAAGAAGCAGGAGCCCCGGTACAAGGAGTTTTTTCATGGATTAAATCGTTCTATCGTCTGTTGCAATACTTTGTGGTCCGGGGCGTATTTCAGGGCCTCGTTCCAGACTTGCCTCGCCTCTTCCTTTTTCCCGTTGGCCCACAGGACTTCACCGAGATGGGCGGCAACCTCAGCGTCCTTGAGCAGGGCGGCAGCCTGTTCGAGGTACTTCTGTGCCTCGTCCAGGCGACCAAGGTGATAGTGAACCCAGCCCATGCTGTCGAGAATGGCCGGGTCATTCGGTTGTTTCCGGTGTGCCTGTTCGATGTAACCGAGTGCCTCCCGGTGACGTTCTGTCCGGTCTGTCAGTGTATAGCCCAAGGCGTTGAGGGCCTGGGTATTGTCAGGATCCTTTTTCAGGATACGCTTGAGGTCTTGCTCAAGGATGTCGAGGCGGTCGATTTTTTCGGCGGTGAGGGCGCGTGCATAGAGCAGCTGACTATTGTCTATATGCATCACAAGTGCGTCGTTATAGACCTCGATGGCTTCCTCATAACGGCCTTCACTGGCGAGTAATTCACCCTCGGCCAGGTAGCGTTGGATTTGATCGTTGGGATCGCTCAGAGGTAACTCCTGGAGATAGCGACGCGCCTCATCGATACCATGCTCACGGGAAATCAGACGTGCGGCCTGCAACTGGGCGTCCATGAAACGCTCTCCCATGGGGATAGACTGGTACCAGTCGAGCGCTTCTTCGGGGCGTTTTCGGGTTTCGGCGATCTGGCCGAGTGCAAAGCGTGCTTCCACTTCGTGTTCAGTGTCGTTAATCAACTTGTCGAAATGTGCGGCGGCAGCATCGGTATCGCCGGCCTCGAGTGACAGCAGCCCAAGGGCGTAGATCACATCGTTGTTTTCCGGCAGGCGGCGGTTAAGAACGTTGAATTGTTTGCGGGCTTCGGGCAGATGACGGGCATCGATTAGCATGCGGGCATAGGTGAGGCGTAACTGGTCGTTCTCGGGGTTTTGTTTCACCGCCAGGCGCAAACTCTCCAAGGCGGCCTCTCCCTTGCCGAGACTATGTAGCACGGAGGCTTGCAGCAGCCTCGCCTGAGTATGCTCCGGGTGATCGGCCAACAGTCCATCGAGGATCTGCTCGGCCCGCTCATGGTCATCAAGCTGATTGGCCAGAGAGGCCTGTGCGTAGAGAGCGTCAGGCTCATTACGTCGCTCTCCGATGAGCTGATCCATCACAGACATGGCGCGAGTCTTGTCGGCATCGCCGGCGAGAAGGTTGGCAACAAGTAGATAGTTATTACTCGGGGTGTCGTCGGTTATTTCCAGTATTTTTTTCAGGCTCGGTATCGCCTCGTGAGTACGGTCGGCACGGATCAGCAGGGCGGCGGCGGACTGGTGAGCCTCCAGAGCCTCGGGAGTGAGTTCGACCCATAGCTGAGCGGCACTCAGCGCAGTCTCCGCCTCGCGGGCATAAATAGCGATGTGGGTGGCGCGCTCTGCGAGGCGGGGATCGCGGGTTTCCCGGGCAGTTTTCAGGTAGATGTCAGCGGAGAGCCTCACCGCACCACGTTGGCCGGCAAGTTCCGCGGTCAGAAGGTGATAGATTAACTGGGGGGTGAGCTCAACCTCCGGCAACGGCGTGGTGAGTTCATTGTCCGTCGGCTCCTCGATAGGGGACTCCTGCGGCTCTCCTTGCTGAGGCATGCCGCTGCAGCCCGCCAGTGCAAGCAGGGTTCCCGCGATTATCAGCCGATGCATCGTTCTCATCAATCTCTCCGTTTTCCGCCTCTACAGGCTTGAGAATCGGGCAACTATACCCGAGTTTTCAGTCGATTACCCTTTGAAGGATTTTGTTTATGCTTGATATTAGTACGCTCTATATCGCAAAATGAGAAGCTTCACGATTATGGTATCGTCACAAGCCTCCATGACACTGCTCACCATTGGACTCAATCATAAGACTGCTCCTGTAGACATCAGGGAGCGGGTCGCGTTCACCCCGGAAAAACTTCCGCTGGCATTGCGCGAGCTCCGGGCGAACAACAGCGTCAAGGAGGTGGCTATCCTTTCCACCTGCAATCGTACCGAACTCTATTGTGGGCTGGAGGGAGAAGACAGCCGCTCGGTGCGCGAGTGGTTCAGCCGTTTTCATGAGCTCAACCCCGAAGAGGTCGAGCCTTTCTTTTACCTCCATCCCGATCGCATGGCTGTCCGTCATATCCTGCGGGTAGCCAGCGGACTCGATTCACTGGTGCTGGGCGAGCCGCAGATTCTCGGGCAGATGAAGCAGGCCTACAGCACTGCCAACAATGCGGGCACTGTCGGTCAGCTGCTTAACCGCTTGTTCCAGCACACATTTAGCGTGGCCAAGCAGGTACGTACCGATACCGCCATCGGCGCCAGCGCAGTGTCGGTGGCCTTTGCAGCCGTCAGTCTCGCCAGGCAGATATTCAGCGACCTGTCCCGGCATACCGCCTTGCTGATCGGTGCCGGTGAGACCATTGAACTGGTGGCGCGCCACCTGCATGAGAGCGGCATCGGTCGCATCATCGTCGCCAACCGCACGGTGGAGAAGGCACACAACCTGGCGAGTGAGTTCGGGGGCTATGCCATCTCCCTTTCCGAAATTCCCGAACACCTCCACGAGGCCGACATGGTGATCTCCTCTACCGCCAGTCAGTTGCCGATCCTTGGCAAGGGTGCGGTGGAAAGCGCGCTCAAGCAACGTAAGCATCGGCCGATGCTTATGGTCGACATCGCCGTGCCGCGTGATATCGAATCCCAGGTTGGGCAACTGGAGGATGTCTTTCTCTACACCGTAGATGACTTGCAGGAGATCATCCAGGAGGGCTTGCGTTCCCGCCAGGAGGCAGCACAGCAGGCAGAGGAGATCATCGACACGCAGGTGACTCATTTCATGAGTTGGCTACGATCGCTCTCGGCGGTCGATACCATACGCGACTACCGCCACGCTGCCGAGGTGATCCGCGATGACGTACTCCAGGCGGCGTTGCGGCAGCTGCACAGCGGCAAGGCTCCCGAGCAAGTGATGCGGGAACTGGCCCGCCAGCTGACCAACAAACTGATGCACTCCCCCTGCAACAGCATGAAACAGGCCGGTTACGACGGTCGTCCCGAGCTGTTGGAAGCGGCGCGCGAGTTGTTTAACCTCAAGCATTCCGATCAGTGAAAGCATCCATTCTCAGCAAGCTGGAGAGTCTCTCCGAGCGGCTGCAGGAGCTCAATGCCCTGTTGGCCGATGCGGATACTATCGTCAACCAGAAGCGCTTTCGTGAGCTCTCCCAGGAGTATGCCCAACTCAAACCGGTGGCCGATGGTTACGCACAGTATTGCGGCGCCATCGAGGATATCACCGGCGCTGAGGAGATGCTCAGGGAAGATGATGTCGAAATACGGGAGCTGGCCGAGGAAGAACTCAAGGCGGCCAAGAGCCGCCGTGACAATCTGGCGCTTGAGCTACAGAAGCTGCTGCTGCCCAGAGATCCGAATGACGACAAGAACATCTTCCTCGAGATCCGTGCCGGCACCGGTGGTGATGAGGCGGCGATTTTCTCCGGCGACCTGTTCCGGATGTATTCGCGTTATGCAGAGCTACGCCGCTGGAAAGTAGAGATTATGTCCGAGAGCCTTGGTGAACATGGGGGTTACAAGGAGATTATCGCCCGCATCGAAGGTCAGGGCGCTTACTCGCGCCTTAAGTTCGAATCGGGCGCCCATCGGGTGCAGCGCGTACCCGAGACCGAGTCCCAGGGGCGCATCCATACCTCGGCCTGTACTGTGGCGGTGATGCCGGAGGCGGATGAGCTTGAGGCCATTGATATCAACCCGGCGGATTTGAAGGTTGATACCTTCCGCTCCTCCGGGGCCGGTGGCCAGCACGTGAACAAGACCGATTCCGCTATCCGCATCACCCACCTGCCGACGGGCATGGTGGTCGAGTGTCAGGACGAGCGCTCGCAGCACAAGAATCGTTCCAAGGCGATGTCGGTGTTGCAGGCCAGGCTCGCCTCGGTGCAGCGGGAGAAGCAACATAGCGAGCAGGCTGCCACGCGCAAGCTTCTGGTGGGCAGTGGCGACCGCTCCGAGCGCATCCGCACCTACAATTTCCCCCAGGGGCGGGTGACCGACCACCGTATTAACCTCACCCTCTACAAGCTTGATGAGATCATGCAGGGCCACCTGGATGAAGTCATCGAGCCGCTGATCAACGAATACCAGGCCGACCAACTGGCGGCCCTGAGCGAAGAGTAAGCGCTTGCTTTTTCCCGCAAGGCGGGAGATGCCCCATGGATATTGAACACACGCTTCAGCAGACCGCCAAGCGCCTTCAGGCAGTGAGTGACAGCGCCCGGCTAGATGCCGAGCTGCTGCTATGTCACATCCTGGGGCGATCCCGAAGCTACCTCTATACCTGGCCCGAATACGAACTTAGTGAGACAGAGCGAAAGGCGCTGGAGGGCGTTGTCGAAAGACGTATAAATGGTGAGCCGATCGCCCATATTATCGGTCGGCGTGAGTTCTGGAGTCTGGAGCTTGCTGTCAGTGCCGATACGCTGATCCCGCGACCCGAGACCGAGCTACTGGTCGAAGCCGCGCTTGCGCGTATTCCTGAAAAGGCTGAGTGGGCGATCGCTGACCTGGGGACCGGCAGTGGCGCAATCGCACTGGCCATCGCGTGTGAACGGCCGCACTGTCGCATTACCGCGGTGGAGCGTTCTGAAGGGGCACTGGCGGTGGCGAAGCAAAATGCCATTCGTCTTGGCTTAGGCAATGTTGAGTTCCTGCAGGGAGACTGGTTCGTGCCACTGGCAGGGCAGCGCTTCGAGATGATCCTCTCCAATCCCCCCTATATCCCCGATGCCGACCCACACTTGCGACAGGGGGATGTCCGCTTCGAGCCGTTGAGTGCCCTGGCCGCCGGTTCTGACGGGCTGGCGGACATTCGCCACCTGATCAGGGGAGCGGCGAATTATCTACAGGATCCCGGCTGGCTGCTGCTGGAGCATGGTTATGACCAAGGGGCGGCAGTGACGAGGCTGTTGCAGGACGCAGGCTATGCGGACGTGGTGGACTTGTCTGACCTGCAGGGACACGGCAGAGTGGCTATCGGCCGCCGCGAGGGTGGTTAAGAACCTTGATAATTTTTCCATAGCGGCTAGGATGAAGTCATGGAAAGGGAAATGAATGTCCAGGTCAAACAACGCGAAATTCGGTTTTGCCGCTTGCACCCGGATACAACCCAGGCCCACTCCGCCAGTCTCATCTTGAGCGATGTGGAAGGGATACATCGGGTACAGCCGTTGGAGTCCCATGTGCTTCATGTCACTTACGATATCTCCCGCATCACCTTGAATATCATTGAAGAGGCACTGGTGGAGCTCGGCTATCACCTGGACAACAGCTTGATGCTAAAGCTTAAGCGTGCCCTCTACTACTATACGGAAGAGACTCAGCGGGCCAACCTCGGCCTGGAAGAGTCCTATTGTCCTGACAAGCAGATGTTCATCAACCACTATTTGCGCCGCCGCCATGGTTGTCGTGATGAGCGACCGGAGCACTGGCGGAATTATCTATAGCGATAGGGTGTAGGAGCGGCATCCCGCCGTGATTAGCCTGATGATGTGCCATCGCGAACCCTCATCCCCCTGTGGCTAAGTCAGGCAGATGGGGTAGAATTCCCCTCATGTCTGATATTAAACCCCGGATCTTACCTTGAACGACGAACAACTGCTGCGTTACAGCCGCCAGATCATGCTGCCTCAGGTGGACGTGGCGGGTCAGCAGCGGCTGCTGGACAGCCGGGTGATGATCGTCGGGATGGGCGGTCTGGGCTCGCCGGTGGCGTTATACCTGGCTGCGGCAGGGGTGGGGCAGTTGGTGTTGGCGGATTTCGATACAGTGGATCTCTCCAACCTTCAGCGACAAATCCTGCATGGCAGCGATGATATCGGCCGTCCCAAGGTTGAGTCGGCACGCGAGTCGCTGCAGGTGCTCAATCCCGAAGTGAGCGTGAGTACGATCACCGAGCGGCTTGAGGGTGAGGCTCTGGCGAGGCAGATCCGAGCGGTGGACCTGGTTGTCGATGCCACTGACAATTTCGCGACTCGTTTCATGCTTAATGACGCTTGTGTTGTGGCGCGTAAACCGCTGGTCTCCGGGGCAGCGATCCGCATGGAGGGACAGGTATCCGTGTTTCACAATGAACGGGATGATAGTCCCTGCTATCGCTGCCTATATCGGGAAGAGGGCGAGGAGCTGGCGCAGACCTGTAGTGAAAACGGCGTGCTCGCCCCAGTCGTTGGAATTATCGGCGCTGTGCAGGCCACCGAGACGCTCAAGGTGCTGCTTGGCATTGGCGATACCCTGGGCGGGCGGCTGCTGCTGCTTGACGCCCTGACAATGGAGTGGCGAAGCATGAAGCTGCGCAAGGATATGGCTTGCCCTGCTTGTGGCGCCCATCAAGCCGGAGAGTGAATGTAATGTCTGAAGTGAAACTGCCCCGCACCCTGATCAATGGTATGCTTGGCCATGCCCAGCGGTCACCGGAAGCCGAGGTGTGTGGCCTGGTTGCCAGTACGCCATCCGGTGGTTTTCGGGTTTATCCGGTGGCTAATGTGGCGACAGAGGCGGATCACTTGTTCCAGATGGACCCGGTGGCACAAATTGATGCTATGCGTCACATGCGCGAGGCCGGTGAGGAGCTATTCGCGATCTATCACTCCCATCCCCATGCCCCGGCGGAGCCCTCGCAGAAAGATCTCGCTGAGGCGGCCTATCCCGAAGCGCTTTATCTCATTATTTCTCTCAACACCACAGGGGTGTTGGAGTTAGAGGGTTTTCGCCTGCAACAAGGGACGATGGAACGCGTCGAACTTACGCTGGAATAATCGCAGCAGCCGGCGCAACACGCTGGAATTACGTGGCAAACAACTTACTACCTACCTGATGGAGCTGATACGTGGCTGAAACCATAGATGAACTGACAGTTGAATACACCGACGAAGGGATCATGACGACCAAGGAGCTGGATAAGGTCGTGCTTTCAAAGGGCGCGTGGTCCACGATCCTGTTTCGCTACCAGGACTGGGACAGAAAGAAGGAAGATTACGGCCCGGAGAAATATACCATCCGACGTTACCAGAAACGCAACGGCGAATATCGCCAACAGTCCAAGTTCAACATTTCCTCCAAGGACCAGGCGAAACAGCTGGTCGAGGCGTTGCAGAAGTGGATCAAAGACTAGTGAGATAGGGGCGCGGGGAGAGGTGCGATAGGCTTGACAGCCGTGCCCAGCGCCCCCCGGTCGAAGATACAATCCTCTTTTCCACCTGTGAGTCAGCAGTCTCTGCATCTCGTGCCGGCTCTTTCAATACCCGTGTAATCGACTATGCTGTTTATATAGGTATAACGATTATCACAGGCTATTTTTTCCTGTGATCCTGATGCATAGCGAGGAGGGGTGATGGGACAGCAAGTTGGTGTTGCCAAAGCCGCGCATTTACTGGGTGTCAGCCGGCACGACCTTCAGCGCCTGATTCTCGACGGTGAACTGAATACGTTTGAGGGGCAGGTGGACCTGGATGAGTTGCGACAGCGTTATCCGGTGCTTGCGTTACACGACGACCCGATCAAAGAGCGTATCGACCTTATTCGGGGTACCGCCTTCGGGCGGAGGGTGCGTGAAACCCTCGTTCCTGAAACCGATTCCCTGCAAAATCAGCTACGTCGGCGAAGTGCCGATCTCAGCGTAGCGCAGGCGAAGATGCAAAAATTCCGTATCTGCATTGAGGAGTTGGCCCAGTTGCTCGGCGATCTCAATCGTGATGCCACTCCTGAGCAGAAAAAGGTCATCACCATTATCAATAGCTGGTTGCTGGATAAGCTGGAGACCTAGTCGGACTGTTTATGAATTTTTCGAACAGGCATAGGGAATGCGTAGAAAAACAGTGAATTAATACGCTCGCGTGCCACTCAACCAGGACGAAAACAATAACAGCACTAACTTTTGCGCCTCTTCGAGAATCAACCGGGTGAGCCACAATTGATGAGTTTCACCATCCGCATTGAACCAACAGGCCACAGTTTTACCTCGCTGCCTGAAGAAACCCTGCTAGAGGCGGCTCTGCGCTCTGGGATCAACATCAATTACAACTGCTCGAATGGCAGTTGTGGTGATTGCAAGGCAAAGCTACTTTCCGGCGATATCGAGTCGATTCCGGCGGACTATCGTTTCAGCTCCAGGGAAAAAAACGAGGGTTATATCCTGCTCTGCACCTCACGAGCGGCCAGTGATCTGGTGATTACCGCCCAGGAGGCCCATAGCAGCAAGGATATTCCCCATCAGCGGATCTCCACTAAAGTAGTTAAAATCGAGGAAAGAGGAGAAAATATCCGCATTTTGCACTTGCGCACTCCTCGGACCAACACTTTGCGCTTTCTCGCCGGTCAGCATGTGGCATTGATACTCCCTGACGAAAGCCGCATCGACGCTCCGGTAGCCAGTTGTCCGTGCAATGGAATGCAATTGCAATTTCATATTCACCGACGCGCGGGTTCCTCCTTTGCCCAGCATCTTTTTAACGACATGAGAACAGGTGAGACCGTTGAACTCAAAGGACCCTTTGGCGATGTTACGCTGGATGATGATGCAAGGCGGCCGCTGGTGATGCTGGCAGTCAGCGAGGGGTTTGCCGCAATAAAAAGCCTGATAGAGCACGCCATTAATCTCGATTTTCGCCAGCCATTGCGACTGTTCTGGATCGCGGACACCTCCACCGGTCATTACCTGCAGAACTATTGCCGCTCCTGGGGAGAAGTGCTGGATGATTACCGGTTCATCCCGCTTAAGAGCAGTGCTGAGGAGCCGAGTGATATTGAACTCATTGGTCTGGTAGAGGCTATAGGAAGGGAAGTGCCCCGACTTGCCGATACTGATATTTATGTGGCTGGGCCATTGGAGGTTCAGCAACAACTACTGCATCTATTGGCTAAGCAGGGGGCGGACAGGGAGCGTGTGTTTTTACCGCGTAGCCGGCGATCATGAGTTGAGCTGGTTGTCCTGTACCGACAATAACATCACCGTCCGATTGGGGGATATCAGGCGACAGATGCGACTGGAGATGCGCCCGTGATAGACTTCTCCGGTTGCGGTAGCCGCCAGGCCCGTTATTGAGATCCCCCAATTGCCTACCAAGGAGATTTTGTGTTTCAGACCAATGAATATTTTGACGGTAAGGTCAAATCCATTGCCTTCCAGACCAGCGATGCGCCGGCAACGATCGGTGTGATGGCGGCGGGAGATTATGAATTTGGTACCACTCAGCAGGAGACAATGCAAGTGACCAGCGGCAAGCTGACCGTGCTCCTGCCCGGTGAAAGCGAGTGGAAGAGCTTCGGGCCTGGTGACCAATTCATTGTTGAGGCTAACCAGAAGTTCGGCGTGAAGGTGGAAGCCGATACCTCGTATCTCTGCATCTACCGCTGAGTAGCGGTAAAAGCTTCATGGCCATGGAATACACTAAATAAAAAGCTGGCACCTGTTGTGACGGCGAAATTCGTTGCTGTCTTTGCAGGGCCTGTACCCTTGGACAGGGCAGGTAACCCACTTATTGCGTCCGTGTGTTCCGTGGTCAATCGATTATTTATTCCGCCTGCTGACACGAGGCCTTAATCGCCTCTACTCTCAACCGATGTAGTTCGTCCCCCACTTGCTTACCGCTGAAACCTTTTTGTACCACCTCTTTGGCGCTGATCTGCACAGCCGCATGGTACGCCTGGCGAATAATTCCGGGCTGGGCAAAGTGCCGGTCCTCGAAGCCGGTGCGGCCGCGGGAGTCCGCCTCGCAGGCGAGCAGGTATTGTTCCAGCCGTTCAGGTCGGCGGAAAGCGTCGATTCGCTCCAATAGGTCCAGAATGGTACCGGGGCGGAGTTCTTCTGCGCGATGATAGACGCCGTGATGTTGGGTGACGATGGCGGCCAGGTCGCGGTAGTCACGGGGCACTCGCAGCCGCTCGCACAGCTCCTCAACCAGTTCAACACCACGGTGCTCATGTGCAATGTGCTTTGGCCACTCCTCTTCAGGGGTGGTTCCTTTACCCAGATCATGCACTAGAGCGGCAAAGCGCACACGGGTGTCAGGACTGAGCCTTGCAGCCTGTTCAAGCACCATCATGGTATGCAGTCCGGTATCCTCCTCAGGGTGATGGTGTTTTGGCTGGGGAACGCCGAACAGACGTTCCAGCTCGGGGAATATGCGCGCCAGGGCGCCGCAGTTACGTAGCACCTCGAAATAGCGGCTGGGGGTCTCCTCGCCGATGGCTCGTTCGGTCTCCTGCCAGACTCGCTCGGCGACCAGAGCATCAACTTCGCCATCAGAGACCATTTTTTTCATCAGTGCGTGGGTGCCGTGGGCGATGCGGAAGCCCCATTTGCCATAACGGGCGGCGTAGCGTGCGATCCGCAGGATACGTACGGGATCTTCGCTAAACGCCTCGGAGACATGGCGAAGGCGACCCTGCTCCAGATCCTCGCGCCCACCGAAAGGATCGATGACGTTGCCATCGGCATCCTCAGCCATGGCGTTGATGGTGAGATCACGCCGCCTCAGGTCCTCTTCCAGGGTAACGTCAGGCGCGGCATGAAAGGCAAAGCCATGGTAACCGGGCGCGGTCTTGCGCTCGGTACGTGCAAGGGCGTATTCCTCTTTCGTTTCGGGGTGGAGGAATACCGGGAAATCCTTTCCCACGGGGGTGAATCCCAGCTCAAGTAACGCTTGTGGTGTGGCGCCGACCACAACCCAGTCACGATCACGTGGGTCGATGCCAAGAAGTTTGTCGCGGACGGCGCCGCCGACCAGGTAAATCTGCAAAAGGTGGTTCCTTTGTTGTTTGTGCCGCACACTGTTACAGGCGGCTAGCGATGGAGATATTTGGGAACTTCGTTCTCCAGACTGCGGGGAATGATACCGAATTCAGAGGGAAACTCGCCACTACAGATATTATCCCGCTGCAGTGATAGGTAATTGTCACGGGAGAAGGGCTTGCCGGGAAAATACTCAAGAACATTAGCTTGCAGTCGAGACATCCAGTCAGGCAGAGGGAGCACCAGCCGTTTGAGTTCCAGCACGGAGGCGGTGTATTGTACCAGTTGCCGCAAGGTGTAGACCCTGGGACCGCAAAGCTCGTAGCCCTTGCCATAGGTCTCGGGGTTATCGATGGCGCGACTGTATGCCTCTACCACGTCACCGACAAATACCGGGGCGAACCTGGCACTGGCGCAGGCCAGGGGAAAGAGCCCTGGGCTGAGCTTTAGCAGAGCGCCGAAGCGGTTGAAGAAGGAGTCATGTTCACCGAACATGACAGATGGGCGGAAGGTGGTGACCGTTAGGCCGCTGTTATGGACAAGGCGCTCTCCTTCGCCCTTGGTCCGTTGGTAGAAGCTTGGACCGTGATCGGCGTCGGCTCCGAGGGCGCTCATGTGCAGCAGGCGGTGGATGTTGTTGGCGCGGCAGGCATCCACCACCTTTTGAGGGAGCTCGACATGGGCGTGATGAAAGCCGCTGCCATCGTGGCCTTTTTCGTTAAGGATCCCCACAAGATTGATCACGACATCACAACCAACCAGTGCCTGGCTGAGGGCCGCCGAATCATGAACATTGCACTCGACCATCGTAAGGGTAGGAAGCACCAGCAGGTCACGATGGGGGTCGCTTTTTCGTGTCAGGATGCGCATCTGGTGACGTCCTTGGTGGGCCAGGTTTGCACAAAGGTGGTGGCCGACGAAGCCGCTTCCCCCAAGGATGCCTATCGTATGTTGGGTCATGGTGGACTCCATTACGGTTATCGACCGTGCGCAAAGAGGCTCGGTTCTCTACCTGCTACCCTAGTATCATCTTAGGAGATAAACCAGTGACTTTCAGGTGTGAGAGATGACGTATAGTTCCATCAACCCGGCAACCGGCGAGACTCTCTCGGCGTTCCCACTTTGGCAAGCCGCCGAATTGGAGTCGGCACTCTCGGCAGTGGCCTCTATCTCGCCTGCCTGGCAGAAAACACCGCTTGATGAGCGCTGTGCGCTGCTGCGAAAGGTCGGTGTGGTGTTGCGCCGACGTCAGGATGAGCTGGCGAGAACCATTACCCTGGAGATGGGCAAGTTGTTGGGCGAGGCTCGGGCGGAGATCGAAAAGTGTGCCTGGGTTTGTGATTATTACGCTGACAGTGCAGCGGAGTTGCTGGCTGATCAGGTGATCGTTACCGACGCCGGCCGTAGCCTGGTCGTTTACCAGCCGCTCGGAACAGTGCTCGCTGTGATGCCGTGGAATTTTCCCTTCTGGCAGGTATTCCGGTTTGCCGCTCCGGCACTGGTGGCCGGTAATACAGGGGTACTTAAGCATGCCTCAAATGTGCCACAGTGCGCTTTGGCTATCGAGTCCGTGTTCCGCGAGGCGGGTCTGCCCGAAGGGGTGTTTCGTGCCCTGTTAATCAGTGCGGCACAGGTTAAGGGTGTGATTGAAGACCCACGTATCCACGCTGTGACGCTTACCGGCTCGGAACCGGCAGGGCGCCAGGTGGCGGAGGCGGCCGGTGCTGCCCTGAAGAAGTCGGTGCTTGAGCTGGGCGGTTCCGATGCCTTCATCGTTCTGGAGGATGCCGATCTCAAACTTGCCATCCAGCAGGCGGTGGCTTCGCGTTACCTGAACAGCGGCCAGAGTTGTATTGCCGCCAAGCGCTTCATCGTGGTCGATGCCGTGGCTGAAGCGTTCCTACAGCACTTTAAGGCCGCCGTGGAGGGACTTATCCCCGGTGACCCGATGGTGGCGGGTACCACACTGGCGCCGATGGCACGCGCTGATTTGCGCGATTCGCTGCATCAGCAGGTGCAGCAGAGCCTGACGCATGGGGCAACTCTCGTTACCGGCGGTTATCCTCTGGATCGCCAGGGCGTTTTCTACGCTCCCACCATCCTCGATCATGTGCAGCCGGGACAATCTGCCTGGCACGAGGAGTTGTTTGGCCCGGTGGCCAGTGTGATCCGTGCCCGTGATGAGGCGGATGCCCTGCGCATTGCCAACGATTCCGACTTTGGACTCGGCAGCAGCGTATGGACGCGCGACAGTGCCCGCGGCGAGTCGTTGGCGAGGCAGGTTCAGGCCGGTTGCTGTTTTGTCAACGGCATGGTGAAGAGCGATCCGCGCCTCCCCTTCGGTGGCATCAAGCACTCAGGTTACGGCAGGGAACTATCCCGCCACGGGATACACGAATTCTTGAATATAAAAACAATCTGGATCCGCTAAAGGAGGTAGTGACAATGAAAAAAATCATGGTATTGATGGTGAGTTTTCTGCTCGGACTGAACCCGGTCTGGGCGGCGGATGAAGCAGCGCTGGATGAGGGGTTGGGAAATCCCGGTTTTGCGCAGAAGCCTGACTGGTTCAAGGCCTCGTTTCTTGACCTGCGCGAGGATGTTGAGGAAGCTGCCGCTGACGGCAAACGGGTAATGCTCTATTTTTACCAGGAGGGCTGTCCTTACTGCGATAAGCTGATCAATACCAATTTCGCCCAGCGCGATATCGTCACCAAAACCCGAGACAATCTTGACGTCATCGCCATCAACCTATGGGGTGATGCCACAGTGACGGACCTGCAGGGCCGGGAGGTTAGTGAAAAGCAGTTCTCGCTTGACCTGAAGGTGCAGTTCACCCCGACCCTGCTGTTTCTAGATGAGCAGGGTGGTATTGCCCTGCGAGTTAATGGTTACTACCCGCCACACAAGTTCATGACCGCACTCGATTACGTTGCCGGGCATCACGAAAAGACGTTGACTTTCCGTGACTATTTGGCGCAACAGGATCCGATCGCCGCCAGCGGTAAACTCCACACCGAAAACGGTTTTCTGCAACCTCCCTATGACCTGAGCCGAAAGGCCGGGGACAAGCCGTTACTGGTGTTGTTTGAGCAGAAGGAGTGCCCGGTATGCGACGAAATGCATAATGAGGCTTTTAGCCGCAAGGAGGCGCGTGAGCTGCTCGGTGCTTTCGATGTGGCATTGATCGATATCTGGGATAAGACGCCGATGATTACACCCCTTGGCAAGCGTCTGGCGGCGAATGAGTGGGCAGTTGAGCGGAATATCCAGTATGCCCCCAGTATGGTGTTCTTCGATGATGGCGGTAAGGAGGTGTTCCGCACAGAGGCCTATCTGAGACCCTTACATCTGCAGGCTGTGATGGACTACGTGGCCTCCGGTGCGTACAAGACCCAGCCGGAATTTCAACGCTATGTACAAGAGCTTGTCGATGATATGCATGAGCAGGGGATTGAGGTGGATCTCTGGAAATAGTCATACACAAGTAAGAATGTGAGCTGAAAGTCAGGGGATGTGTGCAGGGAGAATCGGCTTCCTGCCGTGATAGAGCCGAGACGAAACAGGTCAATCGCGAAAGCAGCCTCTCCTTCAGCCTAGAAGAAAGGTCAACAGTCAACAGATTCGGGTGCAGGTTGCGTTGATGCTAACAACATCACACGATTTGCGACTGACGATGTTATTAACAAAGAAGAAACCGTGCAAACCCGCCCCTCCCTCAAACGCGCCTTCACACTGCCTCTGCTGACCTTTTATGGTCTCGGGACCATTCTTGGGGCGGGAATTTATGTACTTATCGGCGAGGTTGTCGCCAATGCCGGGATGAGTGCCCCTTTGGCTTTTCTGGTCGCCTCGTTATTGGCGGCATCTTCCGCTTTCTCCTATGCCGAGCTGGCCGCTCGCTTTCCCTTCAGTGCAGGCGAAGCGGTGTATGTTCAGCAGGCCTTCGGCAGACGGAATCTTGCAAGGCTGGTGGGACTGTTGCTCGTTTCTATCGGGGTAGTTTCATCCGCTACGCTGATCAACGGTTTTGTCGGTTATATCCATGTGTTCATTGAAATCGAGCCATGGCTGGCGAATGTGTTGCTGCTTCTCGTATTGATGGGTGTCTCTGTATGGGGGATCACGCAGTCTGCCTGGGTGGCGGCAATCTCAACGGTTGTTGTTATCAGTGGTCTGGTGATGGTCTTTGTGGTGGCGGCCCCTAGCCTGCAGCAACTGCCTGTAAGGTGGGAAGAGATGCTGCCCTCAGGGGATAGCGGCGTTTGGGGTGGTGTCTTTGCCGGTGCTTTTGTCGCATTCTATGCCTATATCGGCTTCGAGGACATCGTCAACGTCGCCGAAGAGGTGCAGCGGCCAAGTCGTAACCTGCCGCTGGCTGTGTTGATCTGCCTTGGGATCTCCACATTGCTCTACATGGCGATTGCGACAGTCGCCGTGATGCAGGTACCGGTGAGCGAATTGGCCGGCAATGCCGCCCCTCTGGCACTGGTCTATGAGAAGGCTACCGGAGAGCCGCCGGTGTTCATCGGTTTGATCAGTCTTGCTGCTGTGATCGGGGGGGCGCTGATTCAGATCATCATGGCATCAAGAGTTCTCTATGGCATGGCAAGGCAAGGGTGGATACCTTCGGTCTTTGCAAATGTACATCCCTTCACGCGCACGCCGCTTGTCGCCACGACATTTATCGGCTCGATAATTCTGCTCCTGGCCCTGTTTTTACCACTGCTTACACTCGCGAAGGTAACAAGCCTTATCACTCTGACGGTCTTCTTGCTGATCAATCTGTCACTATTGAGGGTTAAACAACGTGATCCACAACCTCAGGGGATTTTAGTCTTCCCTCGCTGGTTGCCGGTTGTCGGTTTCCTCTGCTCCAGCGGTTTCATCCTCTTTCAATTGTGGCAGTGGCGGTAGTCAGTGATGACTGACCTTACCGCTTATCTGATGCTTGGCAGCGTGGCCGGACTGCTAGCCGGCTTGCTCGGTGTGGGCGGCGGTCTTGTCATCGTTCCCGTTCTGGCCTGGCTGTTTCACCGAGCTGGGATCTCCCCGGAATTGCTAATGCACATGGCGATAGGCACGTCACTGGCGACGATAGTATTCACGTCGTTATCTTCGGTATGGGCGCACCATCACCACGGAGCCGTGTTGTGGGAAGCTTTCCGGCGGATGTCCCCGGGAATTATCCTTGGCGCGATGCTAGGGGCCGTTCTGGCTGACAGACTGCCGGGAGATTCACTACGACTCATCTTCGGGCTGTTCACGTTGGGGGTGGCGATACAGATGGGCCTAAATCTCAGAACCACCCCCCATCGTAATCTCCCCGGCCGCTGGGGGATGGTTGGGGTCGGGACGGTTATCGGGATGGTTTCCGCTGTGGTGGGGATTGGCGGGGGAACGCTGAGTGTTCCGTTTATGCAGTGGTGTAACGTTCCCATTCGCCAGGCAGTGGCGACCTCGGCCGCTTGCGGCCTGCCCATTGCTGTCGCAGGATCCCTTGGTTTTGTCATCGCCGGGTGGAACACTCAGGCTTTGCCCTTATGGAGCAGCGGCTATCTCTACTGGCCGGCTTTTGTTGGAATTGTTATCGCAAGTATGCTGTTTGCCCCGATGGGGGCACGCCTGGCCCACCGCCTCCCGGCGGTGGCGCTGAAACGGTTCTTTGCCCTGTTCCTTGCCTTTCTCGGTATGCGAATGCTGTGGTTTGGCTAGGCCATCGACCTGCGTGCTGCGGTTGGGCAGATCAGCATCTTGAGAACTATGATGGTTATCATTGCCACCGACCTATTACAACATTGTTAAAGAGGCTGCGTTTGCGAAGTGCTCTGAAGTCAATTGTTGCCCTAATTGTTTTGCTGCAGGGAACCCCAGAGGCCATTGCGGCGCCGGGGAGCGACGTTATCGATGAGATTCGCTTTAGTGGTAACAAGGTGACTCAGGAGATCGTCATGCGCCAGGAAATGCTGGTGAGTGAGGGTGATCCGATCGATGTGAACAAAATTGAAAAATCCCGTCAGGCGATCATGAACCGTGGACTGTTCAAAAGCGTCGAGGCGGAGGTGTTGCAAGAGGACGGGGCCAATGTCCTGCTCATCACCGTTGAGGAGCGTTTCTATATTCTTCCGCTGCCGCGGCTCGATGCCCGTCTTGAGGAAAAAGAGTACAGCTACGGGATAGATCTTCGGCATGACAACTTGATGGGACTTAATCAACGTCTCAGGCTGACCTATGAGCACAAAAATTCGGCTGATGGCGAAAGCCCAACGAGAAAAGAGAGCTCCCTAAGTTACAGTTATCCTCGCATTCTTGGGAGTAGTGAAAACCTGTCTGTTTCCGGCAAGGTGATCCGCGAGGAGCTGCAAGAGCTGGAAAACGAGATTTTGATCGGTAGCTATCGGCAGGATAGTCGCAGCCTCTCCTTCCGTGTGTCCCGGTGGCTTGGTCCCGATTCGATTAGTCGCGGCTGGATCCTCGGTGGTGGAATGGCCGTTTCACAACGTATCTATAGCCGTCAACAAGGTTCCGGTGAAGTTTTTGAGAATAGTCAGGCTCTGGAGCTGAATGCCGGTCTCGACTACAGTGCCGTCGAGGAGTTTCCCTATCACCGGGAGGGCTCGGCCTATGGCTTCGGGCTGTCTGTCTCCCTGCCGGAGACAGGCTCTGATTATAGCTACAATCGTTTTGCCCTCTATCACCGAAATTACCATGCCATGAGTGTTGTTGATGCGAGCATCCATACTCAGGTCAAGTTTGGCCTGGCCAATGGCAGCAGTTTTGATGCCCCTGCCTTCGGCGTCGGGGGAGGGAGTTCACTGCGGGGCTATGAGAGCGATGTTGCAGAGGGCAATGCGATGTTGCAGCTCAATGCCGAGTATCACCATCACCTCAGCGGTTACCGACAGTTACGTGGGGTGGTGTTCATTGATGCGGGTAACGCCTGGCCAGGTGGTCTGGAGATCGACCCTGGTAAGTTCTACTCCAGTGTAGGCCTTGGTCTGCGCTGGCGTGTACAGTCCTTTGTCGATTTGACGCTCCGCATCGATACCGCCTATGCGCTGGATACCGGGGAAACCAAGCTCTATGGCACGACAAGTAGCAGCTTCTAAACGGCGTGTGCAATTAATTGGAGTGATAGGGTGAATCGATGGCTGCACTATTGCGGCCATCGATTGGGGGAGGGGCGACAGTGTATCCCGAGCAGGAACTCCCGCCGTGGTGCGCGTGGATTCCTGGTTCGGTTTACACATGATGGGACTAGAGTTTCCAGTTCAGCTGCATGCTGATGAAGCTGGTCTGTGTCTCGAAGCTTCCCTTTAAGGTATTGCCGGAACTGTCGGTATTGTTGATGTCCGAGTCTGTCGGCAGAGTGTAGAAGAGGGCGACATCAAGATCCATGTTGTCACTCAGCCCGATATTGCTGCCGAGCGCCAGCGAGAGCTTGTCCGCGTCGGGTATGCGCGGTGTGCGGTGCTCAGCATCAGGGATCGGCGTCTGGTCATAGGTGATGCCACCACGCATCAGCAAGTCATTCTTCACGCGATAGTTCATGCCAACGGCATAGCGACCACTGTCTTTCCAGTTATTTTCTTCCACTGAAAGCGGCAGGTTATTGGTGAATTCAACTACCGTTGCGTCATAACGGCTCCAGCGCGTCCAGGTGTAATCGGCCATTAGCTCCAGCTTTGGTGTGATGACTTGACGCACGCCCAGGCTTAAGCTTTCCGGGAGCATCAGAGTCAGGCTGGCGCCGCTGTCGCTGTAGTAGCTGGGGAGGTGTAAGCTACCGATAGCTGTCGGGATTGTGACGTTTGGGACTCCCTCGAAATCCGATTCCCCGTCCAGATCCTGCCGGGTTGATGAGTGGAAACTTGCCCCCAGGCGTGTCGCGTCGCTGAGGTCATAGGTCAGGCCAAGGCTGTAACCGATGGCCCAGCTGTCGCCGGTAAGCGTATGGCTGCCATCAGCCGCGCCTAAGGCACTGAAATTAAGCGCCTTGGCCAGGTCCGCTTCGGCATATTGGAAATCGACGCCGAAGCCCAGATTGAGCTTGTTGTTGGGAGAGAAGGCGATCGCTGGGCTGATATTGATGGTACGTAGTGATGAATTGGTTGAATGGTAGCGGCCCACCCACTCTTCACCATAGTCGATACCCAGGCCGAAAGGTGAATACATCCCCAGGCCGAAGCTGAGATCCTCGTTCAAGGTCTTGACGTAATAGAAGTTAGGAACGAAGTGGACTTTGCTGACAGATTTGTTATCGCTACCACTGGCAGTCGAGCCATCGTTGCTGAACTCGATGTTGGTGTCGATGAAGTGAAACACGGCGGCGAAGCGCTCACCATCCAGGTATCGCATTGCCGCGGGATTGCCATAAACCACACTGGCGTCATCGGCGGAGACTGTTGTACCGGATAATCCATTTCCAAGACCACTGGTGCTTTTGCCGGAAAGCGCAAACCCCGAGGCCATGCTTGTATTACAGACACATGTAAGTAGGCCTGTAATTATAATTTTTTGATATGACACTGTGAATTCCCCTAATTCTTTATTATTTGTTATGCACCGCATCTGCCGTGCTAGACAAGATTACCTGAAGCAGGCAGGGTATGACAATCCACTGTTTCTGGATGTTCGCGTTAAACAGGTGGCGAGAAAATTCATTTATTGGCAGTATTTATCGAAACCGGCTAGGCTCGACTATAAAAAAACCATGGAGGTCAAGCATGTATAAAGGGGGGATATTCGCTCTTCTGGCAGGATTGCTAAGCACAGGAGTGATTGCTGAGGCGGAGAAAGATGTGATGGAAGGGCTGTGGCAATTTAACGTCCGTTATGATTTTATCGGTGTGCCGCAGCGTTTCCCTGAGTATGTGATTACGCAGTGCATAACCGATGAACTCCCGATCCCACCAATATCCCGGGTAGGTCAGGAGTGTAATGACCGGCTGCAGGGCCGCTTCGGCCGGACTTTCACCTGGCAGGTGGACTGTTCGACAGAGTGGGAGATGGTTCAGGGTATGGGTCGGATCCATTACAACGCAGCAGAGGCCGTCGCTGATGTCTACCTTCAGGTAGTCAATCCTTACAATCAGCCGCAGCCAATGGTGTTTAATATTCGAGGCAAACGCCTTGGCGATTGTCGGTGAGTGGGGAAATAGCGAATTAGACCTGACATCTTCACCCACAAGGTTGTGATACGGCCTTCCATGTTTTATCCAGCTCAGTAGCATCGTAGCTGTGCGCTTGGGCGAAGCCGCCGACAAACCGCACCTTGATAATGGTGAAACGGAAGAGGCGAAAGTCGGCGAAGTCAAATTGCCGTGCGGCCATCGGGAGCTGCTGCAGATAGCATTCTCTGGCTTCTTCGTAACCCGCCATGTCTCTATGTAGCGACGTTACCCGTCCGGATAACGTGACCCGCGCCAGTTGCTGGGGATCCCCCTCTCCGTTGTCAGCTTCGCTGATCACCAGAGATGCGTCTGGATGGTGCTGAAGATTGCGGCTATGGGCCGCCAGTTGACTCAGATGCAGATAGAGGGCGGCGTGCCGATCGTCATGGGCGTAGGCGACCATCGAGGCCGCGGCCTCGCCTTGATCACTAATGGTCGCAAGTGCTGCCCAGCGGTGTTCACGGAGCAGCGCGATGAGGCGCGGCAGCTGTTCACTCTTTGCCAAGATTCTGTTTCCCGTTACGGCATATAGAACACACCATATGCAGTGTGCCTGTGCGAGGCAAGCACGAATATATATTTTAAGCAGAATGAGGGGAGAGGCAATGCCAACGAAAGAATGTCGGGAACTACGCCGCGCGGAAAGAAAGAATGCGCTGAAGCGTTACGAGAAGCACCGGCGACGTAATCTCTTTTCCGAGCCGGGTGTGCATCCCTTTGTCATTGTGCTGGATCACCTCAAAGCGGGTTTCAACGTGGCGAAGATTTTTCGCAGCGCTGAGGCTTTCGGTGCACGGGAGATCCACCTTATCGGTATAGGTCCTTTTGATCCGGCACCGGCTAAAGGTGCATTTAAAAATGTGCCGGCGCGTTTTCATGAGGAGTTCACCGACTGTTATCACATGCTTCTTGAACAGGGGTATACGCTGTTTGTCTTGGAGCCCGATTGCGAGTGCTCTCTCAGTACCGCCGTTCTGCCGGAAAAATCAGCCTTTATTTTTGGGCACGAGGAGATGGGAGTGAGTTTCAGCAGGGAAACGTTTGAAGCGGTGCAGTGCCTGTCCATTGCCCAGTTTGGTCAGGTGCAGAGTCTCAATGTCAGTGTCGCCGCTTCAGTGGTGATGTATGAGTATGTCCGCCAGCATCCTATGGTGGAACGACCACCTGCTGCGGAGAGTAACGATTGATTTTCCGGTTTTCGACTGAGGGTGGAGTCAACAAAACATTGGAGAGTTGAGATGACAGTTAAGAATTCCCGCGTCCTTGCGTCCTCTTGTCCTTAGATGAGATGACTCTTTAGCCACCGGTCATGGACATAAAGCGTACCACCTGCTCGGGTTTTTCAGAGAACTCGTGACGCTCGGGCTTGAGGCTGATGGCTTCGAGAATAGCCTCTGTAAGACCTTCTTCACTGATTCCTCCACGTAACAGCGGGCGTAACTCAAAGTTGTGCTCCTGGCCGAGGCACATATAAAGAGTCCCGTCGACAGAGAGCCGCACACGATTACAGGTTTCACAAAAATGCTGCGACAGCGGTGTGATGAAGCCGATGTTGAGGTCTGTGCCGCCTACCTTCATATAGCGTGCAGGCCCCCCGCCGGGCATCACTCCTGGGATCAGCTCGTAGCGTTTCATCAAGCGGTCTTTGATCGTTTGCAAATCGATAAACTGATCACTGGCATTGCGTCCGGTATCACCCATCGGCATCGTTTCGATAAAGCGTAGGGTAAAACCGTGTTCCAGGCAGAAATCGACCATCTCCTCGACTTCATCGTCATTGACCCCCTTCATCAGCACCATGTTGATCTTGATGGGGGAGAAGCCTGTAGCCTTTGCCGCCATCAAACCTGCAAGTACCTTATCCAGGCGGCCCTGCGTGATGCTCTTGAAGCGGTCAGGGTTCAGGGTGTCGAGGCTGATATTCAGCCGTGAGACTCCACCTTGGTAGAGCGCCTCACTGTATTTGCTGAGTTGTACCGCGTTGGTGCTCAGAGACAGGTCGTCGATGCCGTCAAGGCCGGCCAGACGCGAGGCCAGTTGCGGTAGATCCTTGCGCACCAGCGGCTCGCCGCCGGTGATGCGTACGCGTTGGACACCGAGACGGCCGAAGGCTGCGATGACTTGTTCGATCTCGTCAAAGTTCAGCCAGTGTTCCGGTGTTTCGAAATCGGTAAACCCCTGTGGCATGCAATAGAAGCAGCGTAGGTCACAGCGGTCGGTGACTGACAAACGAACGTATTCGATTGTGCGACCGAATGGATCAGTGAGTGTCGGCGTCATAATGCTACCTGTATTAGCAAGGCCTGATGTAACCTTACAAGCTTACAGAAAAATCGACAATACCTCCAGAGTGGTACCTTTTCCTGCTTTTTCAAGGTTTATTTTTGTCCGTTCGTGAAAGTTCCATATAACTTATATGGTCTCTTGGCGCTTCCGAACGATACTCAACTTGCCTGGTGTTTAATCCTCTGGGCTCAGGGCTTCAATGGAGCCGGTCTAATCTGGTAAGTGGAATGACAGGCGATGCAGTTATTCAACAACTGTCCGAGTTGCTCCATGGCGTGGGCGCTGTCACCTAGACTCTCTGCATCCAATGCGATTGAATCGAAGTTCTGGTGTGTCTTGAGCCCCAGTTGTTTGAATTCCAGAGGAAGCTTACCCATCAGGCTTGCCGGTACTGCCGCTGCAGCAGTGGTGCCGACAGCACGAGCTTCTTTGGCCGCATCGTCCATATTCTCCTTCTGGATCGCCTGGGTGATCCCTTGAACAGCGATAAGAAACTGGCGCATCTCAGCCAGGACCAGCTCACGCTCACCCTCTTCCATTATGATGGCAGTGCGTTGATCGGCCATCTCCACCGGAGCCCCTGCAATGATGAAACGATAGAACATGCCACCGTTCAGGACGATGGAGAGACCGAGTAACAGGCTGAGCCAGGTGGTGGATTTTTTCATTTGTTTCCTTGTCCTTGTCGATAATTTGCGGTGACCGGGAGGGTAGGAGATGGTGCCTGTGTCGGCTTTGATCTGTATCAAGCTCTGAAAACAACAAGGGCGCCTATTGAGGCGCCCTTGTGCTTGATGTGGCTAGGTCCTACAGGCTCTGATAGTAGTTGATCAGGATCTGTGCGACTTCGGGGCGGGAGAACTCCTTTGGTGGTGCAATGCCGTTGCCCAGCATTTCACGGACTTTGGTCCCTGAGAGCAGAACAAAGTCTTCTTTTTGATGATCCGGAGCTTCACACATCATCACCACCTTGTTGAGTTTCTTCGACCAAGCTGTGTGGTCGGCCTTGAAGATCTCAATATCCAGTGCTCCTGGCGGTACTTCTTCCTCGAAGATGGTCTGTGCGTCAAACGCACCGTAGTAGTCGCCGACACCGGCGTGGTCGCGGCCGATGATGAAGTGGGTAGCACCCATGTTTTGACGGAAGTAGGCGTGCAGCACAGCCTCACGCGGCCCGGCGTAGAGCATGTCGAAGCCGTAACCGGTGACCATGGCGCTGTTGGCCGGGAAATAGAGTTCCACCATTTTACGGATCGCCGCATCGCGTACCGGCGCCGGGATGTCCCCCGGCTTAAGCTTGCCCAGGAGCATGTGGATAACCAGCCCGTCGCAGCCGAGACGCTCCATCGCCATGTGGCAGAGTTCTTCGTGGGCCAGGTGCATCGGGTTGCGGGTCTGGAAAGCGACGATCTTTTTCCAGCCGTGCTCGGCAATTTCATTACGGATTTCTACCGCGGTGCGGAAGGTGTCCGGGAAATCTTCGGCGAAGTAGGAGAAGTTCAGCACCTGGATCGGGCCGGAAACGGCTATATTGCCCTGACTGTTGAAGGCCGCCACTCCCGGGTGCTCCGGATCAGAAGTCCGGTAGACCTGCTGTGTCATGGTGGCCATTTGCTCGGGGGTAACTTCCTCGATTGCCTCGATGTCCATGACCGCCAGGACAGGATTGCCATCCACGTTGGGATCACGTAATGCAATACGCTTGGCACCGGCCAGGGTATCGATCTGGTCTTTGCCGGTAAGGTTCATTACCGGAACCGGAAAGAAGCTACCGTTGGTCAGGGTCATTGTCTCGGCAGCGGCCATAGCGTCTTCCACGCTCATGAACCCCGGCAACGGACTAAAGTAACCGCTACCCATCATCACTGCATTGGCTGCGGCCTGCGAGCTGAGCAGGATCGAGGGCAATGTATCTGCCTCGTGCTTCAGCGCATCGTGTTTGTCCGACTCGTAGACAAATAGGGGCTTGAGTTCATCGGAACCGACAGGCTTGATCATCTGTTCTCTCCTTTTTATTTGGATATTCTTTTGATCGTTCCCGTTTGGTGACGATCAGTGGCGGGAATCCGTAATTCTTCTGAGATAGCTTGGCCACTGACTATACAACACCGGATTTAACCCGGGTAATAGGAAGCTCGGATAGGGGCATAAAGAAAATGTCCTGTGTTGGGGAGGGAGATATATGGCCCGGAAGGCACGGAAGAAAAGTTGGTGAGCTCAGGTTGAGAAGCTGCGCGCAAATCCCCTCAGTGAGTTCTTTAGCGGGATAAATCCGCGTGGAGAGCCGATTTGGACAACTACAGGTTGGCCTCAAAGGATGGACGCCAGGGACCGTTTGAGCTATACGCTTCAGTGCGTTTTGAGGCCATAAAAAAAGGGTGCCGAATGGCACCCTTTTTGTTCTACTCCGGAACTATTTACACGGTCTGGTAGTAGAGGTTCTGCGGGTGGTTGGCCTGAGCGAAGAAGAACCAACGTTCGAACAGCAGACCAATGTACTGGACGATGAAGGCCATGGTAAGCAGCTCTTTGCTGCCGTCCATTCCACTCCACAGAAGGAGTAACGGAACCGGGAAAACAAGCACCAGGAAGATCCATTTGACGGATTTGAAGAAGACAGCGCTCGCACCATGAAAGAATTCACGGGTGTTGAAAGAGCCGCCCATCATACCCATCGACTTTTGTTGCACCTTGGTGTGGCGTACGCCGATGGCGGTCTGGATGGTGGACTTGTACTTGATGCGGGCGTTACGGATCAGCGAACCGATGCGGGTGATGAGCGCGGCGAAAGTAATGATCATCGCCCAGCCGGCATAGAAGGCAGTCAGTTCCGGTGCTGCATACGCCGCATAGGCCGCCGCCAGGGTGAAGCCGGAGGCGCCGCCAAGCAGGGTGTAGTTGATGACCGTCAGTGCGCTGGCCCACTCTTGCAGGAACTTAAGGCTGGCGTAGATCATGCCCGTGGCGATGAATAGGCCGAACACGGCGGCGGTGGTGACGGTACCGATGACCAGGGTCAACTGGCCGCTGAGCTCCGGTGCGCCGAATAGATCGGCATCCCAGCCAAAGTAGTGGAACGCGCCGAAGATAAACACGAGGCCCATCACCAGGGGCAAGGCGATCAGCTCACGTGAGAGCCAGGAAGTACGCCACTGTGTGACACCACGCCAGGCGCGGGTGAGCATGTAGATAGGCTTGCCCAGGTGGCCGATAGCGGCAATCAGACCGCCGATAAGGAAGGCGAGTGCGATGAAGCTGCCGGTGACATAGAAACTGCTGTCCTGAGCGGGAAGCAGGTTTGCCGCCGAGTAGCTCTGCTCGGTAAACAGGGCAAGGAACAGACCCTGACCCACTCCGATGAGTGTGGTAAGGAAAATGACCGAAAATGTCGGGTGCATTGTTTACTCCAGATACAAGATACAAGGTACGAGATACGAGGAGGGGAAGAGGTGGGGTTTACTTTGCCCCCGTCTCTTTCCCCTTTTCCCTGTTGTTACATCAACCAGTCGTCCAGAGAGACTTCTTTGCTGGTTTCGTGGCGGATATCCTCTTTTTTAAGCGGGTTATCCACACGTACCAGCTCGTCCTCATGGATGTTCATCTGCGTCTTGCGGCGCGGTAGGTAGTGGTTGGCCGGCTTGGTGCCCCATTCGGGCATCAGCTGGTAACCGCCACGTTCGCGAATCGCAACGGAAGCATCGGAGTCCGGATCGTGAACGTCTCCGAACAGTCGCGCCGAGGTGGGGCAGGCCAGTACGCAGGCAGGCTTGCGATCACGCTCATCCAGGGTCTCGTCATAGATGCGATCGACACAGAGGGTGCACTTTTTCATCACCTTCTGGTATTCGTCGAACTCACGCATGCCATAGGGGCAAGCCCATGAGCAGTACTTGCAGCCGATGCACTTGTCGTAGTCCACCAGAACGATACCGTCTTCGGAGCGCTTGTGGCTGGCGCCGGTGGGACACACCGGTACGCAGGGCGCATCCTCGCAGTGCAGGCAGCTCTTCGGGAAGTGCAATGTTTCGGTTTTCGGGAACTCGCCGATCTCGAAGGTCTGCACACGGTTGAAGAAGGTACCGGTGGGATCCTTGGTGAACGGGTTGTCATCGAACAGCGGACCGGCCTGGCCGGAGGTATTCCACTGCTTACAGCTGGTGACGCAGGCATGGCAGCCTACGCACACGTTAAGGTCGATAACGAGTGCTAACTGGGTCATCAGAATTCTCCCTTGCGGGTAAACAGTCCGGCGAAGTAGTTCTGCCACGGACGACGTTTCGGGGTACCTGGAACGGCGGGCATGGTGTCGTATTGCGGGAAGGTCACCTTCTCTTCGTCGGGACCGGCCGGGTAGATACGCACACGCACGTCGTACCAGCCTGCCTGGCCGGTGACCGGGTCGGAGTTGGAGATGTGCTCGCCGGCTTCGTTGGCGGGCAGCTCCTCGCTGATAACATGGTTGAGCAGGAAGCCCTGTTTGGACTCATTGGCGCTTCCGTCAAGGTTCCATGCACCGGAAGCCTTACCAACTGCGTTCCAGGTCCACACGGTGCCCGGCTCGACTGCTTCGGAGTAGCGGCAGAGGCAGCGGACCTTGCCATGCATGGATTCTACCCACATCCAGCCCTCGTCCTCGACCCCTGCCGCCTTGGCGGTTTGGGGGTGGACATAGAGGAAGTTGTAGGTGTGGATCTGGCGCAACCATGCGTTCTGGCTGTCCCAGCTGTGGTACATCGCCATCGGACGCTGGGTCACAGCATTCAGCGGGTACTTGTGCTTGTCTGACAGTTGGCTCTCAAGCGGCTCAGAGTAGAACGGCAGCGGATCAAAATGAGTCTCGATGCGCTTGCGCAGGTGCTGCGGCGGCTGTTTCCCTTGACTCTTGCCCTGAGCGGCGAGACGGAACTTCTGCAACACCTCGGAGTAAATGTGGATGTTGATCGGCTCGTCGTAACGGGTGAGGCTGTGTGCCTGTGCCCACTGCAGGTAGCCCTGGTTCCAGTTACGCATGTACTGATAGGACTTGGGCAGATGGTACTGGTAGACGCAGTTGTTCTTCTCGTACATCTTCCACTGGTTTGGGTTAGGCTCGCCCTTCATGTCCTTCTCGCCGGACTTGCCGCGCCAGCCGGCAAGGAAACCGATGCCGGAGCCCGGGGCGGTCTCGAAGTTGGTGACGAAGTCCGGGTAATCGCGGAACTTGCGGGTACCGTCTTCCTTGGTGAAGGCGGGCAGCTTCAAACGAGAGCCTAGCTCGATCAGGACTTCCTGGAACGGCTTGCACTCGCCCTTCGGCGGTACGACCGGGATACGGACGGAGTCAACAGGGCCGTCATACTCGGAGATCGGACGGTCCAGCATGGACATGACATCGTGGCGCTCCAGGTAGGTGGTATCGGGAAGTACCAGGTCGGCGTAGGCCACCATCTCCGACTGGAAGGCATCAGCCACGACCAGGAACGGGATCTTGTACTCGCCGTTGTCGTCCTTGTCGTTGAGCATGTTGCGCACTTCATCGGTGTTCATGCTGGAGTTCCAGGCCATGTTCGCCATGAAGATGAAGAGGGTGTCGATGCCGTAGGGATCCTGGCGCCAGGCATTGGTAATGGCGTTGTGCATCATGCCGTGGACGGAGAGCGGGTGTTCCCAGGAGAAGCCTTTGTCGAGTCGAATCGGCTCGCCCTTATCGTCGACGAAGAGATCATCCGGGTCGGCAGGCCAGCCCAGCGGCATGCCATTGAGCGGAGTGTTGGGTTGCACATCGTCCCAGCTCTTGCCGGTCTTGGGGCAGGGCGGGATTGGGCGCGGGAACGGCGCCTTGTGGCGGAAACCGCCGGGACGGTCGATAGTGCCGAGGATCGACATCAGTATCGACAGGGCGCGGATCGTCTGGAAACCGTTGGAGTGGGCGGCCAGACCGCGCATGGCGTGGAATGAGACCGGGTTGCCGGTGACAGACTGGTGCTCGTTGTCCCAAACATCGGTCCAGGCGATTGGCAGCTCGATCTTCTCATCGCGGGCGACGATGCCCATCTCATGGGCGAGGCGACGGATTGTCTCGGCCGGGATACCGGTAATATCGGCTGCCCAGTCGGGGGTGTATTGGTCGACACGCTCCTTGAGCAGCTGGAACGCCGGCTTGACCGGTGTGCCGTCGGCGAGTGTGAACTCTCCCAGCAGGCGCGGGTCTGCACCTTTGGTGCGGCAGACTACCGGCTTGTTGCTGTTGCGGTCCCACCACAGTTTATTCTGCGGGTCGAAACAGCCCTCCTCTTCCGGTACCTCGGCACGGACAAACATGCCGTACTCGCTACTTTCCTGGTTCAGGTTCACCAGCTCGGCAGAGTTTGAGTACTGCACCAGGAAGTCGCGATCGTAGAGGCCTGTCTTGATGATCTCGTGAGTGATCGCCAGCAGCAGGGCACCATCGGTGCCGGGTTTGATCGGGATCCACTCATCGGCGATGGCAGAGTAGCCGGTGCGCACCGGGTTGATGGAGATGAAACGGCCACCGTTGCGCTTGAATTTTGATAGCTCGATCTTCAGCGGATTGGAGTGGTGGTCCTCGGCGGTACCGATCATGACGAAGAGCTTGGAACGCTCAAGATCCGGACCGCCGAACTCCCAGAAGGATCCACCGATGGTGTAGATCATGCCCGCAGCCATATTTACCGAGCAGAACCCGCCGTGGGCGGCATAGTTAGGCGTGCCGAAATTCTTGGCGAACAGGCCGGTCAGGGCCTGCATCTGGTCGCGGCCGGTAAACAGCGCAAACTTTTTAGGATCGGTGGCGCGGATGTTGCTCAGGCGCTCTTCCAGGATCCCGAAGGCCTCGTCCCAGCTGATCTCCTCAAACTGGGCATCGCCTCGCAGTGCGTCTTCCTTGCGTTTCAGCGGCTTGGTCAGACGTGCAGGGGAGTATTGCTTCATGATGCCTGAGGAACCCTTGGCGCAGATGACCCCCTTATTCAGGGGATGATCAGGGTTGCCCTGGATATAGCGCACTTCACCGTCGCGCAGGTGTACACGAATGCCGCAGCGGCACGCGCACATATAACAGGTGGTGTTCTTGACCTCGGTTCTACCCTCGGCCAATACGTTGGCAGTATCGCTCATAAAATCTCTGCTCTCGGATTGCTGGAACTGAAAAGCCGGGAGAAAACAACCTGCAGGTTGTCCTTCTACCCGGCCGTAAAAACACATCAACACTATCGGAATATACTAATATACCAAATGTTTCCGGATTGTTTCCAGATTGATCTATGTCAATTCCCCGTTTTTTATGGCAAATCGCTATAGAAATATTCTGGTTATCCATAGAGTTTGGTTATGGTTGGACTGCGACGCTTATCTATAAGTATAGAACCACGTCGGGATT
The DNA here is from genome assembly GCA_041562215.1 of Thiohalomonadaceae bacterium. Taxonomy (GTDB): domain Bacteria; phylum Pseudomonadota; class Gammaproteobacteria; order Thiohalomonadales; family Thiohalomonadaceae; genus JBFEYJ01. The sequence goes on along the minus strand of JBFEYJ010000002.1, from coordinate 15,480 downwards.
GTATATTGGCCGCTCTCTGCATGATTGGGTCAAATTAGCTGCAAACAATAGCAGAGAAAGTTTTACCGTGGTTGGGCAGACTGACTTACTGTGCTTTTTGGTTACGGGAAGGGGGGAGGAGCAGTTGTCGGTGAGCGCACTAATTCCCCTAATATAAAGCAGTTCTATGGCGGCAAAAGAGAGTTCTGTTTGGCCTTGTTCCCGTTAGTGGATATGGTTACATCCATGAAAACTTCAAGGCCTGCCCATTTGCCCCAATAAGTATTGGCGCGGACAGGGGAAGCGAACAAAAAGTCCACGAATGATAACCGCCTTGCGGTAGATTCGATTTAACTGCAGTGAAACCAAAGGAGCGCAAACATGCCAACATTTGTACGTACCGACAAATGCGATGGCTGCAAGGGTCAGGACAAGACCGCTTGCATGTACATCTGCCCCCATGACCTGATGAAACTGGACAAGGACGGTTCCGAGACCGGCCATGCCATGCGTGCATTCAATCAGGAGCCCGAGCAGTGCTGGGAGTGCTACTCCTGCGTCAAGATCTGCCCGCAACAGGCCATTGAGGCCCGCCACTACGCCGACATCGTGCCTCTTGGCGGTTCCGTGCAGCCGCTGCGTGGTTCCGACTCCATCATGTGGACCATCAAGTTCCGTAACGGCACCCTGAAGCGTTTCAAGTTCCCCATCCGCACCACCCCGGAAGGTTCTATCGATCCGTACGCCGGTAAGCCTGCTGCTGACATGTCCAAAATCAGTGAGCCTGGTTTCTTCAACAACGAGAACGGTTATCGCGCCGGCGATCGCAGCGAGCTGATTCGCCTGTAAGGCATCGGCAGACAAGAACCAGTATATAAAGAGGGTTAAACACAATGTCTGAATATGGATTTGGTAATCCCGAGGTCGTCGAAGAAGAAGTCGATATCCTCCTCATCGGTGGTGGTATGGCTTGCTGCGGCGCCGCTTTTGAAATCATGCGTTGGGCCGAAGGTACCGACCTTAAGATCAAACTGGTCGACAAGGCCGCCATGGACCGCTCCGGCGCCGTGGCTCAGGGTCTCTCCGCTATCAACACCTACATCGGTACTGAGCAGGATCCGGCCGACTATGCCCGTATGGTCTCCAACGACCTGATGGGTATCACCCGTGATGACCTGGCCTATGACCTGGGTCGCCACGTGGACGAGTCCGTCCACTTGTTTGAAGAGTGGGGCCTGCCTATCTGGAAGACCGACGAGAACGGCGAGCGTCACGACGGCTCCAAGGGTCTGCCTGCACTGAAGGACGGCGGCAAGCCGGTACGTTCAGGTAAGTGGCAGATCATGATCAACGGTGAGTCCTACAAGTGGATCGTTGCCGAGGCCGCGAAGAAGGCACTGGGTACCGACCGTATCGCCGAGCGTGTCTTCATCGTAAAGCTGGTCAATGACAAGAACGATCCGGGCCGTGTTGCCGGTGCTGTCGGTTTCTCCACTCGTGATCACAAGGTCATCGTCTACAAGTTCAAGGCCTGCCTGCTGGCCGCCGGTGGTTGCGTTAACATCTTCCGTCCACGTTCCGTTGGTGAAGGTACCGGTCGTGCCTGGTACCCGGTTTGGAATGCTGGTTCCACCTATTCCATGGCCGCTGAGGCCGGTGCTGAGCTTACCCTGATGGAAAACCGCTTCGTACCTGCCCGCTTCAAGGACGGTTACGGCCCGGTTGGCGCTTGGTTCCTGTTGTTCAAATCCAAGGCCACCAACGCCTTTGGCGAAGTGTACATGGACCGCAACAAGGAGATGCTGAACGACTATCCTCCCTATGGTCAGGCTGCCGTTCCCGCCTCCTGCCTGCGTAACCACCTGATGCTCAAGGAGATGAAGGAAGGTCGCGGTCCGATCTGGATGGATACCGTAACTGCCCTGGCTAACCTTAAAGAGACCCTCTCTCCGCGTGAGGTCAAGCACCTCGAAGCCGAGGCCTGGGAAGACTTCCTCGACATGTGCGTCGGTCAGTGCGGTATCTGGGTTGGTGAGAACGTTGAGCCGGAGAAGAAGAACTCCGAGCTGATGCCCACCGAGCCCTACCTGCTCGGTTCTCACTCCGGTTGCTGCGGCATCTGGGTTTCCGGTCCGGAAGATCTCGGTGCTCCTACTGAAGAAGCTGAAGCCGGTGTACCTGATCACCTGCCGAGCGGCTGGCACTGGGGCTATCGTGGTATGACCACTGTCAAGGGACTGTTCACTGCCGGTGACGGTGTGGGCGCTTCCGGTCACAAGTTCTCCTCCGGCTCACATGCCGAAGGCCGTATGGCGGCCAAGTCCATGGTCAAGTTCGCGCTTGATAACAAGGACTGGAAACCGGAACTCGATACCGATGTTGCAACCCTGGTAGAGGAAATCTACAAGCCGGTTCGCACCTTTATGGAGCACAAGGACTACACCACCGCTATCGACGTCAACCCCAACTACATCACTCCGAAGATGTTGCAGTTCCGTCTGCAGAAGATCATGGATGAGTACGTTGCCGGTGTCGCCACCTACTACACCACTAACGAGCACATGCTGGAAGTGGCTGAAGAGAAGCTGGAGATGCTGAAGGAAGATGCCGAGAAGATGCGTGCGAAAGACCTGCACGAGCTGCTGCGTGCATGGGAGAACTACCACCGCATCCTCACCGCCGAAGCCCACATGAAGCATATCCAGTTCCGTCAGGAGTCACGTTACCCCGGCTTCTACTACCGCGCCGACAAGAACTTCGTCGACGAGGAGAACTGGCACTGCTTCGTTAACTCCATCTACGACAAGAACACCAAGAAGTGGACCGTGTTCAAGCGCGCCCACGTGGACCTTGTCGACAAGTCCAAGCTGTTCAAGTAAGCACTACTGCTTGTCAGTGAGTGACATCAGGGACCGGGCGCTTGCGCCCGGTTTCTTTTTCTGTAGTTAGTTTCCTGGTGTTACACCACGCAGCACACGAAGATCACGAACAATGCAACTGCCTTCACCTCAGTGACACTGAGCGACATAGAACACCTGAACAAGTCTGGTGATGTTGTATGTCAGGGGTATGCTTTATTGGTATAGGTCTGAATGCGCTTGAAAGTCCTCTGTGTACGTGGCAATCCGTTGCTGCCATTGTCTGGCACAGCTATCCCAGTGGCGCCTGTGTTTCCGGACAAAAGTTTTTTCGTGCTCTTCGTGTGCTTCGTGGTGAAACAGAATCAACCTGAAAAGATGAGTGATAAATGGGGTAGAACGGCATAGGTATTAGCGCTATGCTGCCCGCATTAAAGACGTTCGAGGTGGAAAGATGGCTGGTATAGATATCAAAGAATCCCCATTTGTACAGAGCCCGGTGGTCCCCAACCTGCTGGATGGTGACACTAAAATCAGTTTCCGATGCCATAAAGGTATCGACTGTTTTAACGCATGTTGCAGCAATATCGATATCACCCTGACGCCCTACGATGTCGTGCGTCTGAAAAAACGTCTCGGCATCGACTCCAGCGAGTTTCTGCTTGAGTACACGGTTCCCTACGAGATGGAGAAGGACGGCATCGCCGGGGTCAAGTTCAAACCGGTGGATAACGGCACCGCCTGCCGTTTCATGACCGATGAGGGTTGCAGTGTCTATGAAGACCGTCCTACTGCCTGCCGCTACTACCCGGTGGGCCTGGTCTCCATGCGCAAGCAGGACGAATACACCGACAGCAACTCTTATGCCCTGGTTGAAGAGGAACACTGTCACGGTCACCGTGAAGACAACTCCATGACCATCGATGAGTATCGTAAGGATCAGGGGATCCCCGAGTACGATGAGCTGGCCCGTGGCTGGCGACAGCTGGTGTTGAAGAAGATGTCCTCGGGTCCGACTGTGGGCAAGCCCTCCAAGCGTTCACGCCAGCTGTTCTTCATGGCTTGTTATGATGTAGACCGCTTCCGCGTATTTGTTAACAGCGAGGGTTTCAAGCAGAGCTTCGTGCTGGACGATGCCGAGTATGAGAAGATCAACAACGATGATGTGGAGATGATGCAGTTCGGCTTCCGCTTCCTCAAACAGGTGTTATTTGGCGAGATGTCTATCGAGCTGCGCGAGGGTGCACTGGATGAGCGCATTAATCGCACTGGTAAGACCATTGAAGAGATCCAGCGCGAGGAGTTGAATGAGCGAACCAACCCGGCGATAGAACCTACCGACTTGGCCTGAAGTGTAGGTTCGCGATACAAGATGGCCCGCTTGCGGGCCATTTTCTATTTCGATAGGTAATTTTAACGTAACGGGCACAAAGGTCGCAAAGAGTACAAAGGTTTTAAGGGCATTGTCATTGCGAGGCGTAGTGACGACGCAATCTGTATCGTTCGTGGCAAGAGATTGCTTCGCTTCACTCGCAATGACAACCCGCTTGAAAGGTTCGCGGCATTGTCAGGAACAGCTGTCGGAAATGAATCCTCCGCGTCCTTTGCGGAGATCTTTTAGTGCCCAACTCCTCCGCACGTGGCACAATCGCGCAGATGCAACATCCAAAACAGTACCAATTTCAAACCATCGGCATCGTCCACTCCTGTTACAAGGAGAAGTTCGGTATCCCCCGCCAACCAGGTCTTGTCGAGGTGGCCGAAGCGACGCTGGAGCTATTGCCACCATACAACCGCCCTGAAGCGGTAAAGGGGCTGGAGGCCTTTTCCCATATCTGGATCAGCTTCGTCTTCCATGGTGTCTCACAGGAGGGGTGGAGACCCACGGTACGACCTCCACGCCTCGGCGGCAATCAGCGTCTCGGTGTGTTTGCTACCCGTTCTACCCATCGTCCCAACTCCATCGGTCTTTCGGTGGTTGAGATGGTGGGGATCGATTGCACTGAAGGCAAAGTAATATTGCATCTGAAAGGGGCGGATCTGCTCGATGGAACCCCGGTACTCGATATTAAACCCTATATCCCCTATGGGGACAGTATTCCCGATGCGCGAGCGGGCTTTGCCGCAGAAGCACCGCGACCGCGGTTACAGGTGCTCTTTAGTGAAGCGGCTAAGGAGGTATGCCTGCAACAGCAGGGTCGGTATCCGCTCCTGCAACGCCTGATTGAAGATGTCCTGGCCCGGGACCCCCGACCCGCCTATCAGGCAGATCGTGCTGGTGACAGAGTCTACGGTTTTCGCTTGTATGATTTGAATATCCGGTTTTGCGTCGATGACCCAGTGGCCGAGGTTACCGCTATTGAAGTGTTCTCTGGTGAGAACGAGAGATCGTGATGTTGCTACAGCCCATTGGGCACCGGGCTTGAGAATAAGGGGAGATAAAAAAAACGCCCCTTACGGGGCGTGAGACGTTTTTGTTGTTGTGACTGTTTTACTTTTTAACCAGTGCCTCAAGTTTGGTGGCTCGAATCATCTGGCCATCCAACGCTGCATCTTTCGCACTACGGCCAAAAGCAACCGACATCAACGTTGAGTAGTAGACTACAGGGATATTGAACTTGGTACCATAGGTCTTGTTGATGTGACCCTGGTAAACCTCTACGTTCATTTGGCAAACTGGGCACGGCGTCACAATCATGTCGGCCCCACCATCATACGCGGCCTCGATAATGTCCTTAACTAGTGCCTGTGATTTTTCAGGCTCTGAGAACATCAATGCCCCACCGCAGCAGGAGGCTTTTTTCTCGTATTTGTCTACCGGCTCGGCGCCTACTGTTTCGATCATCCTGTCCAGATACTTTGGGTTCTCGTAGGACTCACCGTCGATGCCGAAGGGGCGATTGGTCTGGCAGCCGACATAGCCGGCAATTTTCAGGCCTTCTAGCGGGTTGGTGACCTTGGATTTGATCTCTTCGTAGCCGAGATCTTCAATCAACACCTCCACCATGTGGCGGGTCTTGGGCATCTCGCCCTCGATCTTGATGCCGATCTCGCCAAGCGCGGTATCGATACCGCTGCGAACCTTGTCGCTCTCCTCAATGCGTTCCTTGGCCTCGCGAGTGGCGAGCCAGCAAGCGGCACAGGTTGCGACGATGTCCTGCTGGCCGTGGGCCTGCTGCGACAGCGCAATGTTGCGTGCCGACAGGCTGATGCGTGGCAGTTCGCCACCACCACCATAACCGATGGATGCGGCACAGCAGTTCCAGTCCGGGATCTCGTTTAGCTGTATGTCGAGCTCCTGGCAGATGGTCTGGGTCGACTTCAGGTAATTTACAGAAGAGGCCCCTGACTGGGATGAGCAGCCCGGATAAAAAGAATATTCGTATTTAGCCATGGTTTCCTCCTCAGCCCTTGAACTCAGCAGTGTGCTGCGCTTCGATCTCTTTTGCCTTGGCGAGCATCTTCTTGATGTCACCGGCACCCTTGCAGCTGTGGCCGCCCAGGATCTCCATCGGGTTCATGCGCCCGGTCTTGACCATGCCGAGTCCCACATCTTTCATTTTCAGTGCTGTCTTGATGCCATTGCCGAAACCGTTCATGAAGTAGAGCCTGAGGCCCAGCTTTAATTCATTGACGCGGCCGGTCTTGCTCAGGTTGTCCCAGAACAGCTGTGAGAACTTGGCCGTCGGCTGATTCTTCGGCGCCAGGCCGAGGCGTTTCCCATAGGAGGCCAGGCCGTGCATGATGTGTGTGATAGGCAGGCCGCGTGGGCAGCGTGCGATACAGTTGTAGCAGGAAGTACACATCCACATGGAGGTGGAGGAGAGCACCTCATCGCGCTTGTTGGCGCGAATCATCATGAAGATCTCCTGCGGCGGGTGATCCCAGTGCGGGCCCAGCGGGCAGGAGCCCGAGCATACCCCACACTGCATGCACATCTTGACCCAGTGGCCTTCCTCGACGTTGGCCTCGACCTCTTTGAGGAAGCTGCTACGGTATTTTGCGGTATTCGCGTTCATGTCACTCATCGCGCTACTCCTAGAACTTGAACGGGCTCATGCCGATTTGTTCGATGGTATCTGCCATATCGTTGATGATCTTTGGCAGTCGCTCGATATCGGTAATGGCTACTTCGTAGGTCTGAACACGCTCCTTCTCCAGGTTGAGCTGGGTGAGAGTGTCATCGATCTTGCTCATGCGGTAATGGGCCATTTCAGAACCTTTTACGAAGTGACATTGGTAGTTGTCACCCTTTTGGCAACCCATCAGCATTACCCCGTCGTAACCGCTGTTCAGGGCGTCGGTGATCCAGATGGTGTTGACCGAGCCGAGGCAGCGAACCGGGATGATGCGGGCGAAGGCGCTGTATTCCTGGCGGGTCATACCGGCCATATCCAGCGCCGGGTAGGCGTCGTTCTCGCAAGCCAGAACCAGCATACGTGGCTTCTCGTCGAACTCGTCAGGGATGTCGACAGCCTTGAGTTGTTGGCCGACGGTCTCAACCGAGTAGTTCTCGAAGGAGATAACGCGCACCGGGCAGGCGCCCATGCAGGTACCGCAACGGCGGCAACGAGACTCGTTGTATTGCGGATAGCCGGCCTCATCCTCGTTGATGGCGCCGAATGGACATTCCACAGTACAGCGCTTGCACTGGGTGCAACCTTCCTTGCGGAAGCTGGGGAAGGAGAGGTCACCTGAGCGTGGATGGGCTGCTCGGCCGAGAGAAGCGTTTTCACAGGCCTGGATGGCCTTGAGGGTGGCACCGGAGGCATCCTCGACCGCCTGGGTGCTATCCATCGGGCGGCGAACCGGTCCGGCGGTATAGATGCCGGTCCGGCGTGTCTCGTACGGAAAACAGATGAAGTGCGAGTCAGTGAAGCCCTGCTTGAGGTGCGGGACATCGGTACCCTGGCGGTAACTCAGGTTGAGGATTGACGCCGGCGAGATGGAGATTTCATGCTCCAGCTTTTCCGCTTTTTCGGTATCGCCATCATCCTTGGCCTGGGTCAGCTCGAGCTGCAGGTAGGGATTGGGACCTGAATTGGGCAGCATGCCGGTAGCAAGGACCACCAGATCGGCATCGACATCGATATCCTCGGCGAGGATGACATCTTTATAGTTTACCTTCAGTCCACCGTTGGTCTTGACCTCGTTGACCTTTCCCTTGGAGAAGGTCACACCGGCGTTCTGTCCGGAGCGGTAAAAATCTTCGCCTGCAGCACCGGGGGTGCGCAGATCATCGAAAATAACGGTGGCATCGGCACCGGCGGCCTTAGCGTACTGCGCCTGTTTGATGGAGGTAAGGCAGCAGTGACCCGAGCAGTAGTTGAGGTGGCCTTCCTTGTCAGAACGCTGACCGGCACACTGCACGAACACTACGTTCTTTATCTCTTGCCCATCGGAAGGGCGCTTGAGCGTCCCGCCATCGGCGGCCTTGACCAGTGCCTCAAAACCGAGCTGGTCGAGTACATCGGCATTGCCGGCGCCAAGCTCAGGTAAAAGACTCATATCGTAGGGCTTGAAGCCGGTAGCCTGAATGATGGCGCCGACGGATACGTTGCTGCCGTCACTCAGTTCAACACTGAAACGGCCCGGAGCGCCGTCGGTCTTGGCAACGGTGCTGTTCAGGTGAACGGTGATCTTGCCGTGGCCTTCGACAGCGGAGATGAGGTTGCCGATGTCGTTCTCTACCGGACCGCGCAGGGCGTCTTTCCCCGGGAAGCGCTTGTGGAGCTGACCGACAACACCGCCGAGCTGGCCGGATTTCTCCACCAGATCCACCTCGTAGCCGGTCTTGGCCGCTTCCAGTGCGGAGGTCAGGCCGGAAATACCGCCGCCGACCACCAGCACGCGGCGGTTGAGAGGTTGCTCACCGCTGGCGTGAGGCGGGGTCATGTACTTGGCTTCGGCACAGGCCATACGAACATAGTCGTCGGCCATTTCCTGTGTGGTCTCGCGTGCCTCGTCGGTGTCGGGACGAACCCAGATAACACCTTCGCGCAGATTGGCGCGGGAGAGGGTGACGCCCTCGAAACTGAAGGCCTCAGTCTTGGCGCGGCGTGAGCAGGCGGCGATAACGACGCGATTAACGCCTTCGTTGTCGATATCATCCTGGATCATCTTCACGCCGTCAGCATTGCACAGGAACTCATGTTCCTTGGCGATGGCCGCCTTGCCGTCACGGCTGGCAGTCGTAACCAGCTGACCGACATCCAGGCGATCCTCGATGCCGCAGCCTTTACAGATATAAGCTCCGATCTTCATGTCAGCCACTGTTTAACCCTCCGTTCCTGCAACCTGGTTGACCACCTGAATCGCGCGAAGCGCTGCGGCGGTGGCGTTTTGTGCCGCGCGGTTGACGTCCAGTGCATCGGCTGAGCAGCCTGCACCGAAGATTCCTCCGGTGGAGTCGTCGGCATCGATGAAACCGTGCTCGTTGATGACAACGCCCTCGGGAAGGACCCCGGCAGGGACGGTGGACTCCATGCCGGTAGCCAGCACGACCAGATCATGTTCATTGGCGTAGCGGTTATAACCCTCAGTGTCGACACCGTTGAGGATTACATTGCCATTATCCCCGCCGACAATGTTGGCTACCTTGGACTTGACGAAGCTGACGTTGGGATCAGCCTTTACCTTCTGATGGAAGTCGTCGATGCGGTCGATAGCGCGGATGTCGATATAGTAAATGGTGGACTTGGCGGCATCGCCCAGCTGCTCAGCCACATAGGTGGTTTGCTTCAGTGAGGCCATACAGCAGATACGCGAGCAATGTTTGAGATGGTTGCGGTCACGGGAACCGGCGCACTGGATGAAGGCGATGTTCTTCGGTGCCTGTCCGTCGGAGGGACGGACGATCTTGCCGCCGGTCGGACCGAAGGGGTCCATCATCCGCTCAAACTCAACATTAGAGATAACATTGTCGTAACGGTCATAACCGTAGGGCTGGATCTTTGCCGCATCATAAGGCTTCCAGCCGGAGGCCCAGACCACGGCGCCGACGTTAACACTCAGTTCCTGCTCGGCCATCTCCAGATCCACTGCATCATACTTGCAGGCCTCTTTGGCCTTGTCCCCATCGGCGGTGCCGATGATGCGCGGGTCAAGCACGTAGCGTTGTGGGTAGGCCATGTTGTGGGACAGGTAAGCGCCTTTGCGCTTTTTCATACCGTAGTTGTGTTCATCGTCAAACTCGGCCTCAACCGCTTCAGCGCAGGCGCCGCAGGCAGTGCAGTTTTCGTTGACGTAACGCGGTGCCTGCTTGATATTCACGGTGTAGTTACCGCTATCACCGTTGATCCCGGTGACCTCAGCCATGGTCAGCAGCCGCACATTTTTATTTGCCTTCAGGCGGCGATACTGGATCTCCAGACCACAGGTGGGAAAACAGAGCTTGGGGAAATACTTATAAAGCTGGCCGACACGGCCGCCGACGGTTGGGGATTTTTCCACCAACAAAACCTTCTTGCCGCACTCTGCTGCTTCCAGTGCTGCGGTCAGGCCGCTGATGCCACCCCCTACGACCATAATGGTCTCGTTGGTTGCAATTACCTCAGACATTGATTACCTCCATAAAGGCTAATCTTTACATAGATGTTTTTTACGGCGAGTAGCGAACCGGAGGGAGATAAAACGCACTTCGCTACAGTGATCCGCCCTGTTTCTTGTTGGCTACACGATACCGCCTCCAGCCCGGAAAGCCCACAAGATCCGGTATCGAATTTTCCAATGCGTTAATAGATTGTTTGTATGTTTTTTCTTGCACTTAGGATTTGCGAGTGAGGCGGATAAAAGATAAGTTCTTTTATCAGGTATTGAGGCGTCATGATCCAGGAGAAGCTGTGCAGACAGACATTCATAACACCGAAGCGTATTACATCGTCGAACAGCCATATTACGAGCCGGTCGGTGATGAAATTACGATCTTCGAGGCGGCTTGGCGTAACGGTCTACCGGTGCTGCTAAAAGGGCCGACCGGTTGTGGCAAGACCCGTTTCATGGAGTACATGGCTTGGCGTCTTGAGCGGCCGCTGATCACCGTCTCCTGCCACGACGACCTCACCGCTTCCGATCTGGTCGGACGTTACCTCATTAAAGGAGGCGAAACTGTTTGGGTCGACGGTCCGTTGGCCCGTGCCGTACGGTTAGGGGCGATCTGCTACCTTGATGAGATCGTCGAGGCACGCAAAGACACCATGGTGGTGATCCACCCGTTGGCCGACGATCGCCGCGTGCTGCCGATGGAAAAACTCGGTGAGTTGCTCAGGGCCACTCCTGAGTTCTGCCTGTCTATCTCTTACAATCCCGGCTACCAGAGCGTGCTCAAGGATCTTAAGCAAAGCACCCGCCAACGTTTCGTCGCGCTGGAGTTTGACTACCCCAAAGCGGAACTGGAGGCGAGGATCGTCGCCAACGAATCGGGCGTGGACGAAGAGACAGCGCAGCGCCTGGTCAAGTTCGCCACGATGACTCGCAACCTCAAGGGCAGTGGCCTGGAGGAGGGGGCTTCTACCCGCTTGCTGGTTCACGCCGCCAAACTCATGGCCAGCGACGTCACTCCAGTGGCAGCCTGTCAAAGCGCCATCGCCCAAGCCCTCACCGACGACCCGGATATGCTCACCGCGATCAACGAACTGTCTTCGTCATTGTTTTAGGATCACTTGGTGGAAGCCATCGGCAAGCGAATGAGTCATTCTCCTGGTCAGTTTTTCCATTGCGATCCTTTGCGCTCCGTGCGGTAAAAGCATCTCATGAACAAATCTCCGTTGACAGCCGAAGTCATCGCGCAGCGCCTGGATGAGGTGCTGGAGGTGGAGTTCACCTTTTTACAGACGGCTGAGATCTCGGCAGCCTTGGCGGCCTTGCCACTGCAGGAGCAGGACTATCTGCTCGACTGGACCTCCCGCGTGGCCAGCACGAATATCCAGTTGGCCTTTGAGTTTCTGACCCGTGCGGTGAGCCATCTGGCGGAGATGGATCGTCACCTCATCGAAGCCTGGGCACTGTACGCCATGGATAGCTATGACCGCTCCGGGTTGCGTGCGGCGATGGTGGTGATTCAGGATCTGGAGCGGTTTATCGCCACCAGCCATGAGCGCGCCGCCGGTGCGGTGCTGGAGGAGGAGGAGCCTGTTCTGCTGCCGTTCCTGCGTGGGCTGTCCGGGCGGCGCCTTAAGCTGACCGAAGGGGAAGCCCCATGGACCGATAGCGAAACCCTGTACCTGCCGCCGATCCTGGCCTCAATGCCCGACACCGGTTCGAATTTTCTCTTGTATAAGGCGTTGCTCGCCATACTCTGGGCGCAAACCCGTTTCGGCACCTTCCGCTTGCCACTGCACGAGGTCGCAAAGCAACAGCCGAACCCAGAGCGTTTCCTTGCCCTTTTCCTGGCACTGGAGACACGTCGCCTGGAGGGCTGCATTGCCCGAGAGTTGCCGGGGCTTTGGCGTGACATGCAGAAGCTCAAAACGTTTGCCGGCGAGACCGAACCGTCAGCCGAGTGGCTGGCGTTGGAAAAGCAACTCGCTGCGCCATCGCTGTCACCACAGCAGGTACTTGAGATGGCGCTTTCCCGGCAGGGAGACCTCACACTGCCGTCACCCTTGCCCTATCAGGGGAACCTTCGGCCTGAGGATGTCGCGGCCACGCGGGCAGTGCGATTGGAGAAAGAGAAGGCTTTGTTGCGGGTCTCTTTGCAGAAAATGGTGGAGGAGCTGCAGCAGAAGCATGCGCTCGAGGAACGGCGGGAACCGCCAAGGTTCTCCACCAAAGAGGTTGCCGACGCCGATCGGCCGGATGGCATGCGTCTCGAACTGATGCTCGACGATCTGCCGCTGGCGCCACCGGAGGAGGTGCTGGCGCTGATGACCTCGATCCAGCTCGATTTGAGTGAAATCCCCGACGACTACCTGGTGCCGGCAGGGCCCGGCGAATATGACCCGGCACTGCTCGGGCGGCAGCAACGTGATCCTGACGAGGTGTGGCAGGGAACTTACCACGAGGAGGGGGCCTTCTTTTATAACGAGTGGGACCATGGCCGCCAGCATTATCGCAAGAACTGGTGCGTGATGCGCGAGAAACCCGTAACGCCCGTGCATGATGATTTTGTGCAGCAGACCATGAACAAATACAGCGGACTTATTAAACAGCTGCGCAAGAGTTTCGAGGCGATGCGCGACGAGGACCGGCTGCTCAAGCGCCAGGCGGATGGTGAAGAGGTAGACCTCGACGCCCTGGTCGAGGCCCTGGCCGACGCCAGGGATGGGCGTGAGATGTCCGACCGCCTCTACACCCGCATGCACCGGAGCGAACGCAACATCGCAGTGGCCTTTATGGTGGACATGAGCGGTTCGACAAAGGGCTGGATCAATGACGCAGAGCGTGAATCGCTGCTCCTGCTGTCTGAGGCACTGGAGAGTCTGGGTGATCGTTATGCTATCTACGGCTTTTCAGGGATGACGCGCAAGCGTTGTGAACTTTACAAGATCAAGGCCTTCGACGAGCCCTACGATAGCGAGGTCAGGTCGCGCATCAGTGGCATCCGTCCTCAGGACTATACCCGCATGGGTTTCGCTATCCGCCACCTGACGCATTTGCTACGCGAGACCGATGCACGCACCCGCATCCTCATCACCCTCTCCGACGGCAAGCCCGACGACTACTCCGACTACCGTGGTGAGTACGGTATCGAAGACACCCGTCGCGCCCTGCTCGAGGCACGTCGTGACGGCATCCATCCCTACTGTATCACCATCGACGAACACGCCCGTGACTATCTCCCTCACATGTATGGCCCGGCCGCCTACACGGTGGTGGATGAGGTGCGTCAGTTACCGCTAAAGGTGTCTGATATCTATCGGCGCCTGACGACTTGAACGTGGCCAGCGTATTCTGTCATTCGATTGGTAAAAGGAGTGCCGGGGTTGCGCTGTCGCTTTGAGTCTTAATGACGCTCCTTACCGCATGGCTGGGGAGATCGCGCATCAATGGCGTAGCTTGCTGATCACCGCTCAGCCTGGCGAATGTTGTTGTTGCCATCCGGCACCTCAGTCGCCGCTTCCGTGTTAGCCAGAGAAGTTTGCGATGGCCATCCTTTGATGTAGAGGTCATGCTTACTGTAAGGGATCTCTATCCCCTCTTCATTAAAGCGTTTGTAGATAGCGCTGTTCAGGGCATCGACAATACGCCCTCGAAGTACCGGCTCGTCCACCCAGCACAGCAGTTCGAAGTCGAGACTCGACCCACCGAAGGTGCGGAAACGCACCAGTGGCACGGGCTCGACGCACACGCCCGGATCATTCTCTGCGACCGCCAGCAGGATTTCACGCACCTTGTCGATGTCACTGCCGTAGGCTACCCCCACCTTCACCCTGAGACGGAATTTGGTATGCGGCCCACCTGACTCGTTAAGGATCTTGGTGTTGCCCATAATCGCGTTTGGGATGGTGATCTCGACATCATCCCGGGTGAGTATGCGGGTGCTGCGGATGCCGATGTGGGTGACCTCGCCGCGCTCGCCTGAATCGAGCACGATATAGTCACCGATTTTGTAGGGCGTGTCGGCGAGGATGAATGCACCGGCGAAAAGATTGGAGAGGGTGTCCTTGGCGGCAAAGCCCACCGCAATACCGATGATCCCGGCAGAGGCCAGCCAGGCGGTCATGTCGATATGCCAGGCGTTGAAGATAAGATAAATTGCCAGTCCAACGACCAGCACGATGGCAATGTTCTCGAACAGCGGCAGGGTTTGGTTGCGAAGCAGTGCAAAGCGGAGCGGATGAGCGGCCATGCGTCGCAGCACGCTGCGGGCGAACCTCACAAGGAAGAGTGACCAGATGAGCACCGCATAGCTTTGCAACAGCGCAGTGAGGTTGTTCTGGGTCGTTTCGTTCAACTGGAACACTGTCGCCACCGCGGCGATGGTTAGCAGCACGATACTCTGGAAAAGCGGGCCACTGAATAAGGCGATCAGCTGGTCATCCAATGAACTGCGGGTCTTGCGGCTGAAATGTGTTAGCAGACGGATGAGCAACCGGTCAATGATAAGCGCGACCAGGAAACCGATGAGTAACAGGGCAAAAGCGCGTGCCCATACATTCTCGCCAAACAGTGAGAATAGCGGGGAAAGGAGTTCTGTCAGCTCAGTGGCTGGGTTCATTGTTGTCACATTCCATGCGGATCAGGTCAATAGGCGGCCGCGGCCGGCGAACCGCCATGACAAAAGGGTAATTGTTTAAAGCATTCGCTTGAGGATGTCGGTTTCGCCGCCCTTGTCCTTGAGGCGGTGTTTGATCGGACCGGCCATGTGCAGCACGATAAGAACGAGAAATGCCCAGCCCATGATCTCGTGAATCTCATGGGCAATACCGCCAACAGCCTTACTCTCGCCGATGAATGATGGCAGCTCACCGAGGCCGAAGAAGTTGATTGGATGGCCACCGGCATTGGACATCACGACACCGCTGAGCGGGAGCACGATCATCAGCAGATAGAGCAGACCCTGCAGAGCCTTGACCATCACACGTTCCTTGGGAGCGAATGCCGAGGGGAGCTGCGGCGCCGGACTGATGGGTATCCACACCAGGCGTAGCACAATAAGGCCGAATGCGATCACACCAAAGGACTTGTGCAGGTCATAAAGCTG
>JBFEYJ010000001.1:0-65606 GCA_041562215.1 Thiohalomonadaceae bacterium | reverse complement strand
CGTTATGATGCAAATTTAGGTGTGGTAGTAGGGACAGCAGGTGAGAAATGCGGCCGTCTCGTTATAGAGCCAAATGGAGTGGTGGTTACTGAATTTCCTGAATTGAATAATGCACCAGGTGTTTGTAGTTAAGTGAATTGAGTTGGATCTGACAGGTAGTGTTGGTGATAGCTATCTGTTGGATCATTTTAACTTGTTTATATATCCTTGTTTGTTGTGTTTTCTTGAAAATAAGGACAGGTAACGGCTGGATACTATATGCTTTTGTACTCCTTTTTTTGGGGGAAGGTAATTGAATGAGATGTTAAATGATAGGGCCTTAAGCTTCTGAAGTAATAGCGAGTGAGGCTCCATCGATGGTAATGACGCCACAGTTGATTCGTAACTCTCCACTCCGTCGCTCAATGATTTGGTTCATGGTAATTGAATGAGGTAAGGACTTGATGCACTGCTTTCTGAAGCGGTAGATTAGTATATTAATATGGCTTTCTTCAAGACCAAGATTTTTACTAAAAAGATCCTTATCTATCCAACCTTGCTCAGTATCGATAATCCCGTTTTGTTTATCTTTTAGTCGTTGTCGAGCTAGCATTAAGAGAAGGTAGTGATGCGTTCTTTCGCCTAAATCGACATTGATCTGGTTTAAAAATAAAGTGAGTGATACGTGCTCTTCATTTTGGCTTACCGTGAAATGTACATCGACGTCGCTGGATTCAATAATGGCGACAGATTCATCAGTGCTTGTTATAACCGTTGGCGCTGCATCGATAAAGCGCCAAACCATATCCTGTGTTCCAACCAAGTCACCCGACACTAATCTTGTCGTTCCGTTTTCACTTAAGCACATCCATGCTCCTTCTCCTGATTGATATAATGTTACTTGCGGTGACTCCTCAGAGGGGAGCGCAACCATATCAATGAGTATGATCTCCGAAAGAGATGGCGTTACCGGAATGAGTGTGGCTGTAGGCGCCTCAATTTCCATTATGCACCAAGTGTCACTCTGCATACTGCCGAAATGTAGCTTGTCATCTTTTGCTAATAGGCTGCTCTGCGAATCGGATATCTTGGTGCCATTGAGATAGGTTCCGTTAATGCTCTTGTTCATTATTTTCCAATTCCCACCATCCCAAAATACTACCGCATGAATGCGTGAGGCATATGCATCATCCAGGATAGTATTGTTACCATGAGGATTTCGGCCAAAACTATGATGTGCTGTTAAGTTTATTTGTATCCCTGTATTTACGTTATAGATGGTTGCCATAGCTACCCCATGTGCTGGTCGATGTATTAATCGTTTGTTAACCCTTCCGGATGGCGTCAATGTTTATATAGGGTGACGAAACCATTTCTTGAGTAGCTTCAATCGACACAACACCGAGTCGAGTGTAGAGGTGACTCCAAAGCCTGCATAAATGTTCTAACCAATCGCAACTTTGATAGCTGTCAGATAGATCACGGTTTATGTATGATTGATGAAGATTGTTTATGGCGACTTTGTTTGCCGCTATCCGCCATTGAATAATATCCATACTGGTAACGGTCCCATTGTCATCAGCAGAGTCACTGACTATAGGGGCATGGATTGGAAGTCCGCCGGCAACTAAGGGGAACCACTGGCAGGGGCCAAAGGTGCCAGCAAGACGAAGCACGCCCTCGGGATAGGTGACGGTTATTTCATGCCCTAAAGGTGAATCCTTGCTATCATCAATGCGGCCAAGCCACCTTTGGTAGACCATGGCGCATGGAGTTTCATTCACTGAAAATGTACAATTTTTATAAAGATCATGCGTTCCCATTGGGGATGATGTAAAGTGTTCCAGGTTTATATCGCCAAGGCTACGTTGTAAAATATCCAACATGGAATAGAGTGTCCTGCTGTTACATGCAGCATTAATAACTCGGGGTTTGCTTCGGCTATTAAGTTTTTTACAGAGTTCTATAAAAGAATTGATTGGTTTGATTTCCGGGAAGTGGCTGTTGACATGGCAGAAAGTTTCGTGCTTATTCGCCAAATGTAAAAGTTGGCTCACTTTGTCAATTGAAACAGGATGCTCCAGCAATACCGGCACTCCTCGTTTCAATAAGGAAGCCGCAACATCTGTACCGGCATCCCCACCAATCGCAACACAAGCAAGATCAACATGCTCATCGATCTGATCAACATTTTTATATAAGCTGATGGCACGTTGCTCGGATAACCTAATAGATCGCTCACTCCCTCGTGCAAGTAATGCGGATACTTCAAAGTCCTGGAGTTCATCGATAGCACGAAGATAGACTTGACCATACTGTGTGCCACAGACAAGCACTTGTTTTTTTTCGTTTTTATTCACTACGTAAACCTTTGATCCACCTTTGGTGGAGAAAGTGTTATAAATACAGCTCTAAGGGATTGAGCTCTTCTTCTTTTAATCGCTGGCTTAGCCATCCTAAACGGACCGGGACATCATATAGTCTCTCGTTCGCCAGCTGAGGCCAGAAGTGGGATAAACCAGGAATGATGACTTTTAGCGTCTTTAGGGAAATATCCGCTCTGGAATAACTTACGACACAAAGTTCGAGGCCACAATTTGTTAATGTTTTCATTAGGTATAGAATGCCCTCGCGAATGTTGTTTGTCTCAATTGTATTGAAGTCAGTAGCTTTTTTTGTAGCTGAATGTCGTCGCGGGAACATGAACGGATGGGGCGGGATATTATTGAAGTCAAAGGGGCCAGTAACTTTATCTTTGATAGTGATTAGTTGAAACATCTCTGTTAGTGCCCGTTGACAGGCAATCAATACCTCCATGTGGCTGCCAAAGCCTAAAACAAACTTCTCAGATTCTTTATGGCGACCTACTGCAACGCAGCTGACCACACTAATATCGTGTGATATATCCAGCAACCAGTAATCCCAATCTGCGGACAGGGTTTTAGATATTATTTTAAGTGTATCTTGTGGTACCACATCCAGTGCTATCTCGGGTCGCGGGATTTGGTTGTACCACCATATTGCAACCGCATCCCTTTCGATAACTTCAAGGGCTCCCTGAAGAATCGCTTCTTCTTGTGTATTGCCTGCAGCATTGCCATTGTGTGTATAGAGGGAGTATTTGTGATCAGTAAAAGGTGTGTTGGCGAAACAGAAAGCAGCAGGAAAGTAAACATGTTCCTGCTTAGTTAACGACCACCCTCGCACCCAGTGAATAGGTGTATTTTCACTGTATTCGCAAACCCACTGAGGATTATCCAGGCTTGTCGCTTCGAAATGAGCGAATGTTTTGTACTGTGCTTGACTGAACTGTGCAAGTGACTGAGGCTGGAATGCTCTATTATCTAGCTTTTTAGGAGTGGAAAGTATAAATGATTCCTCGCCGTTAAACTGTGCTGCCTGCCGCTCAATCGCCTCGCAAATAGCGCTGGACATGGCCTGCTTTTTTGATATCCCCTTTCCAAGTGATAGTTGGACGAAGGTATCGGCCGTAATTGTTTTTTCATTGTAGGTGGTTTGATAATAAGCTGCTTGGTAGATTGCCATTTCGTCCGGATTTTCATCATCAGTAATGTTCTTAAGTTCGCTAATGATTCCACTAACAGGACTGATCAGTTTGTCATTGTTGTCTAAGGTTACCTCTCTGGCAATGTTCCGATAACCACCATCTGTGTCATCATGTATTATACAATCAAGTAAATGTATCGGGATATCATTCATTTTTTTAAATAAATCAGAATCACCACAGCCGGAGCACTGTGGTCTTTTTATAACATTGTGAAATTTACCCACTTGTGTATCTGCGACATCAGGATTAATGGTGTATATGATGTTGTCTCTATCGGGTCTATCATGTAAATGTTGAAGATAACACCTTGTAAAATTTTCAAGTGCGTGTCTAATGGACACATGACTAACCATAACAGGTACTGCCAACTGGCTATCACTCTTAGTGTGTCTTCGACACCACTCCCTAACGGGGTTGTTTTGGACTAGCCTTGTATGGAGGCAGTGGTAACATGGTGCGTCAGGGCGATTACTGTTGAAGTAGGGTCCCACCATAGCCGTCAAGCCGACTGGTTTGATGAGTATCCAGTTTGTCTTTTTCTTTGCCAGATAGGCGCTTATTCTCAGTAACCTTGGGTCTAAATAATCATCGACAATGACGATTGTCATGTCGTCAAGTGAGTCAATGCCCAATAGCCACTCTGTAATAAATGACTTATCTACTAAGGTGCTTAGAAAATATATATTTATCGATCCGCAACAAATTTCCTCAATTTGAGATAAAAAGTCCGGGATTAAATAAGTTAGATCATCCTCTTGATTGCGAGTGATAATGTTGGTTGATACCAATGTATCAATTCGCTCAATTCGCGAAACTTGCTCTGATAGGTCTTCTGTCTCAAAGACATAATCATACAGATTTCCCTTTCTGGTGATTACAGCATTAACTTCATAAAAGTCTTTTTTGGTTAATTGGAACTGTTCACTATCGCCCAATAAAATGGCGCCTCCGCAATCAAGATTGTATATTGAAAAGCGGGGGTTCCACTGTAGCGAGAAATTAATCGCCTTCATAAAACTGCTATGAACAGGTAAATGGGTATGCTGGACCTATCATGTTATATCTTGCCAATGCCATGGCTGTTTCGCTCGTCTCGCCTGTTGTCGGTGCATTTGGGATCTCTAGCGATACGGTGTTTCTGATTAATTGTCCACCATTGTTATCGGCTTTTCTCCAAGTCCATTCACCATCTTTCTCGAACCAGAATGATTCCTCATCGGAGGGAAAAACAAATTTTAGGTTAAATGCCCAAGGGAATTCAAAATCATAGTACTTATTGAGCATTGATTTTATATTTGCGTAATAGGTTTCATTGGATGAATGGTTATTATTTTTTTGGTAATTATAGTCAATCATTTTTGTCAGTTCAGGGTTTTCCCATGAAGCGGCAATTATCTTTAGTAAGACTCCACCAAATCCAAGGAAAGGATCCTCAGACACGCCAAGATCATAATCATTTCCATGGAAGTCAGTGCCGGACATCGAGCTTGTTCCTTGAACCAGACTTGCAGAAGACGATTTAATCGCACTGTCATGTGTTTCGATTCGTCCGCCAGTCTTTCTCATTAAGCCGAAGAAAGTCGGGAAGTAGCTATAATATTCAAATAATTTGTCAGTTGCGTTAAAAGTGCTGCTTTGTTCGTTGCGTGGGAGGGTGATTGTGATGGTTTCATCTTCCGGCTTTGTCCACTGATTGTCGCCATAAAAGTTCCATTCTGCAGTGGGTTTCATGAATTTTATACCAAAGTTTTCAAATGCTGCATGGTAATTAAATTCTTGTGCAAAATATTGATAGAGTTGGATCGGTGTTTTTGATTCAATTACTTCCCTCAAGTCCGGTTTTTGCCAAACTTGTGAAATTGTCCTTAGAATCATTAACCTAAGGTCCATTAACGTGTTACCACTACTTACCAGAGTGTTATTCATTTTTTTTATCTCCATATAAGTTGCTTTTAGTTTTTGAGGTTCTTTCTCAGCTCTTTTATCTTTTGCATAATGTAACTCACTCCCTGAAGTTTGGCTAACGCATATGCGTCATCGAGGTCTTTTAATCCGGCTTTCCGATTGTAGTAACCACTACAAAGTAAATATTGAGCTCTTTTAAATAATAGGTAGGCTCGGTAATTCGGTTCATTGATAGCCTGATCTAAGGCTAAGCATTCATCGATCTTTCTTGCAGCCTCCTGGTAGTCGCCATTCTCTGCGTAGAGTTCAGCGTAAAATGATTGAAACTGTCCCAGTCCGTGTAGTGATCCGGCTGTCGTCAAATTACTGAGTACTATCTCGGCTTGTGTGATGTCTCTGGTAGCCCATCCATAAAGCATTTGCGCAAATCCCTTGTATATTGGTAGGTTATGCTTCTCTGAAATATCAAGAAGCTCTTGTGATGATTCTTTTACCAGTTTCCTGTTCTGGTACTGTTGATGTACTAAACCGTAATACATTAACGATATACCGATAGATGGAATGTGTTCGTGAATCTTTGCTTCTGTGACAGCGTCCTCCGCATATTTAACCGCTTTTTCTATTTGGTTGGTGTCAGCGTATGCGCGTGCTATAGTCGCTTTTGCAAAGACGCCGACATCAAACCCGTAAAGTTGCTGATGAGTTATTTCTGCCTTAGGATCATAGTAATTAATTGATGAACTTAACGCTTCGATACAGGCTATCCGGTCACCTTCGGTAAAGTGATAAAAACCTTCTGCACACTTAATGGCGGACTTATTTATTTTGTTGACATGAGCAAGTAGTGTATTCATTTGTGCGGAAATATTCGCCAGGTCTTCACGCCTGCCACCTACGATCCCGTTAAGCACTTTCCACCAAAGGTGTGAAACAAGAGCATCATGTCGTTTTTCTGATTTTAACAACTTAAGTGACTCTTCAGAGTAAAAAAGCACCTCTTTAGATCCCCAGCCTTTGGTTTCCATATAGGCCGATGTCAATACACCATATATCTCGAGTCTGTTGTTCAGCTGTTTTTTTTCTTCAATTTTTTCAATCCAAGACTGTGCCTCAAGTCCATGCTTAATAGCTTCACCGGCCGATGAACGTCTGAGTGCCATATTGGCCGCTTTGATACCATACTCGACAGCCTTTTCACAGTCACCAGCTTTGCTCCAATGCATTGCCATTACGGCTGGGTTATGGGACATGTTCGCCACATGCCCACTCTCCAATGCTACGGCGATTTGTCTGTGTGCATCTTTTCTTCTCAATAGCGGCATGCTCTCGTAAGCAGCATCCCTAATCAATGCGTGCTTGTAAATGTAACTATCAGAATCCACCTTGCGCTGAATATATATCAACTCCGATTCAAGAAGTTCATTCAAGTCAGATTGCACCTGTTCTTCACTGCGATGACTGCAGGCGACAAGTAAGTCGTAGGTAAACTCTCGTCCTATGGTCGCCGCCATTTGAGCGGTTTCTTTCGCATACACTAATTCATCCAGGTTCTGCTGCAAAGAGTCTCTAAGGTTGTTGGGTAGTTCATTGATTTTTTCAGGCTTTGAGAAGTCGATGATTCCGTTTAAGCGTTGAACAATTTGCTTCTGCTTTAGCATGGCGATAAATTCTTCGATGAATAGAGGGATGCCGTCTGTACGTTCAGTGATCAGTGAAATAACTCTTTCCTCAAGCACCTCATTATCAAACATGGTGATAATGAATTCCTTTACCATATCAGGGTTGAGTTTGTGCAATACAATGCTATCTATATCAAGAGTGTTCAGTGTTGCCGGCAGACGTTGTCTTGATGTGCTGATAAATATGTGACCTTCTTCCTGGAAGCGCCTGTTTGATAATAGGTAGGCGATAAATTCTATGCTGGCAGGGTCAGCCCAGTGCATATCTTCAAAAATATAGAGAGTGATAAATTCAGGCGAAGAATTCTCGACTCTTGTTAATAGCGTGCCTAATGCTTCATGTAGCCGTTCTTTCTGTTTGTCAGGTGAGATCGCTATAGGTGGAACATTATCCGGGATGGGTAAATTAAGCCATAGACACAGTAGAGCAATTGCATCCTGTTCTCTGGTGTTCCCCCCAGTCACCAGAGCATTGCGAAGTTGAGACACTGCGGTAGCCGGTGAATGTGCATCAAGTGAGTATTGGTATCTGATAATGTTTAAGATTGGGAATAGTGCGTGATGCTTATGCTCGGGGAGGCATTGAATAACGATATGTTTATAATTCTTTGCTCGGTCTCTTAGTTCAAAAACCAGACGTGACTTACCTATTCCTGCCTCACCATGTACATGGAAAAATCTGCAGTTTTGGCGTTTGCGTACAACTCTCTTAATTCTTTTTTGTTTCAATAAACTGGTTAAGCGTTCGAGCTCATCCTTTCGACCGATAAAGCAGTCATGGTGCCGATTCGCTCTCAAGAAACCAAATGCCTCCACATGGCGTTCACCTGTAAGCAAATATACTATTGTCTCGCGCGAGTCAATTCCGATTTGCCGAGACTCTGAGTACTCGAATGATATGTAAGTATCAAGAATCAGTTTGCTTGCTTCAGAGCACAATATCTGACTTGGCAGCGCGCTACGTGCAAGCTCTATGGCAATGTTGGCTGTTTCACCATCTGGAATAATATCGCTATAGCAGGTCATAATGCCCGTATGTATACCGCTGCATACTTCGATCACGAGACCTTGTGTATTGTTCAGTAGTGAGTTACGTTTCTTTATCCTGCTTAGAATATCAAGGGCAGTTCTAGCGCAAAGCCTGGCGTCACTATCGCTTACTAGTGGGTACCCGAAATAAAACAACAATGAATCACCCAAGCTGCCAACATGGATGGCGCTATATTCAATGGCAATATCGCAACATTGGGATTTTTGATCTCGATGTAGTGCCTCTATAATTTCATGATCAAAAGTCTCTGCTGTTGACTTTACATTTACACGTACGCATAAAACTGATAGCTGTTTACGCTCTGTTACACCTTTGGAGGTAACGTCGTGATCGTTCAGGAGTGTTTGAGTCATGCATTCATTGGAGCTTGATGGCCAATTGTCCTTTTCTGATAAAGGTGATGCCGGTATGGGTGCCACAGCTGAAAAGTTAAGTTGAATAAGTTCCTTGTAAATGCTTGAAGCACACCCAGCACGTTCAGTACTCTTTTTTTCTAAAACGCGCCTAAGTAGTCCGGTAATAGGATGGCCTGCAATTAACGCAGGTATCGGGACGTTTTCCTGGTTGAGCTGTTTATGAAATACAGATGCAAGATTGGAGCCATAGATGGCAGGGCTACCTGTTATGCATTCGATAAATAACAGCCCCCACACATACAGATCGGATTTCGGAGTCGGGGGCTCCCCGCGTAATTGCTCAGGAGAGCAGTAGGATGGTGTGCCAAGGGTCTCCTGGGTGAGTGTGATGCTTTTATAGTCTGGATGATATGTCTCATTGATCAATGCGCCTATTCCGAAGTCGAGTATCTTTACGTAAGTTTTGTTTTGTGTTGTTACCAGCATGATGTTAGCCGGCTTAATGTCCCTGTGGATGACGCCTTTCTCATGTGCATAGGAAAGCCCGTCAAGTACCTGTGCCATAATCTCTTTGGTAGCAAGTGGGCTTTGTGCGCCTGACTTCAACAATCTGTCCTTTAACGATTCTCCGTCAATAAATTCAAATACAGTGTAAATCAGTCCGCTCTCAAGCTGACCTTTGTCGAGTAAACGAACGATATTCGGATGCTGTAAGCGACTAACTAATAGGGATTCTCGCTCGAATCGATCAATATAGCGACGCTTTTTGTTACTATCCAGTTTAGGTGGGATCTTTAATATTTTTATAGCGACCTGTTGTTTGGTGTTGAGGTGAATTGCTCGGTATACTTGTCCAAAACCACCCTCACCGATTTTTTCCATCAACCGGTATTCTTTAGAGGCAAATAAAGGTAACGGTTCTTTGTCTTTTTTGGTGTATTTTTTTTTCATTTTATGTTGCTCCAGTTGTAGGCCTCTCCGGCCTTTCGATTAAAAGGATGCAGGTGGGAGGGGCCGGGTTTGACAGAGTGTGTTGATTGATTTGTGTGGTGCATTTTATTAATGCGTTTCTTGCCTTTCAGGTGTCGCTCAGATGTATGACCGCCGAAAGTTCAGTGGTTGTGAGTGGGTTTGTTTGTCAGGTTTTGGATTGAATGTCATGGTTGTGGTCGGATGAATCCCATCTCGTCCATGATGATGGTGTGTTTTTTTATGATTTTTTAAGTCGTTAGTGCCTGCGTGTGGCCGCACCTTTAACGTCGGGCTATGATTTATTAAGGCCAGTAGGTCTCACTGAAGCCGGTGTTACTAAATGTCTTCTTTGAAAAGTGGTGTGAGCCACGTTAAAGGTTTGGTTTCAAGCTCACTAATGTCCAATCGAAAGGGGTGCTTTTGAGGAGGCACTAAATGTCGGGAAGAGTGATTGTCTTTGGGTAGGGTTTTCTTTATAGAACCGAGTGTTTTGGTGCCTGCCATTATCATTGTTTTTTCTAATTGTTATTGGGCATAGTGTGTCAGGTTTATGATTGGCTTTCTTTTTATGACGAAACACCCATAAAGTATTTTCGGTCTTTATGGTTTTGTTAAAATTATCATGGGTCACTATAGTTGTGCCGCTTATCGTGTTTGCTTCTCGGTTACGGTACCTTGTTACCATGAATAATCGATTAATGACATAGGTAAGAAAATAGAATAAGTAACTCCATTGACGGTAGTTGTGGTGCGCAAGTGAGTTGGTTGGTTTCTTGTCCAACTGGTAATATACAGAAGGAGGTTCTTCTTGCATGATTATGCACTCAACTCTGTGTGTGGGTGCTACCCGATAGACAGGGAAGGATAGGTGGGATGGTCGAAGATTTTCGCGACCAAGCAGCTAAAATAACTGAGAAGAACGCCTTCGCTAAATTCATTTTTTAGTCTTGTATTTCACACTGAGTTTAATCGGGGCTTTAAAGTAATAATAAACTCAGGGTATGTACTCTGGACGAAAACAGGTAATACCTTCATAAAAACTACAGCCAGGGATGGTAGTACTGTGTCATGATTGAAAGTAGAGAACATTACCGCCTTACCCAATGCATTGAGTGTCTCTTCAGAATAAAATCTTTAAGCTCTTGCCTACAATCTAACGTATTTCCTTTTCAGCCGGTATCTCGGAAGCGGTTCTTGGTTGTTTGAAAAGATATATAAGATGAATGTTTATAAATTCCCTTTGTTTTCAAAGTGTTCTATGTGCCGGCTCTGGCTACCAATATCCACTGCTTTGACTTGAATCCTGTGCCCTGTGTTCTTACAGGAAAGTCGTTAAGCACGGCGAGTCCATGGGAGGAAATGTTTTGTATTTGACAAAATATTATAATGACACCGTATTTCCACGGCAACAGCGTTTTCACGGATACCAAGGATAAAGGATTTCTGTAGGAGACATGTGAAGCTGAATCTATTGAACTGCCCTTATTAAAGTTTGTAGGGCATAAGGCTGATAGAAAAACAAACCTTACTCTTGGGTATCTCCTTGTTCTCGTGCCTGCTTATGTGGAGGCAAACAATTCGATACTTCCCTAAGCTATACAGCGATGCTGGCCATGGGACTTCGGAAAAACTTTCTTCAGGTAAGCTCCAGTAACATGCACTTCATGATCTCAAACATCTCCATGGTGCATCGTACCAAGGGACAGCTCTTTGATTGCATGATATACAGAGAACACACTGACCAAGGGACCGGCAATGACGTTAATTCATAGGCATGAAGTTCGAGTGGCTTAATGTCACTTAGGTGCATGGTCTCGGGTGAACAAATCTCTCGGGAAAGGCTTGATGCGGTCCACCTCAGATCAGCACCATTTCCGAGGTGATGAAAACAGAGCCATCAGAACGAGGTGCTTTGCTTGCTTCGCCATTGACGGGATGAGTGGTGATACTGAGCTAGTGCCTGTCATGACGAGGTAGATGATGTTATTGCAGCGCCACCCCCCAGGGGCGGATCTGGAGATTACCAGTATTGACCGGAACGGAAGAATCCCTCCCCTTTTCGCCAGGGTGATCAATGCCTTGCAGAAAGGTGACTCGAAACTTGGCATCAGTTGCGGTAAAGATAAATCGTTGGGCACCAGAGTGGATGAACTGATGGAGTCGACATGTAAGAAGCTGATGGATCATATCGTGCCGTTACTGGATCTCGCTCCGGCTATCTTCAAATACAAAGAGACGGTAAGAAACCTATCAGGTCCATCGAAAAGCTGGAAATTACTGCAAATCCAATGTCATAACCACCGCCACTTGTTTAAGCCTTACCTAATTCCATCAGTTAACAATAAGTCATCAGAGGGGCGCTGAGGTTGTGTTTGTCTTTCCGCGCCCCAAGTTGATTGCTTCAGCGATGAGTGTTGCTGCCGATGCGTGATGATGAGCCGATTCCTGTCTATTACCCGGTCTGGATGAAGGTTATTTCATGGCTGGGGGTGCCGGTGCTGTTAATGGTTGCCCTGTGGTTGATTAGGCGGGCTCTTTGGGAGGAAGGCTTGAGCGAATCGCAAATTCTTGTCAATGCAGCAATGGGAGGGGCTCTGCTCTACCAGTGCGCAATTGGGTTTTTGGTGCTGAGGTATATGGGGGCGTCGATATTCGTTTTGCAGGATGGACTCGAGATCCATTCCAGCCATTGTGTGCGTTTTGTTCCATGGGAGAGGTTCGGGCGGATGAAGGAGTACGCCTTTGCGACCACTACCTGTCTTGTTGACGATAACGGGGATATCCTGCTTTACGCGTTTGATAACATGAGGCACTTTGCGGTTATCAAGGAGCGGTTGCATGCGCGACGGGAGCGCGCTTGAGTGGCTGAGCCTTGATATCAGGGCAGTGTAGTGGGTGGGTTTTCCAGAGGGAGTCAGTGTGGGTATAAAGACCATGTGGCGCTTGCGGCGCAGTAAACAGTGGAATGGACAGGGGCTGCTATCCGTAGGTCTGGCGGTGTTGTTGATGGTCCCGTCGTCTGTGCTTTTCGGCTCGCCCTTGAAGTCCGATGAGGAGGTGATCCTGTTTCCGCAAAACGGCTGGTGGGACAGCCGTGACGAGGTATGGCGGATCCCGGTGCATGGATGGGTGTTTGAGCCTGAGACGGATTCACTGTGGCGGCTTTTCACCGTGGCCGGCGCGGCTGCCATGCTGGATATCGATGAGGTGGTTGATGATGAGGGGAGCTTCAAGAAACGCGTTTGGCCTTTTTTGGTCGATAATGAGCGCAACAAGGCGCTCACTGTCCTTTATCCGGGAGCGGAGGCGGTTACGTTAGAGGCCTCGGGGGCGAATGGTCATTTTACAGGGATGTTGACTGTCGCTGAGGAGGTGCTTGGGCGTGAGCGGTCGTTAACCTGGCTGCCTCTGGAAATAGTGATGCCATCGGGCGATGCGCGCCGTTTCCAGGGGGAGGCGCAGTTGCTGTGCCCACATGGTTTGTCCGTGATCTCCGATCTTGATGACACTATCAAGATCAGCAACGTGCTGGATAAAAAGGCGTTGCTCGCCAATACCTTCCTGCGCGAGTTCCAGCCCGTCCCCGGTATGGCGCCGATCTACCAAAAGTGGCGCGAGCAGGGCATAGCTTTTCACTATGTCTCCGGTTCCCCATGGCAGCTTTATCCGCCGCTGTCGGCCTTTCTCTCCCAGAGCGGCTTTCCGAAGGGGAGTTTTCATCTCCGCGCTTTTCGCCTCAAGGATTCCAGTTTCCTCAACCTGTTCGCCTCCGCCGAGGTATTCAAGATCCCAGCTATTGAGGAGATCCTTAACTCTTGGCCTCAACGGCGGTTTGTATTGATCGGTGACAGCGGGGAGAAAGATCCGGAAGTGTATGGTGAAATGGCAAGGCGTCATCCCGATCAGATCACGGCGATCATGATCCGGAATGTTACGGATGAGCCCAGGGGGAGCGCGCGGATGGTACACGCCTTTGAGAATGTGCCCGATGAGCGCTGGGTTTTGTTTCACGATGCCGCTGAGTTGCAGCGGTTCTCCCTCCCTGAGATTGAGGTTGAGTCGGAAGGGTGTGTCTTGGTGCGCTAAAGGCCTTTGGAGGGCTGGAGCAGAGGCCGCAGGTATGAGAGGCTGAGTGCGTGATGTTGGTGCCGGATTGTTGTCGCCCGGCTGTCGGTGTGCGGTGGTAATATGTATCAATGGTGATGGAAGAGTGTATTAGTAGTGAACTGGCGCGCTTGCGTGCTGAATTTGTCGCCCACCTGCCGATGAGGCTGGATGAGCTCAGGCATCTGTTGCTCGATCCCGATTTGTCCCGCAGGCTAGGGAAAGAGGGAGAAAAGCTCGACCGCATGCTGGATGGCATCGTCGGTTCCGCGGCGATCTTCGACCTGTCGGGGGTCGCTGAGGCGGCGCGTTCACTGGCGTTGTCTTTCATCACCATGGACGACAGACAGGCCCTGCCGCCTGGAAAGGTGGATCTTCAGGCGCTGGAGGAGGGGCTTGTGAGGCTTGATGCGGCCGTGCGATCGGCACTGACAACCACCGCACCGACGCTGATGCCACCTGTGGGATATTTTCCGCCAAGCCAGGCTTCGCTGGTCTACCTGATCGAGGATGACCCGGAGCAGGCATACCCGCTGATGGAGCTGCTGCAGGCGGCAGGTTATAGCGTGCAGCGTTTTTCCGAGCCGGAAACAGTCACGAGGGTCATGTCGAATGATCAGGCGCCTGCCGTGGTGATCCTGGATATGCACTTCGCTCAGGGCAATACGGTGATGATGGAGGCCATCGAAACCTTGCGAAGTGGAGCCTCCGGTAATACGCCATTGGTGCTGCTTACCCTGGACGATGATATCCGCAAGCGCCTTGCGGCTTACCGTGCCGGGGCCAGCCGCTGTCTGGTCAAACCTGTCAGCCCTGACAGGCTGCTGCGGGTTATTGAGCAGGTCACGGTCCGTGAGGAGCCGGTGTCTTATCGGGTGCTGTTGATCGATGACGACCTGAACAGGTTATCCTTCCATACCGAGTTGTTGCAGAACGCCGGGATGGAGGTGTGCACCGAATCCAGCCCGCTTGCCGTCCTTGATACGCTGCGTCAGTTCCAGCCTGAAGTGGTGGTGCTGGAGGTGGCGATGCAGGAGGTCGGTGGCGCCGAGCTGGCCTCACTGCTGCATGAAGATGAGGAGAACGCCTCGTTACCCATCCTGTTTCTCTCGGACAGGAGCGAATCTTTGCACGAGCTGTTTGCCTACAACCCCGACTGGGATGGTTTGCTGGTGCAACCGGTCGAGCCGCTGCAATTTTGCAGCGCCGTGCTGTCACGTGCCCGACGATCGCGTGAGGCGAGCCGGACAAGGCTGTCGCTCAATCGCGCCCTGTACGAGAAGGAACGCGAGCATCTGGCGCTGGATCATCACGCAATTGTCAGCATTGCCGATGTCACGGGAAAAATCATCTATGTGAATGATCTGTTTTGCGCCATCAGTGGTTATCGGCGGGAAGAGCTTCTTGGTCAGAACCATCGTATCATTAAATCGGGCGCGCATTCCCCGGAATTTTATCAAGTAATGTGGCGGACCATCAGCGATGGAAATGTCTGGCGGGGGGATGTCTGTAATCGCAGCAAGTGCGGCGAAAATTACTGGGTAGAGTCGACCATCGTACCGTTCAAGGATGCCGCTGGAAAACCCTATCAGTATGTTTCCATCCGCACTGACATTACCCATGTTAAGCGGTTGGAGCAGGAGGCGAATATCTCAGCCGAGCGTCTGCGACGCAGCCAGATTTTCGCCAACATCGGTACCTGGGACTGGAATATCCAGACCGGTGATCTCTTCTGGTCCGAGCGCATCGCACCACTGTTCGGTTACCTGGCGGGGGATCTGGAAACGACTTACGAGAATTTCCTCAATGCAGTTCATCCCCAGGACCGCAACCTGGTGGTGAAGGCGGTCGGCAATTGTATTGAGAAAGGCGATGAGTACAACATCGAGCATCGGATTGTCTGGCCCGATGGCCAGGTTCGCTGGGTGCAGGAGAAAGGCGATGTTGTGCGTGATGCGGCGGGTAATCCGCTGCACATGTTGGGCGTGGTCATGGACATCCATGATCGCAGAATGGCCGAGGATTCCCGCCACGAGAGCGAACAGAAATTCCGAAATCTCTTCGAGTTATCACCGGTGGGGATCGCGCTTAACGACATGGAGGGGAACTTCCTCGAGGCGAATCAGGCGCTGTTGGACGCTATTGGTTACTCCGAGGAGGAATATCGTCTCCTCTCTTATTGGCAACTGACCCCGGACAAATATTTCGCCAATGAGCAGGAGCAACTGGCGAAATTGGCAAGCACAGGACGCTATGGCCCCTATGAGAAGGAGTATATCCACAAGGATGGTCATCGGGTGCCGGTGCTGCTCAGCGGCTCCCTGGTAGAGGACCCGTTTGGCAATAAGCGGATATGGTCCATCGTACAGGACATTAGCGAGCGGAAAAGGTCGGAAAATGCCTTGGAGGATAGCCGCCGACGATTGCTCGAGGCGCAGCAACTGGCGCATATCGGCAACTGGGAAGCGGATCTGGTGAGCGGCGAGGTGCAGTGGTCCGATATCATTTACGACATTTTCGGCCTGGACAAGGCGAGCGTTGAACCCTCTGTGGCGTTGTTTTGGCAGGCGATTCATCCGGCAGACCTAGGGCTTGTAGAGGAGAGTCGGAAGCAGGCGGAGGAAAGTGGAAGGCTGGATGTGATGCATCGTATCGTGCGGCCGGATGGCACCCTGCGTTACGTGCATGAACTTGCCACGAGCAAGTATGATGAAACCGGCAGGATGATCGGCCTTGTCGGAACCGTGCAGGACATCACTGAACTTAAGCAGGCGGAACAGGATTTGATCTTGTTTCGTCGGATCTTCGAGAGTTCCGAGCAAGGGATCGGAGTTACCGATGCGACAGGACATCTGCTCTATTCCAACAAGGCCCATGACATTATTCACGGCTATAGCCATGAGGAGATTGTCGGCAAGCACTTCACTATGTTTTTTCCGCAGGAGTCGCTGGCGTGGGCGGTGGATGAAATCATGGGCGCTATCAACCAGGGCAAGGGATGGAAAGGCCTTTTGCCGGTGTTGAAGCCTGACGGCACACAGCTGATGACTAATGCCAATGTCGGTTTCGTCGCCGGTGACGACGGCTCACCGCAATACCTGTTCAACATCATGAGCGACCATACAGAGGAGCAACATCGCCAGCAGCAACTGGCCGCGGCAAAGGAGGACGCCGAGCGGGCCAGCCAGGCCAAGTCGACATTTCTCTCCAGCATGAGTCATGAACTACGAACACCAATGAATGCGATCCTTGGATTTGCACAAATTCTTGAATTCGATGAGGCATTGGATGAGGATCAGCTGGACAGTGTGCAGGAGATCATCAAGGCCGGTCGCCACTTGCTTGATCTGATTAACGAGGTGCTGGATCTGGCCAAGATCGAGTCGGGGCGTATCGACCTGTCTCTTGAACCTGTCGATGTTACTCAGGTGTTTACTGAGTGTTTTTCCCTGATTGAGCCCGTTGCCCAGCAATATGGAGTTCAGTTAATCCAGGGGGATATTGCGGGCTACATTGTCCGTGCCGACCGGACTCGCCTTAAACAGGTACTGCTTAACTTGCTTTCGAATGCCATCAAATATAACCGTGAGAATGGCAAAGTTATTCTGGAAGTGGATGCGGTCAATGAGGATGAACTGCGACTTACGGTCATGGATACCGGCAGGGGGGTTGCGGAAGACCGGCAGGAACAGCTGTTTGAACCGTTCAATCGACTCGATGCGGAAGGGAGCGAAATCGAAGGCACCGGCATCGGGCTCTCCATCACACGTAATCTGGTGGAGATGATGGGCGGTACCATCGGTATCGAGAGTGAGCCCGGTGTGGGGAGCCGGTTTCAGGTGATATTACCCCGAGGAACCATCGCTTTCAACGGCGCCCACGATGAGGAGAGCAGTGCCCTTCATCATCACGACGAGAGTGGTTCCGGCAAGACGCATACGGTATTGTACATTGAGGACAACCCGGCTAATCTCAAACTGGTTAGCCAGATTTTGGCCAAAAGAAAGTATGTTAATTTGGTCACCGCTCATGAACCTGAACTCGGCCTGGAGATGGCTGCAGCTCACCGTCCTGATCTCATTTTGCTGGATATCAATATGCCGCGTATGGATGGATATCAGATCCTAAACATTATGAGTTCGGATGAGCGGCTAAAGACTATTCCTGTTGTTGCAATCACCGCCAATGCCATGCCAAGGGATATCGAACGCGGCAAGGCGGCGGGATTCACCGATTACCTGACCAAGCCCCTGGATGTGACGGATTTTCTCTCTGTGCTTGATGGGTTGCTTGAACAAGGGTAACAATTTTCATGATTCGGGTGGTTAGCGTATGAGTGAGCAGTGGAGACTTAATCCTGAAGAGGCTGACATTCTCATCGTCGATGATGAGCCGTTCAACCTTAAGCTTATGGACAAGATGCTTGGCGCGCAGGGATACACCAATCTGGTGCTGGTACAGGATCCGCGGTTGGTGCTGGAGCATTACCACAAGCGGCGTCCCGATCTCATTTTGCTCGATATCAACATGCCGCACATGGACGGTTTCGCCGTGCTGGATGCATTGCGGGAGCTCAATGATCCGCTGCTTCCTCCGGTGGTGGTGCTAACAGCGCAACACGGACGCGACTATCTTCTGCGCGCACTCAACGCCGGGGCGCGGGACTTTATCGGCAAGCCTTTTGACCGCCTGGAGCTGCTGGCCCGCGTGCGCAACCTGCTCGATGCCCATATGGCACATCTCATGGTACATGAGCAGAAAGATGTGCTGGATGAACTGGTGCGTCAGCGTACCGATGAGTTGCGGCAGACTCGACTTCAGATCGTGCATCGTCTGGGACGGGCGGCGGAATACCGTGATAATGAAACCGGTTATCACATTATGCGTATGAGCCAGATCTCGGAGCTTTTAGCACGCAAACTGGGCTGGAGTGACGCGGAGTGTGAGCTGATGCTGAATGCCAGCCCGATGCATGATATCGGCAAGATCGGCATTGCGGATGATATTCTGCTCAAGCCAGGTAAACTGGATGCGGCGCAGTGGGAAATCATGAAGACTCATACCGTCATTGGTGCTGAATTGCTTGAAGGCGATGACTCCGCGTTACTGAAGCTGGCGCGAACCATTGCCTTAACTCACCATGAAAGATGGGATGGTAGCGGTTACCCCGCCGGTCTGACGGGCGAAGATATCCCTCAATCCGGTCGCATTGTGGCGGTAGCGGATGTTTTTGATGCACTCACCTCCAGCCGTCCTTACAAGCGGCCCTGGCCGGTGGATGAAGCAGTGAGTTATATCCGTGAGCATGCCGGTACCCATTTTGAGCCGGCGGTCGTGACACAATTTGAAGCGTCACTTGCGGAGATCCATGCGATACGGGCTCGCTACTGTGATCCCGAGGATCGTGCTTGATAACGCCCGCCCAGGGTGCAAGTTGGTTTGATCCCGCATGCTATTTTCTATTGACTCCTAACGCTGTCTTTTTCTGTCACGATCTCCCTTTCGGACAAGCATGTTAAAGACACGTTGTCATTACCTCTCCGGTTGCCCGACGTCCGTTTGATACCCGAATGTCACGCCAACCGTAGCGGGTTTCGTAACGTCTATCCCACTCTTTCCTTGCTCTCCTGCCTTGCCTGATGGCACTTGCACGGTGGTCTATACTGCTTGCAGGTAACGGCTATCGTGACCTGTAGCCTAGTAATACCCATAATTAATATGGTCTTTTATTCTACCGGGCAGAGATTGGGCGAAGATGAGAATCGGCGATACGCTCGTTGCGGCCGGCAAGGTCGATGTGGCTGATCTTGAACGTGCACTCGAACTCAAGAAGGGGCGTTCAGAACCTATTGGTTCGATCCTGGTGCGCCTTGGCCTGGTTGCTGAGAGTGATGTGGTCGATATGGTCTCCAGGCAGTTGGACATGGCTGTGGTGCGCCAGGAGGAGTATCCCTTTGAGCCGGTGCAGCCGGATCACTTTTCCGTCAATTTTCTGAAATACCACAAGGCTGTGCCGCTGGGCGTGCGTGAAGGCGAGCTGGAGTTGGCAATGGCCAATCCTTTGGACCGATATGTGATCAGCGCGATGGAGATGACAACCGGTATGCGGGTCAAACCGCGCCTGGCGCAGCCGAGTGAGCTGGGGGCGGCTATTGAGCGCCTTTACGGTAGTGGTCGCTCTGTGATGGATCAGATCGTTGCCGATGTCAGCCAGCCCGAGAGCCGGAGCGAAGCGGATGATATCGAACACCTGAAGGACCTGGCCAGTGAGGCGCCGGTGATCCGCCTGGTTAATCTGTTGATCGAGCGGGCGATTGATGCCGGCGCCTCGGATATCCATATCGAGCCGTTCGATAACCGCCTCAAGGTGCGTTATCGAATCGATGGCATGTTACAGGAGATGGAGGCACCGCCATCGCGGATGAGTGCGGCGATCATCTCCCGTTTCAAGATCATGGCCAAACTGGATATTGCCGAGAGACGCCTACCGCAGGATGGACGGATCCAACTGCGCAGCCAGGGTCGCGAGATCGATCTGCGCCTCTCCACCGTGCCGACGATGCATGGGGAAAGTGTCGTGATCAGATTGCTGCGCAAGGATGGCGCTGTGCCGGATTTCCATCAGCTCGGTTTTACCGATGCGCTCTTGGAGCGCTTTATGGGGATGGTGCACCAGCCTAACGGGATCCTTCTGGTTACCGGTCCCACCGGTAGTGGCAAGACCACCACTCTTTATGCTGCACTGCACCACCTCAACCAGCCGACACGCAAGATCCTTACCGTGGAGGATCCGGTCGAATACGAGTTGGAAGGGGTCAACCAACTGCAGGTCAAGCCGCAGATCGGACTCGACTTCGCACGTGCGCTGCGCGCGCTGGTGCGCCAGGACCCGGATGTCATCATGATCGGCGAGATGCGCGATCTGGAGACGGCGCGGATTGCAGTGCAGTCGGCGATGACCGGTCACCTGGTGCTCTCTACCTTGCATACAAACGATGCGTTGAGCAGTGTCAATCGTCTGCTGGACATGGGGGTGGAGGGCTATCTGGTGACCTCGACGGTGATCGGCATTGTGGCGCAGCGCCTGGTTCGCCGGCTCTGTCCTCATTGTCGGGAGAGTACCGAGGTGTTGGCGGACCTTGCAAGTGAGCTTCAGCTTCCTGAGCCGGAAAATGGTGAGCCGGTGAAGCTGTATCGTGCGGCCGGATGCGAGCAGTGCAAGGGCAGCGGCTATAAGGGGCGCACGGCGATACTGGAACTGTTGCCGATGACTGATGAGATCCGCTCGCTGGTGCTCCGGCAGGCTGGAGCGCATGAGTTCCAGCAGGCAGCCAGGGCAAGCGGCATGCGCACAATGTATGAGGATGGCCTGGATAAGGCCTTGGCCGGTGTGACCAGCCTGGAAGAGGTGTTGCGCGTGACGCGGGCGATCTGATATGAGCCGGTTTCGCTATAAGGTCGTGGACGCGGCAGGCGGCCTGCTGGAAGGTGAAATCGAGGCGCTTACCGAAAACGATGCCCTCCAGCGGCTCAAGGAGCAGGGATATGCGCCGATCAGCGCGGAACCGGTTGGCGGCAGCTGGCGTGAGCGCTTTTTATCTCTCCCTTTGCCTCGGCGGGGTGGTTTCAATGTGGCGGCATTTGCCCGTGACATGGGCACCTTGCTTGAGGCGGGGATCCCGCTGGACCGCGCTCTTTCCATGTTTAGCGATATCGCTACGGGTCTGGGTCAGGCCAGGGTGGCGGCACAGATGCTCGATGGGGTGCGTAGCGGACGCTCCCTCTCTGAGGTGATGGAAGCGGAGCAGGGCGTATTCAGCCGATTTCATATCAATATGGTGCGTGCCGGGGAGGCATCCGGCATGCTCGGCGCCGTGCTGCTGCGACTGGCCGAATCCACTGAGGAGCTGGACTCGGTCAAGGAGAGTGTGCGAACGGCGCTTATCTATCCGGCGCTGCTGGTGGTAATCACGGTGCTGTCACTGCTTGTGCTGATGGTGGTTGTGGTGCCTCAGTTTACGGTGCTGTTTGAGGATATGGGGCGTGAGTTGCCGCTGGCAACGCGTATCGTTAGTGGCGCCGCCGAGATGCTGCATGATTATTGGTGGGCGGGAGTTGCGCTGATGCTCCTTGGAGCAAAGTTCATGCAGGCACAGTGGGGCCAGGCAGAGAGTCGCTATCGCTGGGAGATCCGTCTGATGGGATGGCCGCTGCTGGGAGAATTGATGATCAAGATACAGATGGCGATCTTCTCGCGTACTCTCTCAACGTTGCTCCACAACGGCGTGCCCTTGCTCGCATCACTGCAGATCGTGCGTGAAACACTGACCAATCAGGTGTTGCAGAGTCGCATTGCAAGCGTTGTCGAGGGAGTCAAGGGCGGAACGACCCTGGCCGCCGGACTGACGGAGAGCGGAAGCTTTCCATCGCTTGCTGTTCATTTGGTGCGGGTAGGCGAGGAGACCGGCAGCCTTGACGCGATGTTACTGCGTCTCGCCGATATCTATGACCGTGAGGTGAGGGCCTCTGTACAGAGAATGCTGGCCTTGCTTGAGCCGATGCTGATCATTGGACTGGGGATCATCGTCGGGGGGATCATCATGTCGATCCTGGTGGCGATCCTGAGCATTAATGACTTGACGCTGTAGGTGTAGCCGCGAGAAACCAGAAGAGGCAGCGAAACGATTTCATGTCGGTCACTGTCGGGGACAGATTGCTTCGTCACTACCGCTCCTCGCAATGACAGATATTTACAGGCTCAGTTTCTCGCAGTGACAGATACTTAATAGACGCAGTTTCTAGCACTGCAGAAAGGAACAGACATTCAGTCTAACCTGCGATGGCGACGTATGACCTAATTGCAACGGATTTTATACCTGGGAGTGATGATGAATAGAAAGCGGCCGTTGGAGACAGATTGCATCGTCACTATCGTTCCTCGCAATGACAGATATTTACAGGTTCAGTTTCTTGCAGTGGCCGACACTTACAGGCTCAGTTTCTCGCAGTGACAGACATTTATAAACGCAGTTTTTTCACTGCAGAAAGGAACACACATTCAGCACAACAGGCGAAGGCGGCGTATGACGCACTCGCAACGGATTTATATCTGGGAGTGATGATGAATAGAAAGTGGCAACAAACTGAAAAGTTGAATGGTTTTACTCTCATTGAGCTGCTGGTGGTGCTGGTGATCCTCGGTCTGCTGGCGGGCCTGGTGGGGCCGCAGGTGATGAAATATCTCGGGACCTCCAAGACCAAAACCGCTTACCTGCAGCTCCAGGAGTTGGGGGGGGCGCTCGATCTGTACCGCCTGGAAGTGGGGCGATACCCCTCAGTCGAGCAGGGCTTGAATGCGCTGGTGGAAGCCCCGCAGGGTACCGATACGCGCTGGAACGGTCCCTATCTGAAAAAACGTACGGTGCCTAAGGATCCTTGGGGATACACTTTCCACTACCGCTTTCCGGGAGAAGAGGGTGTCTATGACCTCTTTTCACTGGGGGCGGACAATGCACAAGGCGGCAGTGGTGAAGATGCGGACATCCTGGCCTGGGAGTGAACCATGGCGCTGTCGCGGCGTTACCTTGATGGAGCTGCTGGTAGTGTTGGTGCTGATGAGTGCACTCTTAGCACTGGTGCCGCCGCTGTTTGATCGCGGCCTCTCCACAACCGGGTTGAACACAGTGGCGCGAGAGATGCTGGCCGCCTTGCGTTATGCACGCAGTACGGCGGTGAGTCGGCGAAAGCCTGTCGCCTTTACCCTGGATCTTGAGCAACAATCGTTTCGTGTCGACGGCAGGCCTTCAGTAGCTCTGCCGGAAGACCTTCAGTTGGAACTGGTGACCGGCGAGAGCGAGCTGCGCGGCGGGGGCGCCGGATCGATCACCTTCTTCGCTGACGGCAGCGCCACTGGCGGTAGCGTGACACTGGTCGCAGAGGTGCGGCAGCTCCGGCTGGATGTGGACTGGCTGAGCGGGCGGGTATCTCTGCATGAATGACTTCCGCCACACTGCCAAGGTTCAGCAAGGCTTTTCGCTGCTGGAGGTTCTGGTCGCTTTTGCCATTCTGGCGCTGGCGGTGGCGACTATTCTCTCACTATTCGCCAGCGGACTGCGTAACACTGCGGTTGCCGCTGAGTATGCCCGAGCGCTCACTTTGGCCGAGTCGCACCTGGCCGCCTTTCAGGGGAGCAGTAACGCGACGCAACTGGAAAGCGGGATCAGTGAGGGTATCTCTGAGGGATTTAGCTGGCAGAGTCGGGTCTCTCCCTACGAGGAGGGGGGCTTGGATGCCGGTCGCACCCGTCTCTATCGCATCGATGTCCAGGTCGACTGGGGTGAGGGTAATCGCCGGCGCTCCGTGCAGTTGTCCACGCTTACTCTCGGGCAGGCGAAATGATCGATTGTGTGTCTATTTCTGCTGCCAGGCGTCACGGTCGTGGCTTCACCCTGATGGAGATGATGATCGCCATGGCGCTGGTGGGGATGGCGCTGACCATCGCCTTTTCCTCTTTGCGTTTTGCTTCACGCAGTTGGGAGCGTACTGACCTGCTGGGGAGCGAACTCGATCAACTGCGTATCGCCGCTAGTGTGGTGCGTCGGCAGCTTAATCAGGTGGTGGCGATAAGACCTCTTGAGGCCAGTCGAAAGTTGCTGTTTTCCGGCGCTCCCCAGTTGTTGGAATTCGTTGCTCCGGCGCCGGTTCAGGACGGTCGTCTTGTTGCGTTGTATCGCTACCGTTTGCGTTTTGTTGCTGATGAGCGGGGAAAGACGTTGTGGCTTGATTATCGTCCCTGGCTTCCCGGTGAGGATCCCGGGTGGCAGGGGATGACGGAAAGCGCCTTGCTGGTGAGTGGGTTGGACAATGGTGAGTTCGCCTATTTTGCGGATACACCTTTGCCGGATGGACCCCACTGGCAGGCTATATGGGACAAGCCGGAGCGTCTCCCGGCAAGGGTGCGCATGACGTTGCACCTGCAGGCGCAAAGCGCACCCTGGCCGGCGCTGGTGGTGGTGTTGCCGGTAACAGGGGCCACGCGATGAGGGCGGGGCGTGAATCGACTTCAGTGCATCAGGGTGGCATCGCGTTGGTGGTGGTGCTGTGGTTGGTGGCGCTGCTGGCGCTGATGGCCGTGAGCCAGAGTGCTACGGTGCGTACCGAGACTCTGGTCGTCGGTAACCTGGTTGAATCGGCCAATGCCCGGGCAGCCGCCTGGGCAGGGCTGCAACTGGCGATCGCCGATCTGGCAAAGCCGATTCCGGCGCGCGAGATGAGCCGTGATAGCAGCATTAATACCCTGCGCTTTGATCAGGCGAATCTTTCTGTTGCGATCACTGACGAGAGCGGCAAGGTAGACATCAACGTCGCATCGGCAACTGTGCTAGGTAAGCTGTTCGCGGCAAGCGGTGTGATACAGGAACGGCGCGAGGCACTGGTTGACGCTATTCTCGACTGGCGCGACCGGGACAGCCTGCGTCGTCTCAACGGCGCCGAGGAGGAGGAATACCGCGTTGCCGGGCTGGATTATGGTCCACGCAATGGCCCGTTTCAGAGCCTGGAGGAATTGGCTCTGGTTATCGGTGTCGATGCTTCGCTATACCACGCTCTTATCGAGAACCTTACGATCTATGCCGGAGATGCCGCCATTAATATGCAGGTGGCGACGCCTCGACTTCGACAAGCGCTGAGAGACGACGGTGATAGCCTGGTCAATGATGACCATCTCGGTGAAGGCGGGGCTGAGGCCGACTCGTATGTTGTTTTAACGGCGCGCGGAATGAGGAGCACAGGAGCTGTCTTCAGCATTGCTGTTGAAGCACGGCTCGATAACGGTGTCCGCGAGCAGGTGGATGCGGTGGTGCGCTTTATGCCCACTCGTGCCAATGCCCCCTTGCGATATGAATTTCTTCGCTGGCGAGAGGGGCGGTGAAAGGTTCCGAATATATGAGCGGTATCCCTGCCGCATTTGCTTAAGGTGCCACCTTTGTCACGGCTGGATTGCCCTCCTGCGACAAAAGGCAAATCTACACGCCCCTAGCGGCCAGTTATCAACTAGGGTGTTTACCTGCTTGTCACCTTTCCTGCCTCTGACTATAGCTATAGCTAACAGATAAAAATGTGGGGAGCCATATGGAGGTCATGCCTATGTATTGGCCGGGCAGGGTGCCGGTGACGAGTACGGGCAGACTGATGCGTTCATTCTTGCTGCTGCTAAATCTGGTGTTGTTGATCATGATGGTGTGGTTATGGAAAAACGCGCCTCAAGTGGTCTCCATGCATGAGGCGCCGGATATACAAACACCATCCGTACAGTTACCTGGGAGCCCTCTGCGCACCCTCTCTCTCGATCATTATCAGGAGCTTCTGGCACGACCGCTGTTTTGGAGCGAGAGGCGTGTGCTAGCGACTGCCTCGCCGGTAGAGGCGTTGACGCCCCATCAGCCGTTGGCGTTTGTGTTGATTGGTGTCGTGACGTCACCGCAATCAAGTTATGCCCTTCTCGGCA
Organism: Thiohalomonadaceae bacterium; assembly: GCA_041562215.1. Classification (GTDB taxonomy): domain Bacteria; phylum Pseudomonadota; class Gammaproteobacteria; order Thiohalomonadales; family Thiohalomonadaceae; genus JBFEYJ01. The sequence goes on along the minus strand of JBFEYJ010000001.1, from coordinate 39,487 downwards.
AGCCAGGCGGCACTGAAGTTATCAAGGCGCAGCCGGGCGATGTGGTGGAAGGTTGGGAGATTGAATCGATGACGGCCGTTAGCGTGAGCCTTAATAAGAGCGGAGAAAAACAGCGAATCATGCTGGATGAAGAGCGGGGTAAGCAGCACTGAGTTGTGCTCACTGTAATCCTGCCAGTCTGACTGACAAAAGATGTGGGAGTGTGAGGCCCGAAGGCTGGTCCGATCTGCGGGTGCCGGTAATAACAAGGAGAACAGTGTGGAGAGAGTGGTTAGCCGTTTAACCCTGCAGGGGCTGGTGTTGTCACTGGCGGTGGCCGGCTGTTCGGGCACGCCGCCGCGTGAAGAGGCAAAAGGTGCTGTTATGCCTGCCTCGTCCGCGGAGGAGGCTCGCCGTACCGAGACTCCTCCCGGTGAGGTTCAGGAGACGGAGCCGGAATCAGCGGAGGTGGTGCCGCCCCGGGAACCGGAGATCAGCCTCGGCAGTGGTGGTTTTATCAATCGAAAAGCCGCAGAGCGACGTGCTCCCCAGCTGGTGAAGGGTGATGTCACACTCAATTTCGACAATACCGCCATTAACGAAGTGGTCAAGATTGTTCTGGGCGATATTCTTGGTGAGAACTACGTTATCGACCCCGTCATCAAGGGGAGCGTCAGTCTCAAAACCAGCCAGCCGGTAAAACGTGATGCCCTGCTGCCGATTTTGGAGGAGCTGCTGAAAATGAACGGCGCGGCGATGAGCTGGGATGGCTCGATGTACCGTGTCGCTCCGCTGGCCAGCGCGATGCGCGGTGGCATCAGCCCGCGTATTGCCCAACGTGGTGCACCGCTGATGCCTGGTTACGGTGCGCAGATTTTTCCACTGCGTTACATTTCCGCCAAGGAGATGCTCAAGATCCTTGAAGCGATGGTGCCGAAGGAAAATCTGTTGCTGGTCGATGAGCACCGCAATCTGCTGGTGCTCGGTGGCACCAGCCAGGAGCTTGAAGGCTGGCGCGATACTGTCGAGATCTTCGATGTGGACTGGATGGCGGGCTATTCTGTCGGTGTATTCCCCTTGCAGTATGCCGATGCCAAGAGCATTGGCGAGGAGCTGAAGCGGATCCTTGGCGAACACATGAATGCCGATTCGGCTGGGATGGTCAAAATCGAGCCGCTCGATCGGCTAAATGCGCTACTGGTGCTTACTCCCCAACAGCGCTATCTGGAGCGGATGCGGGTCTGGATCGAACGGCTCGACCGGGTCGGTGACGAGCCGGGAATTCGTCTTTATACCTATGAGGTGAAAAACAGGAAAGCCTCCGAACTGGCATCCGTGCTGACCAGTGTGTTTGGTAGTGAAGGCTCTGGTGGTGGAGGGAGTCCGGCGGGGCTGGCGCCGGGCATGACCCCGGTCAAACTTAGCTCGGTGAGTGAGGGGGCTCAGAAGCCTCCGACAGCCGGCGGGGCGACCCAGAGTCTGGTCCTGCCTGCCGGCGGCCAGGTCCGTATCGTTGCCGATGAGTCAAACAACAGCATTCTGGTGATGGCTTCAGCGAGGGACTTTTTGGTGATCGAGTCGGCGCTCAAGCGTCTCGATGTGCAGGAGATGCAGGTGTTGATCGAGGCGTCAATCCTTGAGGTGACCCTGACCGATGAGCTCAGCTATGGCCTGGAGTGGTATTTCAAGAACAACAACGTCTACGAAGGCAAGATTGGTGAGGGGTTGCTGGATCTGGATAACTCATCCGGCATCGGCGCCGCGATCCCCGGCTTTTCCTACACTGTCAGCGGACGCGGTGTGATAAGTGCAGTGCTCAATGCTCTGGCTCGCGACTCGAAACTCAACGTGATCTCCAGCCCCTCATTGATGGTGCTGGACAATCGTACGGCACGAATCACGGTCGGCGATCAGGTTCCGGTGAAATCCCAAACCGCCACCACCGAGGGAGGTGTGATCATCGAATCTATCCAGTTCAAGGATACGGGCGTGCAACTTGAGGTGACACCGCGGATCAATAGCGGGGGACTCATCACTATGGAGATCCGACAGGACGTGACTGATGTCGGTGCGGTGGAAGATGCAACCGGTCAGCGCAGTTTTCGCCAGCGCAATATCCAGAGCACGATTTCAATACAGAATGCCGACACCATTATGCTCGGCGGCCTGATCACGGAAAATAACACTAATGCCGAGTCCGGCGTTCCGGGACTGCGCGATATTCCCCTCCTTGGGGCACTGTTCGGTAAAACTTCCGAGTCAAGCCGACGCACCGAACTGGTTGTGCTGATCACTCCGCGGGTCGTGAAAAATTCCAATGATGCTCAGCTATTGACTGAAGAGTACCGCATGCGCATGAACAATATGCGTCAACGGGCAGAGCAGACCCTGGCGATGCCTAAGCGATAGCCGATACAGGCACGGCAAAAAACATGCGCATCTACAGCGACTATTTCGGGATCAGGGAGAATGCTTTCGCCATTACCCCGGATCCACGCTACCTGTTTCTGAGCGAGCGTCACCGGGAGGCGATGGCTCACCTGTTGTTCGGTACTGAGGAGGGGGGGGGATTCGTCCAGCTAACCGGTGAGGTAGGCACCGGCAAGACCACCATTTGCCGGGCCTTTCTCGAACAGTTGCCGGAGAGCGTCGATGTGGCGCTTTTGTTAAGTCCGCCCGATAACGCTCGGGAACTGCTGCTGGCCATTGCCGCAGAGTTGCAACTACGTGTGCCCAGGCGCGTTACACCTACCGGTGAACTGGTAGCCTTGCTCAACCAGCGATTGCTGGCAACACACGCCGCGGGACGGCGCACTGTGGTGATTATCGATGAGGCGCAAAATATCCTCCCTGAGGTGCTGGAGCAGGTTAGGTTGTTGACCAACCTTGAAACAGCGACCCACAAATTGTTACAGGTGTTCCTGATCGGGCAGCCGGAGTTGCGGCAGAAACTGCAACACCCCGCCTTGCGCCAAGTGGCACAGCGGGTCACGGCGCGTTATCACCTTGAACCACTCTCCCTGTCCGAGACGCAGGGCTATATTCAGCACCGGCTGGCGGTGGCCGGTTGCGGGCAAAGGCTGTTCAGCGGTGCGGCGTTTAGACAGATCTACCGTCACTCCCAGGGGATCCCCAGGGTGATCAATATTCTGTGTGATCGGGCGCTGATCGGCGCGTATGCCACCGAATCTCTCTCGGTCAAGGCCACTATTGTGCGCCATGCCGCCAGGGAGTGGCGAGGTGAGGAGGGCGGTGCCCGGCGAGGCTTTGCTCTCCCGGCGGCCGCGATGGTAGCGGGTTTACTCGTTCTTACACTGGCCGGGTTGGCCGTTAACGGTAATGTCTCTTCAGTGGAAGACATGACCGACATGGTTAGTACGGGGATTACCGGTGATTGGTTCACGCGGAGTGACTTGTTGCCAACGGTGCCTGGGCCTGATCCACATAACGCGGTAGCAGGAGGTGACTCTGCCACCGCTTCGCCGGTCTCCTCCGGACGCCCCCTGTCAGCCACCATCCCTGCGCAGCCAAGACTGGGGTCGTTATCGGGCAGGGTGCCGGCGATTGTTGCGGCTAGAGAAGAGTCTCCCGGGAAAGAGACTCCCGCCACCGGCGAATTCCTGTCGGCGGATCATGTGGTACAGAGGGGGATTCCGGTAGCGCTGCACGCCCTGTCTGATCGCTGGGGAATAGACGGTAATGCGGTCGATCGCCTCTCTTTGTGCCGCCGGGCCAATCGTCATGGTCTGAGTTGCATGGAAGACTTTGGCCGTTGGGATGAGCTCCGTGGCTACAACCGTCCGGCTCTGCTCACTTTGCATCGGCAGCACGGAAATGAGGCCTATCTGGCCCTGGTTGGCCTGGATAGAAAGCGCGCGCTGGTGGCGACAGCCGAGGGTGTGTTCCCGGTGGCTTTACGGGAGTTGGAGGCGTATTGGACAGGGGAATTCATGTTGCTCTGGCGACCGCCACTCGGAAGGGTCTCGATGATCGCCGCCGGTGCCAATGAGCAGGCGGTTCAATGGTTGCAGGGGGCGCTCCAGCGTGGAGACGGTGTGGTGACCTCAGCAAGGGAGTTCGATCGGGATCTGCAACAGCGGCTTCGCGCCTTCCAGCACTCGCGTGGTCTGGCGGCGGACGGCATCGCCGGTCCACGCACGCTCATTCATTTGAACAACCTACTGGAGCAACCGCAGGTTCCCCTGCTGGTGGCAACAAACAGGAACGACTAGAACCGCCATGTCTTACATACTCGATGCATTGCGCAAGGCGGAGACGGAGCGAGACTTAACTCGTAACTCCACTATCGCCGCACCGCGTCAGTATGACATTGTCGCCAGGCATGGACAGGCAAGACGCCTCATCTATGTTGCTGTTGTGACGGCCTGCGCCATGGCGCTAACCTGGTGGTGGGCCAGTGATGACGTCACAGCAGAGGCAGTAGCCTCTGCCGCTGATGATGTTGATGCCGAAGTTATCGAGCAAATGCATGCCGGAATCGCTGATAGCAGCAATACCAAAACGCCACAGCGAATGCCGTCTGCCCGATCCCCTGTATTAGCCGAACCCCAACCTGTAGCGCTTTCCACGCCTACCGTCGACGCCACAAAGGCATCGTCATCGATGCTCATCGCCGATGATTCCCCGGCGCCCAAGACAGTGGATATAGCGATAAGGGAACTTCCTGCCACAGTATCCCGGCCTGAGACAAGGCATACCACTCGCAGTGTGGAAGAGAGTATGGCTGAGGAGAAACGGCAAGAGAGCACCGGATCATCACTAACTTCTCGTGTGGAGGATCACAGCGATGAGGTGGTGGACATGGTCTCTGGTGAAGTGAAGCATGGCTGGCCGTTGCCCGATCTTGATACGCCGGCGTCAGACTTTGTTCCGCAAATCGGTACCACTGAGGTCGATCTCTCCGCGCACGATGATGTGATGCCGGACGAACCGCTTCCCCCGTTGTTGCGCACCCTGCCGTACCGTTTCCAAAGCACGCTGCCGAAGATCGTGATCAATGCCCAGGCATATGCCGATGAAGCAGAGGCTCGATTTGTCATCATTAATATGAAAAAGTACCGCGAAGGGGATCGTACAGAGGCAGGGATTGAGGTGGAGGAGATCGGCCGGAAGGATTTGGTGTTGAGTTATCAGGGGCAGGTGTTTCGCCTTCAACGCTGAAAATTTTAAGTTCAGTATTCTAGGTTGGACACTGTTCTTAAACCCTGCCGCTAGCTTTTGCCTTAGGAGCGGCATCTTTCCACGACAGCGGTGGCATCTTTAGCATATGGCGACAGGGCACGCCGCTCCTACCTTTTGAACTTTGAACCTTACGGAACGATCCATTCGGCGGTTTCGAAGTCCTTTCCCATTTCCCACACATAACACCCCTTAGCGGCGAAGCGTTGACCCGGAGCGAGGCTGATACGAGGATAAAGCGAGGGGTTGATCATGTTGTCGATAATATGTTCGATGCGCTCGATAAAATACTCTCGTGAGAGATTGCCGCGCAGGTGCATCAGGGTTTCGCCCAGCAGGGTGGCAGCGAGAAAACTGGAAGACTGAAGGTGCAGGTTGCTGATCGGCAGCTGACGCAGGCGTGCCCAGGTGCGAAAACGAAGGGTGTTATTTTCATTGTCGGTTGCCCGGTAGGGAGTGAGCAGGGTGAAGCGTGAATGCAGTGGATGATGCTGCAGGGCAGAGATGTTTCGCTGAAGTGACGCTGAAAGATAAATTGCCGCAGGTGATGTGGAACCCGCTTCGGCAAGTGAAGTGAGCCCCTTCAGGTGCTCTTCGTCGAGCCACAGGACCCACACCGCCTCACCATACTTTGCGGCAAGCTCTGTCCAGAAATCGAGGGCGGGTACCTGGTCTGACGCCAGGATGATTTCCGTTAGCGTAAGTGTCTCCCTGCCTGCTAATGCCTGATGCAAGGCATCTGTCGCCGCTTGCGCAACGCCCTGCTCAATTCGTACCTGAATCACCTGCTGTGACTGCCGGGTGGTGTCGCTGAGGTGCTTGGCCAGCGTTTGGGCCTCCAATTCGACCCCACGGGAGAAATAGACTGAGTAGAAGTCGTCGTCGGCATGTGTCGGCGGCAAAGGGATATGCGGCATCAGGCAGGGGAGTTGTTGTTCCTCGCAGAAGCGGTGAACGGGCAGCCAGTCGTCGCTCCCCACACCACCGAGGATGGCAAACACCGGCTGCTTGGTATAGAAAGCCTGCAGTTGCACCTGCCATTCTTCCGGTGCTCCATGCAACATCCACTCATGCAGTCGCCAGCGCCGATACGCCCCGTAGACCCAGTCCTTGTGGTAGGGCGAATTTTGCGCCCGTCGGGTTTCGCTGCGGGTGCCGGCATTCTTGTCGCGGAAAAAGGTGGTGAAGACATCGAGCATGGCTTGACGTGCGGCATCGTTGCCGGGTGTCGTGATGGTGGCGAAATGCATTTCCTGGTCATCGATTCCCGGCGGTATGGCGACGCTCAGGCTGGCAAGGTAACTGGAGATTGCAAGCACCTCGTTGTCCGTGAGCGAAAAGCGAGGCATCAGTGGTGACAGTTCCCGTCCGGTCGGATCGACCCCTTGCCTGAGTGCCCGCTTCAGGCTATCAGTCGTATAGGCAGGACGGGTTTCATTGTGTAAGGCGCCGCTAGGGTAATTATCGTGCAAAGCGACGACGCGCGGTGAAAAAAGCGCGTTGCCGATCAATGGCGGGACCGGATCACCTCCTTCGCTCGATCCGATACCGCTACGCCGGTGGCAATTGACGCAAGCGTATCCGGCGCCTCGCAGCGTGACATCGCCGCGGACCCTGGCGGTGATGGGTTCGCCGTCGGCAAGTTTGCCGTAAAGGTAGATCTGCTTCCCGGCCTCGAGTCGTTCTTGTTGTGATTGCTTGCCGCTATGCGCAGGCAGACTCTCCTGTACAGTGACAGCAAGCCCGTTCGAAGAAAATAACAGCAGGAGTACCAGTTGTCGCGATAATTTCATCACTACCGTGCGATCTGTCGGTACTCTGCGACCAGTTCGGCTCCGCTGGTGAGACCCTCGATCCGTACCCATGACTGATCGCGTCCTGCTCGCATCAGGGTGACCGGCTTGTGGTTGGCCTTACTGCCGAAATAGACATTAAAGGCCTTTTGCAGTTCGATGATCTGTTCGACCTCGCCGGTGATGAATTGCCAGTTGGCACCGGCGTCAAAACGTTGGGCATATTCTCGCAGGCGTTCCGGTGTGTCGTATTCCGGATCGATAGAGATCGAAACCCATTTAACAGGTTCAGCCTCCTCTCCCATCTGCTGTTGTGCTGATGAAAATGTGGCGCTGAGGATCGGACAGATGGTTGTGCAGGAGGTGTAGATGAAATTCACCATCAGTGGCTGATCGGTATTCAGCACCTCATCCATGCGGAGCGTTTTGCCGTGCATATCGACCAATTCCAGCGACGGCAGCGTGTAGTTATCGACATGGCGCCGGTAATCGTGATTTTTCATCGACTGGATAGCCTGCATATGCTGGGAGTGATCTTCCATGGTATTTACCGCCGTGGTCTCCTGAATCTGCATCGGTGCATGACCGGCATGATGGTGGTGATTCATTTCCTCTGCGGCGCCCGCTTGGGCGGCTATCGCAGCAGCCGTAATGGTGATCAGGCTGACGAAAGACGGCATCTTCTTCCGGACAGATAATAGTGTGGACTTCATTGGTTTCTCCCACGGAGATTTACTGTGATTAACGTGGCCTTGGTGTGCCTCTGGCAGGCAGGCGCGGCCTCTAGTTGTCATGGTGACGTCATTAAATGTAATCCATCAATGGCTGATTCATAGGGGATGGGGTACTACCTACACACAGCTAAGGTGTTGTCCTACTGCGGGCACCTACGGCGGATGAGAAGTGGCTGGACTATAGTTTTGAAGACGATGTCCAATTGATACACAACAATGAATGCTATTGATGATGAAAATAGAACAGCTTCTGAGGCGGGGAGCGGGGATCCCCTTGATAAACCCAGAGGACATAAGGAGGTTAGTGGCTCAGGAGTGGATGGAGCGAAACTGAAATCGCATTTTTCGTCGGTGATGCCAATGGTTCACTGGTGGCTGGGGGAGATCGGTTTGCTTCTGCCGCCCTCGCTGCGTCGACTCTTCTCTGAGCAACGCCTGCTGGTCACGATATCACACGAGAAGTTGTGTTTTGTCGATCCGAACAGCCCGACAGGTGAGGAAATCTGTCATGCGCTTGAGTCTGGGAGCAGCACCAGCGGCAGCTTACCTCCGTATCTGCTGAAACAGCGTTGTGACCTTCTGCTCGATGAGGCTCTCGTGTTGGTGCGTGAACTGGAGTTGCCACTTGAGGCGGAGAGTACCTTGCGTCGGGTATTGTCGTTTTCCATGGACCACTATACCCCCTTCGCTGAGAGCGACGTGGTCTTCGATTACAGGATTGTTCGTCGTGATTTGGTGAACAAAAAAATTGCAATCATACTTTACGTGGCACCGACTGAAGGGGTGGAGCCGGCCATTCATGCGCTTGCCGACATGAATATCGAAATAGCAACAGTGGACGTTGCCAGTGCATCGGCTAATGGAAGGGAGGGTATCGATCTCTGTCCTCCAGAGTGGCGTTCGGCAACGGCCGGCATGAATCGATTTGACCGGGTGTTGGCTCTGTCGGCTTTGGCGCTGCTGCTGGTCGTTGCTGTCATGCCATTTATTCAGCGTCAGCAGGCGACCTCCCAACTCGAAAGTGAGCTCTCGGGGTTGCGTGCACAGCTGCATCAGGCAGAAAGCGATCGGGAGGATCTCCTTGACCGTATAGAACGGATGACCCTGATACAGCAGCAGACAAGCGCAATGCCCTCCGTGCTAGATGTGTTATTGGAGCTTACACATCTGATGTCAGATGAGTCGTGGGCAGGACAGGTTACGATAACATCCGGGCGTGTCAGGCTAAGCGGTGAGGCGAGTGCCGCTTCCGAGTTGTTGGCACAGCTCAGCAAATCCTCGATCTTTTCCGACCCTCGCTTTGAAGCGCCATTAACGCAAAACCCGAAAACCGGGAATGAGCGTTATGTCATTTCGCTGGCGATAAGGGGCAATAGTGATACACCTTGAACAATTTACATCAATGCAGCGGCGGATCCTCGCGCTGACGATCCTCGTCGTGATGATTTCCGTTGTCTGGGTGCTACTGGTGATGCCACTGCGAGGGGTGGCGGTCGGTTATGAGCAAAAATTACAGCGGTTAAACCAGCGTATTGCCGGTTCGCAGACAATCCTTGAAGAGGGCAAGGCGGCGAGGGAACAGTTGAATCGCCTGGCATTGGTGGAGAAGCGCCATGGCTACTATCTTGAAAACAACCGTCCGACACTTGCCGCTGCGGAATTGCAGCGTCGGGTGAAACAGTCTGTTGAGAAACAGGGAGGAAGTATTGTCAGTAGTCAGATCCTGGGTGAGCAAGAACAGAACGGCCTGCATAGGGTGGTGCTCAGGGTGAATTTGCGGATGGATTTGCCGACGTTGGAAAAAATTCTCTATGAGCTGGAAACACAACCACCGGTTTTGCAATTGAATAACGTGACCATTTCAGCCCGTCCATCAGGTTCTACAGCAAGATGGCGTGGTAGTGGCGATCAGCAGGTTCTGGATGTCAGCCTGGATCTCATGGGTTATCGAAAACAGGTGAAAGATAATGGATAATAATTTCAGCATGTCTGGATTAAAGCGTATCGCATCGGTGGAACACGGCTCGACTGAAGGTCCCATCGGTACGGCGAAGCGCCATTGGGAAGCGGTCGTCGATACACTGCCGCAGCTTATCTGTCTGGTTGATGCGGACGGTCGGATCGTCCGCACTAATCGAACCTTAGAGCGCTGGGGGCTGGGTGATGTACAAAGCGCCGCCGGTGGCGGTCTTCACCAGCGACTGCATCCTCACTGCACCGAACCCGACTGCTACCTCAGGCAGCATGTCGCTTTGGCTGGAATGGCTGGTTTCGCGACACCTGCAAACGGTTTGCGCGTTTACGATGAACAGCTTTCACGTTATCTGAAGATCCATCTCTCCTCACTGCATCAGACCGAGGTGAAACTTGGCAATGAGAACCGTTTTTCCCTGTTCGTTGCTGAGGATGTTTCCCGCCGGGTAGGGATGGATCGTAAGGCATCCGCCAGCGAGGAAAAGTTGCAGTTGCTGGTCGAATCGGTCTCCGACCTTATTGTCCAGCACAGTTCTGATGGCACAATCCATTATCTCTCGTCGGCAAGCAGTGCACTGCTGGGGCGCAAGCCGCAGGCGTTGCTCGGCGTTAGCCTGTTTGCCCAGATCCACGAGGAAGATCGTGGCCCTGTTGCTGACAGAGTGAGCCAGATACCTGCAGGTGAATTCGTCGAGAGCAATACATTCCGCCTGAAAAACGCTTCCGGTGACTGGTGCTGGGTAGAGGCGCGGACTCATGCCATTGTGAATGCGGCCGGGAAGGGCGAACTGGTGTCGATTATACGAGATGTCAGTGAGCGACGTCGTGAGGATGAGATCGCGATTGAATACAGCAAAAAGCTTGAACACGAGGTGGCAAGAAAGACCGGGCAGTTGACCATGGTGATCGATATGCTGAAACAGCAAGTCGATGAAAATGAGCGTGATCGTCTGTCGCTTGAGGCCCTTGGGAGACGTTATACCTCTCTGGTTGAGAATACCTTGACAGGGATTTACCTCCAGCAGGAAAACCGGGTGGTGTTTTGCAATGAACGGTTCGCGGAAATCTTCGGCTATACCCGTGATGAGATTGCAGGCATGGAATTACACCGATTGCTCGATGATGTTGATGACCTAGGGTCGTTACCTGATATGGACCAGAACACCAATGCAACAATGAGTCGCGCCAACGTCGTGGAGGGGCGGCGACGTGACGGGGGAAGTATCTGGATGAAGATGAGCCACGCCCGATTGGAAAACGATGAGGGGGTGTTTGTGCTCGGAAACGTCATCGATGTTTCAGAGCAGGTGCGTATCCATGAGGAATTGCGCCATTCAGAACAGGCCATGCATCAACTCTCCTCGCTGCTCATAACGGCGCAGGAAAACGAACGGAAACGTATCGCTAATGAGCTGCATGATGGTATCGGGCAGCGACTGAGCGCAATCAAGTTCTCGGTCGAGGATGTGTTGCGTTGTGCAGAGGAGTCAGCGAGTGCACAGTCGCTGGAACGTCTGCACGATGTGGTTGGCAAGATCCGTGACTCCATTGAGGAGGTCCGCCGTACCTCGATGGATTTGCGTCCCTCAATTCTTGATGACCTTGGCTTAGTGGCAACCATCAACTGGTTTTGCCGTGAGTTCGGCACCATGTTCCCCTGGATCGCAGTGGTAAAGAGTGTAACGGTTCAGGAAACGGCGTTACGCGAAGAGCTCAAGGTCGTGATTTTCCGCATTACGCAGGAGGCTTTTCATAACATCAGCAAACACGCGTCAGCTAACCGGGTCGAACTCTCCCTGCAAGTGCAGGATGACAGGTTGGCGCTGAATATTAATGATAACGGTTGTGGCTTTGTTATGGATGCGGATGTGGTCAATGGTCCCAGTCTGGGACTTAAAAGTATGCGCGAACGCGCCGAGTTGATGGGCGGGTCCTTCGATATTCAATCTGTGTGTGGTGAAGGGACCAGGATCAGCGCCTTCTGGCCTGTCAAAGTCGCTTTGTCACAGTTCGATCAGTCTGTGCTCAATGGCGTAGGCAGTGATCTTTGAGGCGCTGTGTAGGCCAAGTTTCTTCATCAGGTTGCCACGGTGTTTCTCTACAGTTTTTACGCTGATGGAAAGTAGGCGAGCGATCACTTTGTTGGTATTTCCCTCTGCGATAAGCTTGATGACCTCACGTTCGCGAAGGGTGAGTGTATCCCATGATGAGCAGGTGCTGTTGGGGCCATGGGGTTCCAGATAGCCGTTGACCAGTTGGGCACAGATCGATGGGCTAAGGTAGGTCTTGCCCTGCATCACTGCATTAATCGATGAAATCAGTTCGTTGCGTGTGTCGTCTTTGAGTACGTAGCCGTTAGCACCGGCATCGAGTGTTGCACGGACGTATTCCTCGGTGCGATGAACGGTTAGTGCGATGATTTTTAGTTTTGAATTTCTCCTGCGTATTAATTCGATTGCTTCGGTACCGTTCATTCTCGGCATCGACAGGTCGATAAGGATGACATCCGGTGTGGTTTGGTTGGCCATTTGCACTGCCTCATGACCGTCTGCGGCCTCGCCGACAATCATGATATCCGGTGATGCATCCAGGAGGGCGCGTAAGCCTTCGCGCAGGATGGTGTGATCGTCTGCGAGCAGAACCCGGTACACCTGCTTTGCCATGCTTTTTCCCCTACAAGTGAGTGCTGTTCAGAAATTATGGTAGTTGTCACTCAATTGTTGCAAGTGACAGAGCTTGTTTTTGCCTGATGCGATCCGCAGTTTCACTGAACGCACGGGCAGCTACTACCCGGCCGCGGAGGGCTCCTCTATTGTTTCAGCAGTATAGATGAACATTGTCATAATTCCTGTGCGGAGAAAAACCGAAAAAAATATAGGGTAATGCACTGGCAGGACTGGGGTGTCAACCGGGGATACATCAGCACGGCTATTCACTAATCTGCTTTTCGTAGGAATTACTCCGCCATGAGAGTGTGTTGCGATACAGATTCCTGGTGAACTGGATATGGTGCAGGTGGACCCTGCAGTGGAGGCCGTGAAAATGTTTCGCACACTGCTTGTGGAAGACAATCTTGGTTTTCGCACAACCCTGCGCTTATTGTTGCAAGAGCATTTTCCCGCAATAGAAATCCTTGATGTCGGTACTGGCGAGGAAGCTATTGCTGTGACGGCGTCATTGCGTCCTGATCTGGTGTTGATGGACATCAATATTCCAGGTGAAAACGGCCTCGCACTGACCCGCATTTTCAAGGATGCCGATGCGACGACCAATGTCATTATTCTGACCAGTTATGATCTGCCTGAATATCGCGAGGCGGCATTTGCCAATGGCGCCAGTGATTTTCTGTGCAAGGAAACGACTTCTCCCGGCGATATCCTTTCACTGGTACAACATCACCTTGCCGCGAAATCCTCGTAATACTCTCCGTTATCTTCCTAATGTCATCTCCTGAAGTTTCAATGAATCCCGCATTTGCCGCAGGCTGCTTTTCGTCCTTGTCAGTCAGGTGCACAACTACCTTGCTCATAGGGTCGTCCCCCCATGGAAATAGGGGCTGCACCGACCGGTAAAACTTTAGCTAATCACTAGGCTGTTTTTCGATGGCTGTTGTTATGCGTGACGACCGGTATTGTTGAGGTTAACGGTATTCCGGCGACACGGTGTAAAGGCAGGCGATGGGTCGTCGTCTGTTCAGTGCTACTGAATCAGTGAGTGGGAGAGCCGAAATGAACATGAACAGTCGACAGGTGTCTTGGAGCACGGATGAGTGGTCGGCCATTCACGCCTTATGGGTAGCAACTCTGGTTTGTTGCCTGCTGATCATGTCACCGGCACACGCGGTGCCTGGTAGTATCAATCTACAGGTGCAGGATGGCAGCGCCAACCCGGTTTCCGGTTTTCGCTGGTTACTGGAAGAAGATCACACCACGGCGGTTATTCCGGGTGTGCATACTCTGGATACCCCCTCGCTGAAATTCCATACCAGCCACTCGCCGGTGCTGCAGCAGGGTGAGACGGCGGGCACCACGGCGACCATCACGGGGGTCGATACGGACAAACGCTATTTCGTTTCGGTACTGCCCTTTGCCGGTTATAGCAATGTTGGTGGGGAGGTGAGTTTCGATCAGGTTACGGCGACGGCGGATGTGACTCTTGTGGTTGCGCCGCATCCGTTACCGACAGCGCAAATATCGATCTTTGCCTTCGAGGATAAGTCCCCGATCAATAACGCTCCCGACCTGCCGCAGGAGGTCGGTTTGCCGGGTTTCAGCGTGTTGCTGTTCGATGCCGCAGGACAGTATGGTGCTGCCGGTGGCCAAATTCTTCAGGATGCCTTCGGCAATCCGCTCGGAACCAGCTATAACGCAGACGGCACGGTCAATGTATTGGGGGATGGGGTAATCCTCACCGACGTAGACGGTGTTGCGCTGGTCAAGAATCTGTCGCCTGGCAAGTACGGTGTTCAGCTGGTCCCGCCGGCAGGGCAGGACTGGCATCAGACTCATACCATCGAGGGCAGTAAGACGATTGACGCTTGGGTGAAGGCCAACGAGCCACGCTTTTTCACCGAGTTCGGACCGCCGGGACATCATGTCTTCATCGGCTTCATTAAAACTTTCGACTGCTACAATGCTGCCGCAACCAATCCGGTCGGCTATTGCGACACGGCGCAGCCGCCGGGCAGCTCCAGCATCAGTGGCACCGTCACTAATCTGCATAATTCACGACCGCCCGATTTTACTTTTTACAGCGGCCATCCGATCCCCGGCTGTTGGGTCGGCCTGAACGATGCGCCTGTCGGTACCGGACAAGGGGTCTATGCCCAGCCGTGTAATGCCGACAGTAGCTTCCAGATCAATAACGTTCCCCCCGGCGATTATGAGCTGGTTGTCTGGGACAAACCCCTGGATGTCATTATCTCGACACTGCCGGTGACGGTCCCCGTTGGTGGGGGAAGCATCGCGTTGGGTGATGTGCCGGTATTCAACTGGTTCCATCGCAGCGAGCACACTGTCTTTTTCGATCGCAACAAAAACGGTTTCCGCGACTGCGTGACGGCCGAATGCAATGACCCAACGCTGGATGACGCCCCCTTGGGCGCCGATCAGGCAGCTGTTAACCTGCGCTTCCGTGATGGTCGTATCTATCAGGCGATGCCGGTGGACAACAATGGAGAAGCCCCCTTCGATGAGGTCTTCCCCTTCTTCCACTGGCTGGTTGCTGAGGTGGATTTCGCCCGCCTGAAGGCGACCGGCCTGACGGTGTCGGTGGACAATGGTGGACCGGTTGCCGCCGGTGAGGTGCTCACCCCACAGCCGCAAAATTGTACCCAGGGTGATGTGGAGGCGGGATTCTGCACGACCGCCGAATTGGGACAGCCACTGATTAACCCCAATACCGCTGACAATCTCTCTCGTACCGAGACCGGTCCGGTATTGACCCAGGCATTCCAGGGTTTCCTTGGCCAGACAAACCGCTTCGAGTGGGGCAAGGCACCCTATGATGCCGCTGAGAACGGCGGGATCTCCGGTATCGTTTTCTATGCCATTACCCGCGCTGAGAACGACCCGCGTTATGCGGTTGGTGAGGAGTGGGAGCCCGGTATCCCGCGGATACAGGTCAACCTCTATCAGGCCGATATCGACGGTAATATCCTCGATCAGGACGGTGACGGCATTATTACCGCACCTGACGTGGACAACTACCCGCTCGGCAATTTCCCCGGTATCGAGGACACCGATCACAACGCCAATGGCGTATTCGACAACGGCGATGCACTGCGTGTAACCCATACCGACAGTTGGGACGACAGCGTGCCCACCGGTTGCCAGGGTGCTGTTTTCAGCGTCGACGGTGTTCCCACCGATTGCTACGACGGCTTGCGCAACTTTAACCAGGTCCGTCCCGGTGTGTTCGACGGCGGCTATGCCTTCGGTCCCGGCGACCCGGCTGACCCGGCCAATCCTCCGCTGGTTCCGGGAGACTATGTTGTTGAAGTGAAGGTACCGCCAGGCTACGAGCTGCTGAAGGAGGAGGATAAAAACGTCGATTTCGGTGACGCCTACACCCCCTCACCGTTGCTGTTGCCTAACGTTTGTGTCGGCACGCTGCACACTGTGCCGCCGTACCTGACGATGCAGACCGACGCTTCAGGTACCCCCTATCCGGGGATCGCACCGGCCGATCTGATCGCTGCACCTTATGCCGGTACAGACCGTCCGTTGTGCGACCGAAAAAAGGTGCACCTGACCCAGGGCCAGAACTCGGCGGCCGATTTCTTCCTCTTTACCGAAACGCCCAAGGCAGCCATGGTAGTCGGTGGGATCCTCAACGATCTGGCCAACGAGTTCGATCCCAATGCACCGACCTTCGGTGAGAAGTTTGCGCCGCCGTGGTTGCCGGTATCGTTCCGTGACTGGACCGGTCGTGAAATCGTGCGCACCTACTCCGATGAGTGGGGAAAGTTCAATGCCATGCTGCCATCGAGCTATTCTGTGAACCTGCCAATGGCCTCCGGCGTCTCGCCCAACATGATCTCCGCGTGCATGAACGACGCGGGACCGATCCCCAATCCGGCCTACGATCCGGTGAGCAACCCCACTGTACCTGAGATAATTGTCGATCCGCATTACGATCGGCGTTACAGCCAGTTCTGCTACACCTTCCAATACATGCCCGGTGGTACTACCTACCTGGATACGCCGGTGCTGCCGATTGCCGCTTTTGCCGGTCCGGGCAGCCCGCTGGACTGTGAGCAGCCTGCCGGTACACCACTCATTTACACCGTATCCGGACCGGCTGGTAGTGGTCCTTACGTGGAGCCGGGTCAGACACTGACCATTGTCGCGGTGGGTGATATGGATGTGCCTAATCCTGCCTATGACGGCACGGCGGCGACCACACGGATGATCTCGCGTCATTATGGTTTCGGCAATGCTGCCGGTGAGGTGACCGTGGGTGGTGTGCCGCTGAGTGGTGTGAGCTGGAGCGACGGTATTATCACCGGTACCGTTCCGGCCGGGGCCACTACCGGCCAGTTGATGGTCACCACGGCGGGTGGTGAGAGTGCACCCGGCGGTGTGACCGTCACGGTCGGCCCGTTGCCGAATCGTATGTCGGTTATCCCGGTCCTGCCCAGTGCCGATCCCGCGGCAACGCCGATCCAGGATGCCATCGACATCGCCCGCCCACAGGACATCATCATGCTCGCACCCGGTACCTACAACGAAATGGTGCTGATGTACAAGCCGGTGCGCCTGCAGGGCTGGGGTCCTTATGCCACGGTGCTCAATGCTCGCAAGGCACCTGCCGAGAAACTGCAGCAGTGGCGTAACAAGGTGGCCTCGCTTCTCACCGCCGGGGCCTTCGAACTGTTGCCCGGCCAGGGAGCCGGGTTTGTTCCCACCGATAACGAGCCTGTGCTGCTGTTCGATGGTGAGGGAGCGGGCATTACGGTGCTGGGTAGTACCACCGTGCGTAAGCGTCTGCAATTCCGTGGCGGCGAGCATCATGCCCGCATTGATGGCGTGACCATTACCGGTGGAGACCATGGTGGAGCGATCTTCGTCAACGGCTATGCAAGTTACCTGGAGATCAGCAATAACCGCCTGGTCGCCAACCAGGGACTGTTCGGCGGCGGTATTCGCATCGGCCATGCCGATCTGGTCAGTCAGGATCCGACCCTTGGCGAGATCTACACCGACGCAGGTAATAAACGCATCAATATCCACAATAACCAGGTGGTGCAGAACGGAAGTCTCGCCGGCGCCGGTGGCGGAATCGCACTCTATACCGGCGCCAGCGGCTACAGCGTGACCTCCAACTTCATCTGCGGCAACTTCAGCCAGGGTCATGGTGGTGGTATCGGTCATCTCGGTCTGAGCTGGCTTGGCCGCATCGCCGACAACAAGATCCTGTTCAATCAGTCCTTCAATCAGGGTGTGTCGGTCTCCGGTGGCGGGATCTATATCGGCGGACAGGTCGGTCTGGCAGGCGCGGTGAGCCCCGGTTCCGGCCACGTTACCATCGACGGGAACCTGATCCAGGGCAACCAGGCCGGTGCCGGCGACGGTGGTGGCATCCGCACCGAGCGGGTTAATGGCGAGGATATAGCGCGTCACCCGGCCGGTATCAACCGCTGGTATCGCGTTAATGTGATGAACAACATCATGACCAATAACGTGGCCGGACTTGCCGGTGGCGGTATCTCGCTGCAGGACTCGCTGATGGTGAAGATCATCAACAACACCATCGCTCACAATGACAGCACGGCGACCGCGGGTGAGGCCTTCTTGCCCGGCAGCCCCAACCAGAGTACTGCGCAACCAGCAGGCATTGTCTCCAGGGCCAACAGTCTCGCACTGAGTAGCCTCATCTATCCGTCCACGGCGCTGGATCAGTATCGGGCGTTCTCCAATCCGACCCTGGTGAATAACATCATTTGGCAGAACCGCTCCTTCTACTGGGCGATTCAGCCGGATCAGGCCAATCCCGCACAGTCCATCTTCGGTTTTGTGCCCAATGTAGGAGCGGGAGACCCGGCTGTTTATGATGACCTGGCAGTACTCGGTGTTACCGGCAGCCTGAACCCGCTGAACAGCATCCTGACCGATGTTACCGGCTACGACCCCAGCAATATCCCGGTCGACCCGGCATTCGTCGCTAGCTACTTCAATGGTGATCGCGGCCAGACCATTCTGATACCTGAATTGACCACTTCACTGGCTGCGGCTCCTGCCTTTGACGAGGGTGGCAACTTCATCGATGTCAGCTTCGGACCGCTGAGCCTCACTGGTGATTACCACCTCTCGGCAGGCTCGCCTGCGATCGATGCAGGTGATGGGGCTGTGCCGGCGGATTTCACTGACTTGGCTGTTGATTATGATGCGCAAACGCGCCCCGCCGGAGCGGGCACGGACATTGGCGCTGACGAAGTGGCGCAACCGTAACCCATTAAAACCAAGCCCTGGCCGCATCAGGCGGCCAGGGTCTGAAGAGGAGGAGTTCGCTCATGAACAAGTTCAGGCTAAGGGCTCTCTCGGCTGCCACAGCACTGGTTTTGGCGGGCATCGGTTTGCCGGCGCAAGCAGCGGTCTATGTGCAATGCCCGGGAGACAACAACGGCGATGCCGTGCCGGATGGACCCTATGACCCGAACCAGCTCAAGTGCATGCACCTGGGAGCCGGTGACGGCTTCATCAACATGGCAGACGGACGTCTGCAGTACATGTTCGGATTTTCCGACCTGACCGGTATTACTGAAGCTCAGGCGATGACCTCCGGTAACCTTGCCGCCGCCTTTCCGGCACCGACCATAACGTTGAAGCAGGGGCAGGAGTTTTTCCTGACCCTGACCAATGTCGGGATGATGATGCGGCCGGATCTGTTCGATCCGCATACCGTTCATTTCCATGGTTTTCCCAATGCCTCGACGGTGTTCGATGGGGTGCCCGATGCCTCGGTCTCCATCAATATGGGATCGAGCATGACCTACTATTACAACCTGATTGAACCCGGTACCTATATGTATCACTGCCATGTGGAGGCGACCGAGCATATGCAAATGGGCATGCTCGGCAACCTCTACGTGCAACCGATTCAGAACGATCTCCCGGCGGGTGCACAGCTTAATGGATTCACTCACCAGAGTGGCTTCAAGTATGTATACAACGACGGTGATGGTTCCACCTTTTACGATGTCGAATATCCGCTGCAGATCGGTTCGTTCGATGCCGAGTTCCACGATGCGAGCCTGAATGTGCAGCCACTGCCATTTGCCAACATGAAAGACAACTACGCCATGCTCAACGGCCGTGGCTATCCGGATACAGTAAATCCCGCACCACTCACTCCACCGGTTGAGAATGGCGGAAAGGTCTCACAAGCCGTCAGCTCTCTGGTGACGGCGACAAGTGGCGAGAAAATTCTGCTGCGTATCTCCAACCTGAATGTGACCAATTTCTACACCTTGCAGAGCATGGGACTGAAGATGCGTGTGGTCGGTACCGGAGCCCGGCTTTTACGCGGCCCTGACCCGGACGGCGAGGGCCCGGTGCAGGGGATCGAAACCGTCTATGAGACTAACTCGGTCACTCTGGGCGGTGGTGAATCTGTGGATGTGATCATTGATACCGCATCGGTTGCTCCCGGCACCTACTTTCTCTACACCACGAATCTCAATTTCCTCAGCAATGGTACCGAGGACTTTGGCGGCATGATGACCGAGATCCGTATCAATTGACGGCCACCCGACTCGAGCTCAGGAGACGATCCATGAAAATTCAACAACGTACAAGAGGGTGGCTGGCGGCGGTGTTGCTGGGCATGCTGCTTGGCAGCATGCAGGCCCAGGCCGCCATCGACGGCATTACCGGGACGACCTTCAATCTGACCGCATCGTCCGGTTACATCAATACACCTGATGGAGACAGCCTGTTGATCTGGGGTTATGGCGTGGACGGCGGTCAGATGCAGTATCCGGGACCAACCCTTATCGTTAACCAGGGGGACACCGTCACGATCAACCTCAGCAATAGCCTGCCGCAGCCGGTCTCTATCGTTTTCCCGGGATTGCCTAATGTGGCGGCTTCAGGCGGCACGGCAGGGATGTTGACCCAGGAGAGTAGTGGACCTGCCGATCCGGTGAGCTACACCTTCACTGCCGGCCGTCCGGGCACATTCTATTATCACAGTGGTTCCCGGCCCGATCTGCAGATAGAGATGGGACTGGTCGGTGCACTGATCGTCCGCCCGAGCGGTGCACCGAAACAGGCATACAATCACGCTGACACAGCCTTTGATTATGAGTACCTGTTCCTGCTGACGGAGATGGATCCGGAGATCCATTACCAGGTCGATCGCGGTCTGTATGCGGAGATCGACACCACCGTCTACCACCCGGTGCTGTGGTTCATCAACGGACGAAACGGACCTGACACACTGGCGCCTGCCAACAGCCCCTTGCTGCCACATCAGCCTTACAACATCGTGCCGCGTATGCACCCGGGCGATAGGGTGCTGACACGGCTGATTGGGGCGAGTCGTGATCTCCATCCCTTCCATACCCACGGTAATCACATCCTCCAGGTTGCCCGTGACGGTTATCTGCTGGAAAGCAGTCCGGGAGCAGGCCCGGACCTGGGCATCACCGATTTCACCGTTAAGGTCGTTCCCGGCGCCACTTACGATGCGCTTTTCAGCTGGACGGGCAAAGGCATGGGCTGGGACTTTTATGGCCATGCTCCCGGCGATCCGTTGGCGCCGTTCGAGGATCCGGCCGACCACGGCAAGCCTATCCCGGTTGTGCTGCCTGAGAATCAGGACCTCACTTTCGGTGGTTTCTGGAGCGGCAGTCCCTTCCTCGGTGCCTTCGGCACTCTTCCTCCAGGCGAGGGCGGACTGAACGCAAATGGGGGCATGTTCTTCATGTGGCACTCGCACACGGAGAGAGAACTGGTTAATAACGACATATTTCCGGGCGGCATGATGACCATGATGATTATCGAACCGCCTGGTACACCCATCGAGTGATGGCCCCATAACTGTGGAGGAGACGATTGTGAACAGAACCGTGAGAAAGACCAGCCTGCTCTCCGGACTGGCGTTGGGGCTGGGGCTGGCCGGTGGATTGGTGCAAGCGGCAGAGGTCTTTCTCTGTGCCGGGAGCACGAACCTGACTATGCCCGATGGCAATATTATCGCTGTGTGGGGATATGCGGAAGACGACAATGCCAATCTTGGTGATGGTTGCGGCAACCCTGTGCAACTACCAGGCCCGGCGATAAGCGTGCCAAGTGCCGACACAAGCCTCACTATCAACCTGCTGAATGAACTGCCTGTGGAAACATCACTGGTGATTAGCGGTCAGTCGACGTCCATGACACCGGTATTCTTTACCGATGGCCAAGGGCGTTCACGTGTGCGCTCTTTTACCCACGAAACCGCACCGGGCGCCACCGGGATCTATACCTGGAATGATTTCCAGCCTGGAACCTATGCCTACCAGAGCGGCAGCCATGTGGCGGTGCAGGTACAGATGGGACTTTATGGCACAGCCAGCAAGGATGCTGCAGTGGGCGAGGCCTATCCCGGCATCACCTACGATCAGGAACTGATGCTGTTCTATAGCGAACTCGATCCGGCAATGCATGCGGCGATTGCCGGTGGCACATACGGCAGCACAGGGCCGACCAGCACTTTCGATTACAAGCCAAAATATTTTCTGGTCAATGGCGCCCCGTACAGTGCCGCCACCACGCCCCTTCCAGCAGGAGCGGCGGGCACACGTACCCTGCTTCGCATGGTCAACATGTCGTTGCGCACGCTGGTGCCGAGCGTGTTGGGGGAGCCTCTGCAGATCATTGCCGAGGATGGCAGTGCTTACCCGTATCCGCGCAAGCAGTATTCGGTGATGATGGCGGCCGGCAAGACGCGTGATGCGATCCTGCTGGCCAATGCCGAGGGAAACTATCCGCTGTTTGACCATCGTCTCAGCCTGACCAATGCCGGTGCAGGTCCCGGGGGGATTTACAGCTATCTGGCTGTAGGGCCTGGCGGGGCAGACCGCCCGCTCGCCGCGGACGATCTTTTCACTACGGCGGAAGAGTCAACGCTCACCATCACCGCTCCAGGTGTGCTCGGAAATGACAACGGGACCGCTTTGACGGCAACATTGCAGGCTGTCGCCAATCAGGGGTCGCTGATATTCAATGGGGACGGCTCTTTCGACTATACCCCGCCAGCGGATTTCAACGGTACGGCAACCTTTTCCTATACCGCTAGCGACGGGCTGATGACGAGCAATATCGCCAACGTGAGTGTGGCGGTTACGCCGGTTAACGACATCCCGCTAACGGTTGCCGACAGCTATGCGGGTGGTGTCGATACCACTCTCAACGTGCCGCCCCCCGGTGTATTGGTTAATGATACCGATGTGGATGGCGACACCCTTACAGCTGTTCTCGATAACGCCACAACCAACGGTACTGTTACCCTATGGAAGGGCGGGGCATTCCGTTATATCCCTAATCCCGGCTTCGCCGGTGCCGACAGCTTCACCTACCACAGCTTTGATGGCACGGCGAGCGGCAATTCCGTGCAAGTAACATTGACGGTCGCGCCGGCGGCAAATCAACCGCCTGTCGCTGTGGATGATGCCTTCGCAACACCTGTCGACACTTTCATTAAACTTACTGTTATGGCCAATGACTCGGATCCTGACGGTTCCCTTGACTGGGGCTCGCTGGCCATTGTCGATGGCCCCACCAATCCGCTGAACACCGCCATAGTGAATGCCAAGGGTAATGCGATCTTCTTCACCCCGGGCGGTGGTTTCACTGGCGTCGAGACAGTGACCTATACGATTCGGGATAACCTGGGGGCGCTATCCAATGTCGCCACGGTTACGGTAACGGTTGGTCCTTAATACAGCGCCGGGTGCGGGTGCTACCGGTTGACACGGCAGAGTCTGTTCCTCGCGAGAGAGGTAAAGGGTGATGAAGACCAAGCAGGAAAAGAGAGTGGAAGGTTTGTGCATAACTGTGCTGCTGGGGGCATTGTTTCTGGCAGGCTGCACGAACACTTCAAGTGAGCCAATGGAGAAGGAACCGGCGTATGGAGAAGACGGCGGTGTCGGTGTCGATTCCGATCCGGAACATGTTGGCGCCCTCCGGCAAAAGTGGGGCGTTGAAGTACTGGGTATTCAAGCCACCGCCACCGGTTATATGCTGGATTTTCGCTATCGGGTGGTTGATGCGGAAAAGGCCGCACCACTGCTTGACCGTCGTATTAAGCCCTACCTCATCGTGGAGAAGGACGATGCACGATTGGAAGTACCGGTCACCAACAAACTGGGCGCCTTGCGCCAGACGACGAAGCATGTGCAAGCCAATCGCAACTACTTCATTCTCTTCAGTAATCCGGCCCGGCACGTCAAGTCCGGTGACAAGGTATCGGTCGTGATCGGCGATTTCGTGGTGGAGAATCTGAGTGTTTTGTAATCAAACGGATTGGCACGGCAAACTCCCAAGTTCATGAGCTTCGGCATAAACGTCGGCGCTTGTGAAGGTAGCGAAAATGTTGCTGCCGTATACATGAATATAGAGGCTATCTAAATTCACAGAACCTATTGTCGAAAGCACGAAACTACTCCATTCGTCACGAATCATCTCTCCCCATAGACGTTGAGATGATGTCGGTGTTGAGCGAAAACAGGAGGGTGGCACCATGACACGCACACTGTTCGCGATATTGGCGACGGTATTGGCTGCCGGGGCAGTCAACGCTGCAGCGCCGGCAAGGATCACTCCAGGACTGGAGCAGCGTTTGCAGACACTGAGTCCCGACAAGGAGATCGCGCTTATTATTCGCTTTGCAGGGCGGCCCGATCTGCGTCCACTCAATGAGTCCGGGCTATCTCAGAGAAGGGCTCGGATCATCCGAATCTTGCAGGCAGAGTCCGCCCGCTCTGAAAAGCCTTTGTTGAATTTTCTCAAGGGAAGGCCTGCTCGTCAGATCAAAAGCCTGTGGTTGATTAATGGTCTCGCAGTAAAGGTTCCCGGTCGGCTGGTCGAGGAGTTGCGTCGGTTCCCGGAGGTAGAGAGTATTTCTCTTGATCTCACGCTCTCGGTACCGGTACCTGAGGGAGCCAGTACAGTGACGCCAGAGTGGAATCTTTCGATGCTCGGAGCGCCGCTGTTGTGGCAACAGGGGATTGCCGGTCAGGGAGTAGTGGTGGCGTCGCTGGACACCGGGGTCGATACCCATCACCCCGATATCGGGCCAAAGTGGCGTGGTGGCGCCAACAGTTGGTTTGACCCCAGTGGTGAGTATACCTCGCCCCATGACACCAACGGTCACGGTACGCAGACCATGGGTCTCATCGTCGGTGGAGACAACGGCGGGACCGCCATCGGGGTTGCGCCTGGGGCGCAGTGGATCGCTGCCAGGATTTTCGACAACAGCGGCAGCGCGAGCTACAGCAACATTCATCTCGCCTTTCAGTGGTTGCTCGATCCGGACGGCAATCCTGATGTGGATGACGCCCCCGACGTGGTGAGCAATGCCTGGGGTCTCTCCGATGCGGTCGGTGTCTGTGAGTTCGAGTTCCAGACTGATCTCGAGGTGCTGCGCGCAGCGGGCATCGCTGTCGCGGTCTCCGCTGGAAACGCCGGGCCTGCCTCAGGCAGCAGCCTCAGCCCGGCAAATTACGCCCAGGTGCTTTCGGTAGGCGCTGTCGATGAATTAAGTGCTGTTGCAAATTTTAGCAGTCGCGGTCCTTCGGCCTGTGACGGGACACTCTTCCCGGCCGTTGTCGCACCGGGGGTCAATGTCCGCACCGCGGATCTTACCTTCGGTGGGCTGATCCCCGATGCCTATGTCAATGTCAGCGGGACATCATTCTCCGTTGCACAAATTGCAGGCGGCATGGCCCTGCTTAAAAGTGCTGTGGCGCAAGCATCCGCCTCGGCGATCGAAGGGGTGGTGATCAGCAGTAGCATCGATATCGATTCGATCGGCGCTGATAACAACACGGGGCAGGGGCTGGTCGATCTGGTCGCCTCTCTCGATCAATTGCAGAAGCAGGCTCAACCGGGCAACTTGCAGTTCAGCGCCGGCAATTACAGTGTTCTCGAAAATGGACTTAAGGTAGAGATCACTGTTAACCGTCTTGGTGGCAACTACGGGGCTGTGAGCGTCGATTACTATTCGGCCAGTGGCACGGCACTGGAGGGGATTGATTACACACCCGTGATAGGCACGCTTGATTTCGCCAACGGTGAGATGAGCAGAAGTTTTAGTGTCAACGTGCTCGATGATGAGATGATCGAAGGTGACGAAACACTCAGCCTGCACCTGGGGGGAAGTGGTGGTGCAACACTGGGCTGGCCGACGTCGGCGGTGTTGACGCTCGTCGATGACGAATCGCTTTCGCCGCCTGATGCCGACGCTGACGGCTACAGCGCCGATATTGACTGCAACGATGCCGACCCTGCAATCCATCCTGCAGCGACCGAGATCAAGCACGACAGCATCGATCAGGACTGCAATGGTTATGATCTGACCATCGATATTATCCGTGCCGAGTACAAACCCTGGGGGGACAAACTGATCGCTGAGGCCACCAGCGCCTTGGGTTATAGCGCACAGCTCCAGCTCGATGGACACGGTCCAATGTACTGGAACGCCTCGCGCGGTACCTGGCTGCTCACGGTAAAACCAGTTGGCGGTAATCCCGGCACACTCGGCATCACCGGTATCGAGGGGCGGGAGCAGAGTACGGTGAAGTAACAAAATATCTGCTCCACGCTATTCATAACTATCTGTGGATGATGATTGCTTTCGCAGCCGCCATGCACAGCAGGGAATGCGTAGTCTCCAGTCAATGGGCGAGAAGAGCTTGTATTTTCTTTGCGTGCGATGTGTCTTTGGAAGCGCCCTGCCAGGGGTGAACTGACCATCAACAAATCCTGAAATCCGGCAACATACCGATTAAATTCACCCTGCATCATAGACTTGATGTTCTGCCTGACGTATTTATTCAGCGCAGAGGGAATATGCGTGGGCCTGTTAATTTCATTTAATCCATTCATTCCTTTCATGCTACCTCCTGACCAACAGTCATCACCGGGGAAAGGATTCGCATGACTTCTGCGCTCTTTGCGTTGGAGTCATTTTTTCGCATCACCAGCTCAGGTGTGTGATATGCCGCATCAGTAGTGTCATAACCCCTGTTTACTTCTTTAACTTTCCGTAGTTTTCAATAAAAACAATCCCTTATAGATGGCACATGAAATGCAAGCAAATAAACGCTTTATAAACATATAAATAGTTTTGTTGTTAGCTTGGTTATTTGGGAGAGTCGTGTGAAAAGTTTTTTTGCTCCGCATTTTGGGTTGCATACCGCTGTTTTGATGACCGGGGTATCCCTTTTGGCACCAATCAGCACTGCCGTGGCTGAAGAACTGGGAATTATTCAGGTCGAATCGACCACCATCGACGACCGTTTCGAGAATAAGCGTGATGAGCCTTCGAATATCGGTGTGATCAGCGCTGAAGAGGTTGATGTCGCGCACACACAGAATATCCAACAGTTGTTGCAGAGTGTGCCCGGGATTACCACCGAGGTACAGAGTGGCGATTCGATCAAGATCCATATTCGCGGTGTCGAGAACCAGGTCTATATGGGGGAGCGCCCTGGAGTTGCTGTGGTTATCGATGGGGTGCCTGTGTTTGAGCGCACCGGGCGGGTGAATATCGATCTCGATAACATCGAATCAATCAAGGTGGTCAAAGGCGGTGCTTCCTATCTATTTGGCGATGATGCCCTGGCCGGCGCCGTCATCATCACCACCAAGCGCGGTGCGGCCAATGCCGGAATCAGGCTCAGTGCCGAGGCGGGCAGTTTCGGTTACAAAAAAGGGCTGGCCCGAGTGGGCACCGCTGGGGAGAGTTTCAACGGCCACGTGCAGGTATCGCGTCGTGAGCTTGACGGCTATTACGACGAC
The DNA here is from genome assembly GCA_041562215.1 of Thiohalomonadaceae bacterium. Lineage (GTDB taxonomy): Bacteria > Pseudomonadota > Gammaproteobacteria > Thiohalomonadales > Thiohalomonadaceae > JBFEYJ01. The sequence continues at coordinate 12,301 of JBFEYJ010000001.1, read as the reverse complement.
TCGGCCTCCAAGGCTGATTATGTTAACGGCAAGCTGCAGTACTATCTGGATGAAGCCAGCGATCTGACCTTCGGCTTCGAACATTCCGATCGGGAAAAGAACAGTCACGGCAGTGTGCTCGGTGTCACTGCCGCCGAGCTGGACCCGAGAAGCGAGGACCCGGCCTATAATGATTATGCGAACCGTTTTGATGTGGTGCTTGACAAGCTGTTCCTGACTTACGCCAGTGATATCGACAATCACAGCAATCTGATGGTCAACACCTACCAGTTTACCGACCAAACCCGGTTCCTCTCCAAACCGCTTGACGCTGATCCTTCTTCTTATACTTACGATAACGATTATTACCAGGTGCAGCGAGGAGTGAAGGCGGAATATCGTAGCGGCGGAGAATCTCTGGCCTGGATGCTGGCAACCGACCTGCGGGACAACCGTTACGATAATGAGGTCACCTTCCTGGACTGCTCTGAGGCCTACGGAGCTTGTAGTGTCGGTGGTCTTTATGATGACAACACTACGGATGAGAAGGTGAGTGCCATCTATGGCGAGGTGAAGTTCCGTCCTGCTGATAAGCTGGTGATGACCCTGAACGGTCGATACGATGTCCTCGATCTAGACTATGCCGATAACCTGGACAGCACTCTTGATGACAGCAAACAGTTCAAGGTCGCCTCCTGGCGCCTTGGCGGCAATTATGCGCTGAATACTAATTTTGATTTCTACGCCAACGCTTCAACCGGTTTCCGCGCACCGACAGTGGAACAGCTCTTTGTCGGTAGCGCTAGCCCGACAATGCGCACTGAGGGCAATCCGGATCTGGAACCGGAATATGCGTTGAATACCGAACTGGGGATGCGGAGTCGCGGCAGCCTGTTTGGTGTATCGATGGATATTGACCTGGCGTTGTTCCAGATTGACCGCAAGGATCACATTCAATCGACCGCTGGCCAGTACACCACGGCAAGTGGGAACATTTACGACAACACCGGTGACATGCGTAGCCGTGGTCTGGAGTTGGCGCTGAGCACGGATCCGCAGCGCAAGCTTTCCTTTGATGTGGCTTATACCTACATGCTCTCCGAGTACACAAAGTACGACAGCTTCTATCTGCAAACTTACAATCCGGCCTATGATTCGACCTGTAGCCCTTATAGCTCGCCTGTGCCGTGTGCGCCGAAGTATATCTCGACCTTATACGATAACACCGACAATGAGGTACCGCGGGTGCCGCACCACCATCTCAATGTCACGGCGCATGTGATGCCGAAGACAAACTGGCTGGTGAGTCTCGAGATGGATGCAACGTCTTCCTATTATGCGGATGAGATCAACCAGGAGAAGATCGGCGGCTATACCACCTTCAACCTGCTCCTCAACTATGACCGTCCGTCGGATAGTGGCGATTGGGGGCTCTTTGCCCGCGTCGACAATCTCTTTGATCGTAATTATTACAACACAGTGCGTGGTCACGGCGATGGCAATGATGATGGGGTATATGACCAGGAGGACCTCTCAATCGTCGTCAACCAGGGACGCACCTATACCGCGGGTCTCTCCGTACATTTTTGAGTTATTTCATGATGAAATCTCACGGCCAGGGACGGCACTCTTTTGCCTCATGGGGTTGGGAAAGAATGAACAACAATATTGTGTACTTGCCGTTGCTGGCGTTGTTTGCCTGTAGCGCACAGGCCGCTCTGGTATGGCAGCCTGAACCGCCTGGAAAAACACCTCAGGTAACTGAAGGTTCACAGGCCGGCCATGGTGGTCATGGCGGCGGCAAGACATTCGTACTTATCGACGGTGTTAGTGATAACGCGCATGTCGAGGCCGAGTTGTGGTTACCGACACGTGTGCGTCGTCCCCTGTCCCTGGATGCTAGCGGGAAAGTATCCGTAAAAAAGACCGGGCTCGATAGCTACCACATGCTGTTTGCCAAAAAGCGGCATGGAGCGAGTGAAGAGGTGGCGATGCGTTATCTCGCTTTGCGTGGCAGGCCTGCCAAGGTGAGTCCGTCCGAGTTGGTCGATGCACCGAAAGCGATGCTGGATATTACGCCGGCGCCGCTGACACGCGAACATCAGCGTTATCAAAGCATGAAGCCGGTGAACTTTCTTATCCGTTATAATGGCGAGCCGCTGGCGCGACAGCCAGTATCGCTCACCACGACAAATGGTTCCGAAATCAAAACGGTGAGTGACATGCATGGGCATGTCAGCATTGAGTTACCTGATGATTTTCACGACGTACAGGCCGGTCGTAGTAACAACCGACCGGCAGACTTTACGGTGTCCACCGAGCTGCAAGTAGACAGTCGCCGTTATCACACCACGGTAAGTGCTCCGTATTATGTCAGTCCCTCTCACTGGCAGTCATTCACGGGCGGCCTACTGGCAATGTTTGCCGGGATGATTGGCGGACTGGTGGTATTGCAGCGTAGTCGTAAAACCGGCAGTGAAAAAAAAGCAGGGGAGTCCTGATATGTTGAACGCAATGAATCTTTCCCTGTTGCGAAAGCTGGTACAGCTCAGTGCCTTCCTCTTTCTGGTTTACGGTTCGGTTATCGTCGGTTTCTATACTGCCGATAAGCTATCGGGTTCCTTGCCGGCACTGAGCTGTGCTTACGATATGCAGAGCGCCGACTACTGCACCCTGATCCCGTTTCAACACCAGATGGACCATCGTGTCGGCGGCGTACTTTCAGCAGGCGGTACAGTGGTGGCCGCGCTGATGCCGACCCTCATTACGCTCGGGACGTTCCTGGTGCTCTTCGTGGTGTTGAACAAGGCCTTCTGTGGCTGGATCTGTCCACTGGGTTTCTTCCAGGAAGTGCTTACTCTTATCGGTCAGAAGTTGGGCCTGCAACGTATTGAGTCGTTGCCGCAGAAACTGGTGGAGCGCATCCGCCCGGTGAAGTGGCTGATACTGGTCGTGCTGGTGTTTGGGTTACCCCTGTTGACCGGCTTAGGGATCACCGGGCATGAAGCCGGCGATCCCTTCTGCAAGATTTGCCCCAGCCGTATCCTTACCTCTCTTGCCACCGGCAGCACCGACCAGGTCTATCTCGATACCTCCAGTTGGGGCTATCTGTTGTTGTCGCTGACCGCGAATTTCCTGTTCGGCCTGATCCTTGTATGGGGGCTGTTCATACGCCAGCCCTTCTGCCGTATCTGCCCGATGCTGGCTCTACATGCGGTGTTTCGCAAGATAGGCCTGCTGCGACTGGTGAAAAATGCCAAGCCACGCTGTGAAAAATGCGGACTTTGTGCCAAAGCCTGCCCGATGGACATCCGTGAGATCCACACCGAGATGCAAAAAAAGGATGTGATGTTGGCCGACTGCACTTTGTGTGGGCGTTGCGTGGAATTCTGTCCCGACAAGGACGTGCTTAAGCTTCAGTACACCTTGGCGCCACTGCTCAAGGCTGATCCAGCCTACTTCAAAAGGCGCAAAAAGGCGCAGGGAAATTGGGAAAAGCGAACGTTTCTCGGCTGGTGGCGAAAGCGCTCGGCCTCGCAGGAGGAGTAGGGGATGGAGGTGTTATCACTCAGCTTCGGTGCAGCGGCGCTGATGGGGCTGGTGTTCGGAGCCGGTCCCTGTACCGTGACCTGCATGCCCTATCTTGGACCGGTGTTTCTTACGCAGGATGGAGGCTGGCGACGCACTGTTGGCGTTATCCTGCCGTTTTCAGCAGGCCGTCTTGGTGGTTATATCGCCCTAGGGACCGTGGCCGGGTATGCCGGCTATACCGCCACCAACTGGTTTAAAGAAGGGCCTGCGGGTATCCTGCTGGGCATGGCGACCGTACTCCTTGGCGTTATACTCCTTCGCCGGGCCGGGAAGGGTGAAATCTGTACGGCAAAAATGACTTCTGAGCAGAAGGTTGCGCTTCCCGGCGCTCGTGCGCCGCGCAAACTGATGCCGCTTGGACTCTTCGGCCTGGGTTTGGGAATGGCGCTCAATCCTTGCGTTCCGCTGGGCACTGTACTGACAGTTGCCGCCGCGTCAGCTGATCCGCTGATTGGCGCTGAACTGGGCATGGCCTTCGGTCTGGGAGCGGTGGTAGTTCCTGCTATTGTTTTCAGCTTTCTGGTTGCCCATTTTGGGGCGCAGGTGCGCGAAGGATTGGCGCAATGGCGCGGCAGGCTGGAGGCCGGGGCTGGGGGAATGTTGATACTATTGGGTTCGGTAACCGCGTTGGGGTGGGTTCAACCATGATGCTGACAGATATTTTTGATAAAGGCGGCATCGTCGTCTGGGTGCTGCTGGGCTATTCGATTCTCGCCTTGGCGATTGTTGTTGAACGGCTGATGCAGTTTTTGCTGATGGGCAGGTTGCCGACAGATTTTGAGCAGAGGATCGCCGGTGCTTTGCCCAAAGGTGAGGTCGAGTCATTGCTGGAACGTCTGCACGGTCCGGAGGCAACGATCATGCGTGGCATGCTCGACGCCGCCGCTTCAGGGATCCGCGATCTGGGACGGGTGGCAACACGGATCGGCTCAGCGGAGTTGCAGCGTATGGAGCGGGGTTTTCGCACTCTGGGCTTTCTCGGCAATACCGCACCGTTACTGGGACTACTCGGCACGATTCTTGGCATGATCAAGGCCTTCATGGTGATCGAGCAGGCCGGAGGCAGGGTCGATGCCCAGGCGCTGGCCGGTGGGATCTGGGAGGCCATGTTGACCACCGGCGTTGGCCTGGTGGTCGCGCTCCCTGTGCTGTTGCTACTGCACATGCTCGAAGGGATGGCCGATCGCCGCGCCCAGAACATGAGATCCTGCGCATCGCTGATACTTGAGCAATTACCGCACAATAAGGATAGTGAGGAGGGCGAGACGGTCCACCACCGCGAGGGCAGTGTGCATGCAGTTTGAGGGGCGTCGCCGCAGCAGCAAGGTTCCGAACCTGACCCCGCTTATCGATATAGTCTTCCTGCTGTTGGTGTTCTTCATGCTGACCTCACACTTTGTGCAAGAGCAAGCGCTCAATATCGATTTGCCGGTAGCAGACAGCGGTGAGGTGATGACCGAGGACAATCAACTGGAGGTGGTGCTCAATACCGAAGGCCATTTCCTTATCGATGATCACTTCGTCGAGCCGGAGAACCTTGAGGCCGTGCTTGCCGAGCAGCTTAGCGGGCGCACTGATCGTCTGGTGCGGGTGAGAGGCGATCGAGGCGCCCCTCTGGGTCTGGCGGTAACGGTGCTGGATGCCGCTCGCAAGGCAGGGGCGAGCGGGGTGGACATCGTGACCGAGCAACGATGATGCGACAAGACGCGCTGCTCTGGGCAGGTGCTGTAGCGCTGTCTCTGCTGATACACGGTCTGTTGTTCTTCAATACCGGCTCACTGGCCGGTAATCAGGAGCAGCAACGTCAGGAGCGTCATACGACTCGGGTGAGCTTTCGATCGGCAACGTCACCCCTGACCACTCCTCAGGCGGTTCCGGAGGAGACACCACCGGAGAAGCCTGAACCGGAGGTGACCGAGGCGACAGAACCGCAGCCTCGGCCGACGCCTCCCAGGGAGGCCATACGCGCTGAACGAGCCAGGGAGGTTACGCCTCAACCACTACCTCTACCGAAGCCGCCGGCACCGTCAGCACCCACCACAGCGGCGGCGGATAAGGTGCCCGTGGTCAGCGAGGCGGTCAGTGGCACCGTGGCGGATCCAGCGCTGATTGAGAAAGCGAAGCAGGAATACCTGCGTCGCCTGATGGCACATATCGAGAAACATAAGCACTACCCACGGGCGGCGCGGCGCCGTTACATCGAGGGTGACGTGATCGTCACCTTCACCCTGCAGGCCGGTGGTAGGGTTACCGGCCTGAGCGTGGAAGGCGCACAAGCGGTGTTGAGCGGAGCGGCAAAGCGGGCGGTGGAGGAGGCGCTGCCACTGCCGGAACCACCATCGGCACTGGGCCTGCCTTGGCCGGTAGCCTTTACGATGCGCTTTAGTCTCAATTGAGATTGCAGTTTAATGTTGTTTACATGATGTTTTAGCCACCATGAGGAAGTATGCAGATGAAAATCGTTAAGCATTTGGGCGTTGTGTTGGTCATGGGTTTGTGGGCCGCTATGGCACAGGCAGAAGGCCAGGTAATGGCCGATAACACCTGGATCCGTGAGGCCCCACCTGGAGCCGCCGCAATGGCCGGTTACATGACCCTGATGAACAAGAGTGACAAACCCGCCATTTTGATCGGCGCCAATAGCCCGGCCTTTACCAACGTAATGCTGCATCGTACCGTGATGGGTGATGGCATGGCGAAGATGGTGCACCAGAAGCAGATCGAAATTCCGGCCGGCGGCAGTGTCACCTTTGAGCCGAACGGCTATCACCTGATGTTGATGAAGCCTAAACAGCAGCTCAAGGCCGGTGACAAGGTCGATATCACTCTGGAATTCAAGGATGGCAATACCATGGTGGTGACCCATGAAGTACGTGCTGGTATGGAAGGGATGAACAAGGGTGGCATGGACCACGGCACGATGGACCACGGCGCCATGCAGCACTGATAACCCTGTACTGGCCGTAACAAAAAGGACGCCTGATACGGGCGCCCTTTTTTGTTGATAGAGAAAAAGCCAATTCACCGAAAAGACGGCAAGGGCGGAAAGAACAATGCTTACTTGTTACCCAAGGTGGAGAATTCAGGCTTTATCGGACAGCTTACCCATCAAATGTCGATGTCATCTTAGCCGACAAGTTTAAGGCCTAAAACTTGCCGGGTGGTGACAGAAAAAATACAGTGTCACCTTATTTTATCCCCGATTTTCGTTCCCTTTACTCTCAGGAAGCATTCAGCTCGCTCTTGATTTTATCAACAATGGATCTCAATCGTATGAGTTCGTAGAGCATGCTTGAGTCTATTTCTACCGTTTCGAATTCACTATTGCAATTCGCACACTTTCGGTATCGCTTGAAATAATGAATCCCCGACAATTCCTGCTGAGGAGATGTATCTGTCGAATCGCTGGTGGTGAGTTTGGTGATTTTGCATTTAGTGATACGTGTGCAATTGGGGCAGAAATGGTGGTCTTTTCCTCCTTTTTTGATCTTTTGCGTAGTTTCCGTTGCCGGGTGTGCAGGTGGTTGCAAGACCTTACGCCGCGCTGCCTTGAACTTATACGATTTCCATTTATCTTTAATCCATATTTTTATGTCTGCCTGGCTACGGACCTCCGAAGGAAGATCCCGAAGCATCCGTTCCATCTTGAGACCTGACTTTTTGTTCCTCAAATCCCACTCACTCATCAGAGTATTGATGAGGTAGAGAGCCTCGTGGCCTTCACTTGCGTTGAAATGGGTGTCATCCGGAACTCCGCTCACTCTCGGATCATCGGGTTTGACGTTAGTCCACTCGTAATCCTCGTTGAGGTCTTCCTTACTGAGCTTTGCCATTCTTGTTATCTCCTTTATGAGGCTTTCATTGTTACAATTCGAATCCGCAATTATGCCAAAATCCATAAAAAGAAGGAACTATTTAACGTATTCATGAAAAATAGCTGCGAGTCAAATAAATTCATCATTTTATTTACGAACAGTGTCTCGGCGGACTGCAGGTGTCGCCGATTAATTCAGTACCTCCTTTCAAAAAAATAGTAGAGGCCGTGGGTTGTATCACCGAGGAACATGAATGTCTCATTCTTCGCCGCTATCCAGTTGATGCCGATCTGTCAAAGTCTTTGAACGGGTTAATCACGTTTTTTGATGACACTCCTTGGCCGCAGAGTTTGCTAACAAATCGGAACTGGGGGGGGAAGATGAAATATCACAGCGTGATAGGTCGAGCTAAGTGAAACGCCCTGTGCGGAGTTGCATTCAGGGTGTTGTGGGGGCTGAGGGTTAGAGACCCTCGGCCACGGAAAGCTCAGATCTCGCGGGAGTCCACATGAGAGACTGTGGACTCAATGAAAATTTCAACTATTCTAGATAAGTGAAATTGGGGATGCAGCTTTGTCCGACCGTGGCTTTGTTTTCATTATTGACGATGACGTAGCGAATGCCAATGCGCTGCAAAGGCTGCTGAGGGGCGATGGTTACACGGTTAAAAGTATGGCCGGCGACACAGCGGCGACCGAATCCATTACAGCATGCGATCCCAACCTTGTACTGCTTAATGCCCATCTTTCGGGCACCAATCCATTCAAGCTCCTCGACACGCTGAAAGCCAACAGGCAGACCCGGGACCTTCCTGTCATCTTCATGACCACGCCCGATGATGCCGAGACCCGGGTCAAGGGACTCCTGTCGGGCGACGACCTAATCCTTATGCCGTTCGATGAGCGTGAGGTCCTGGCCAGGATAGAGCGTCAGGTGACGGTCTCCAAGGTGCGCATGGCGCTACGCGAATCGGAAGCGAAGTTCCGTTCAGTCATGGAATCGGCAATCGACGCCATCATCTCCGGCGATGCTGAAGGTAACATCCGATCCTGGAACAGTGCAGCGACAGCGTTGTTCGGTTACACCGAGGATGAGGTGCTTGGTCGGCCAATTGAAATCATTATTCCCGAGCGTTTTCGCCAGCGTCATAGGGATGGTATCCACCGGGTCAGCTCGGGTGGGCCGAGCAACGTCATCGGCAAGACCGTTGAGGTTGCGGCGTTGCGCAAGAACGGTACCGATTTCCCTGTCGAGCTGTCGTTGGCCACCTGGTTGCTTGATGACGCTCGTTACTACACCGGCATTATCCGTGACATCAGTGAGCGCAAACAGGCGGAGCAGAAGTTCCGCTCGGTTACTGAGTCTGCTATAGATGCCATCATTTCGGCTGACCATACCGGCGAGATTGTCAGCTGGAACAATGCGGCTACCCGAATCCTTGGCTTCACGGAAGAGGAGGTGATTGGACAACGTCTGGAGATCATTATTCCCGAGCGTTATCACGAGGCGCATCGTAACGGCATGGCGCGGTTTACGAACACCGGTGAGGCTCACGCGATCGGCAAAACGGTCGAGTTGGCGGCTCGGACCAAAAACGGCGAGGAGTTGCCGATCGAGCTCTCACTCTCGACCTGGACGGTTCGTGACGAGCGCTATTACACCGGCATCATCCGCGACATCGGTGAACGCAAGCGGGCGGAAGAAGCGCTCCGGCAGAGCGAGCAGGCATTGCGTGAAAAAACGGAGGAGATGAAGCGAAAGAACGATGAGCTGGAAGAGACCCTGGACAAGCTTAATCAGATGCATAGCCAGCTTATCATGCAGGAAAAGATGGCCTCATTGGGAAAGCTCAGCGCCGGTATGGCGCACGAACTGAATAACCCTGCCGCGGCGGCACAACGCAGTGCCGCGCAGCTGCAGGAGACGTTCGCGAAGTGGCAAAGCGTTCAGGTCAGAATGCGTGAGGTCTCCTTTGATGAGAAGCAGGCCGGGCAGTTGTTGGAGCTCGATGAGATCGCCAGGCGGCGCTCGCGGGAACCTCCCGCGTTAAATGCCCTCACCCGCAGCGATCGTGAAGCCGCCCTGGAACAGTGGCTGCAATCGAGAAACATTGATACCAGCGGCGATCTGGTGGCGGAGCTTGTCAGCTTCGGCTACGCCCAGAAGGAGCTGGATGAGCTGGCGAAATTCTTCACTGAACCACAGTTCCCTGTGGTCATCGAGTGGTTGAGCCTTAAGTTCGCGATCCACAGTCTGGTTCGTGAGATCAGTATCGGCACCGGGCGTATTGTTGAGCTGGTCAAGGCGCTCAAGACCTACACCTACATGGATCAGGCGCCGGTGCAATCTGTCGATGTGCGAGAGGGGTTGGATAACACGCTGATCATCCTTCACAACAAATTGAAGCGGGGCGTCACCGTGGTCCGTGAGTACGCCGATGACTTACCGGTTATTCAGGCCTACGCAGGAGAATTGAACCAGGTCTGGACGAACATCATCGACAACGCGATCGATGCGATGAATGGCGAAGGCACGCTGGTTGTGCGGGCACACCCTGAGGATCGCTGGGTTGTGGTCGAAATCGAGGACGATGGTCCGGGAATACCTGCGGAAAACCTGTCGAAGATATTCGATCCTTTTTTCACCACCAAGGGTCCCGGCAAAGGTACAGGACTGGGACTTAATATCAGTCGCAACCTGATTGTTCAGAAACACCTGGGGCAAATGTCGGTAAAGTCAGAGCCGGGCAGCACCAGTTTTACGGTTCGCTTGCCGATGAATTTCAATCCTGCCGAATGATCAATGATGCGAAGGAGATTGGAAAATGGCTAAGCCAATCATTATGACTATCGATGACGAGCCGCATGTGCTTAACGCAATCGCACGGGACCTGCAGGCGAATTATCAGAAGGACTACCGGATCGTTAAGGCGGGTTCCGGTGAGGATGCACTGGAGACAGTGCAGGAGTTCAAGCGCAGGAACGATCCGATCGCGCTATTCCTGGTGGACCAGCGAATGCCCGGCATTAATGGTGTTGAGTTTCTGGGAGAGGCCATCAAGCTCTATCCTGAAACCAAAAAGGTGCTGCTCACCGCCTACGCCGATACGGATGCCGCGATTGCCAGCATCAACGCAATCAATCTCGACTACTACCTAATGAAGCCCTGGGACCCGCCTGAGGAGCGTCTCTATCCGGTGTTGGACGACCTGTTGAGTGACTGGCTTGCCAGCGTCCCGGCACCCTACGACGGCATACGTGTGGCCGGTACCTTGTGGTCGGCGAGTTCGCACTATGTGAAAGAGTTCCTCGCTCGTTGCCAGATCCCGTATCAGTGGTTGGATATCGAGCGCGACCAGGCGGCGAGAGAGCTGGTTGAATCGACCGGTAATGAGCGCCCCCAGTTGCCGGTAGTGTTCTTTCCTGACGGCAGCACCCTGGTGTCCCCGGACATCAGCACCCTGGCTGCCAAGGTGGGTATGTCGACCCAGGCCAAGCAGCCGTTTTATGATCTGATCATCATCGGCGCCGGCCCCGCCGGACTGGCCGGTGCCGTGTATGGCGCCTCCGAGGGACTGCGAACCATCGTGATCGAGCGGGAAGCTGCCGGAGGGCAGGCCGGAACAAGCTCGCGCATCGAAAACTATCTGGGTTTCCCGCAGGGGATCAGCGGTGCTGACCTGGCGCGACGCGCAATGAGCCAGGCACAGCGTCTTGGCGCCGAGATGGTGACCGCCCGGCAAGTGACGGGGGTGCGTAGAGAAGATCCCTACCGCTATGTGACGCTAAGCGATGGCAGCGAGTTGAGCTGTCATGCGCTCCTGATCTCAACCGGCGTCGAGGTCCGTCAGCTCGATGTACCCGGAATCAAGCCCTTTATCGGTGGCTCGGTGTACTACGGTGCGGCGGCTTCCGAAGCGACAAACTATAGGGGGAAACGAGTCTACGTCGTTGGCGGTGCTAATTCGGCAGGGCAGGGGGCGATGTATCTGTCACGTTTCGCCAGTGAGGTCTGTATATTATTCCGTCGAGATACACTGCAGAACACTATGTCCCAATACCTCATCGAGCAGATCGACGGCACTGAAAATATTAAGGTGATGTTGAACACGGAAGTTGCAGCCGTGGACGGTAACGAGCATCTTGAGACTATTACGATCAAGAACAACAAGACCGACCATAGTGAAACCGTACCCGCTGATGCGATTTTCATTTTTATCGGTGCCGTTCCCGGCACAGGTTTTCTCGGTAACCTCGTCGAGCGGGATGAGGCCGGATTCATCTATACCGGTCAGGACCTGATCCGTAATGGTCGTAGACCTCAAAACTGGAAACTGAAACGTGATCCATTTCTGTTGGAAACCAGTGTGCCGGGGATCTTCGCTGCAGGCGATGTCCGGCACGGCGTGATTCGGCGGGTAGCCTCAGCAGTGGGGCAGGGTGCCGTGGCGGTAAGTCTCGTGCATAAATATCTTGAGACGGTCTGAGGGATAAATGGAGTTATAACAGTAGGGGGTTGCCGCCGGGCGCACCTTGGTTGGCTTTTTAATAACACCGTCTCGATATTCTTTCTTCCAACGGTAAGGCCTGACAGCTGGATACCGCGCACTTTTGCTACATCTTGAGCCTGTACGCCAGGCAAGGCCCCAATTCAACAGCAGTTACCTTGAATGAATTATCATGAAAATCAACTTGATTTTTTTTAGCTATTTCACACATCTAACAAATTATTGGTTAGGTGTGTGCAAAACTAGGGGAGGCCCCTGCCGCAAATTTCAGGGTCGGATGAAGCGTCTTGTATGGTTATATTCATGCTGATATATCAACCTGGCTACCGCACTGTGGGCAGTACCTGAAACTTACTTTGTTGTTTTTTGCCTGTTCAATAACCTCATATAAATCAGCGCCACAATTAGT